>CASFDQ010000063.1 GCA_949293385.1 uncultured bacterium | reverse complement strand
GTGGTATACTTTAGAATGTCCATAGTGATGTTCCTTTCAGAATTGTTGTTGTCCAATCTCAATTCTACCACAGGTTCGTCACTATGGATACTTTTTTCTGTTTTCTTACTATTGCAGGTTCATTTTACAATGCGCCAAATAGAAAAATTTATAAAAAATAATCCCTCCTTTTCGGCTAACAATAATAGCGGAAAGCGAGGGATCTTTTATGAGTGCAAAGGGTTTTGCAAAAGGTGCCGTAGTCGGTATGGCGGCAGGCGCAATTTTATCGGTCGTTGGACGGACAATGCTGAACAAGAAAACACATCACGTTCAGAAGGGTTCCACCAAGGCGGTAAAGGCGGTCGGCGATTTCGTTGAAGGAATACAGACCATGATAAGATAAGGCACCAAAAAAACGGACGGAAAAATTCCGTCCGTTTTGCTTTTAAAGCTCGGCGCCTCTTTTAAGGGCTTGGTCGATATGAGGACAGAAATTCTCCTCACCGACGGCTTCAAAGAAGCCTGACTTTTTCATAACCTCCAGGGGCTGCTCGTTTACGTGGGAAAGGATAAGGGTAACGCCCTGCTTTTTGCATTTTTCGAAAAGCTGCTCCAAAAAGTTCATCGCAGTAGCGTCAAGGGCGGGAACTGACCTCATACGGATAATAAGCGCCTTTGTATAATCCTTTAGCTTGATATCGAGTATCTTTTCGGCAACACCGAAGAAGAGCGGTCCGCTTACCTCGTAGACCCGCACGTTTTTGGGAACGTAGCGCAGGTCGATGGAATCGGGGTCGTTTTCGTGGTCGATATACTTCCAGCCTACGACCGATGACTCGTCGCTCATACGCTTCATAAAGAGGATAGCGGCAAGTATCATTCCGACCTCGATCGCAACGACAAGGTCGAAAATAACGGTGAGGGCAAAGGTAATTACCATAACGATTATGTCGCTCTTGGGCGAGCCCTTGCATATCTTTACGAAACGGCGCCACTCACTCATATTGTAGGCCACCATAATAAGGATAGCGGCGATAGTAGGCATCGGGATAAGGCCTGCGTAGGGCATAAGGAAGAGGATAACGAGGAGAAGCACCACCGCGTGAACCATACCTGCAATAGGGGTACGGCCGCCGTTTTTAGCGTTTGCGGCAGTACGGGCTATAGCACCGGTCGCAGGAATTCCACCAAAGAATACCGAAGCAATATTACCCGCTCCCTGAGCCACCAGCTCGGCGTTGGGGTTATGGTGAGAGCTTACCATACCGTCGGCCACAACACAGGAAAGAAGGGATTCTATTGCGGCGAGAATAGCTATCGTAAAGGCGTCGGGAAGAACTGCGGCTATACCCGAAAGAGAGAAGTCGACTCCCTCAAAGGAGACCGCAGGAAGTCCCGAAGGTATATCGTAAAGGGTATCGATAGTAGCGACCGACTCAAGGCCGGGTATGAATTTAACCATTAAAATTCCCGCAAAAACCGCTATAAGTGATGGGGGAACACGCTTCTCGAGACGGGGATAGATTATAAGTATCGCAAGACATACTGCGCCGACGACAAGGGCCTGCCAAGTAAAGGTAGAGGCGGCGGCAAGGTTTGCCTCGATCTTTTCTATCGTTTCGATGGGCTTTACACTCGACGCATAGGAAAGACCGAGAAAATCCTTTATCTGACCGACGAGAATGGTAACGGCGATACCTGCGGTAAAGCCGACGGTTATCGTAGTAGGGATAAACTTTATAAGGGATCCGAATTTACAAAGACCCATTACTATAAGAATAATTCCCGCAAGGACGGTGGCAACGAACAGGCCTCCCATTCCCTTTGAAGCAACTATTCCTGCGACGATGGTAGCGAAGGCGGCGGTAGGACCGGCTATCTGAACACGGCTTCCTCCGAGAAGGGATACAACGAATCCGGCCGCGATCGCGGTATAAACTCCGCAGGCAGGCTCAACGCCCGACGCTATTGCCAAAGCGATAGAAAGGGGCAGGGCAATTATGGCAACGATAATTCCCGCGGTAAGGTCTTTACCAAACTGTCCGAAGGAGTAGTTTTTAATTACCGAGAAAAGCTTTGGTTTTATGTAGCATTTACTCATTTTTTAATTTACATTTCTTTTCGACAAATTTTTGCAGAGTTATACTACCACAAATTATACCGTTTGTAAACAAATTATGTCCTAAATAAACCGACGAAAACAAACTTTCGTCGGTTTCAACAATTTTAGGTTTTAAAGAAGAATTTTTTCTATATCTTCTACCCTTTCGAAGATCATATCGGCTCCTGCGTTTTTAAGCTCTTCGAGGCTTCCGTAGCCCCAAAGAACCCCTGCCGAGGTTACCCCCTGCTCCTTAGCGCCGAGAATATCGAAGCTTCGGTCTCCGACCATAAGAGCGTTTTCTTTAGAAAATCCCGAGTTTTTAAAGGCGTAGCTTATAATATCGGATTTTTCGATAAGACTTCCGTCCATCGTCGCTCCCGCTATTACGGCAAAGTATTTATCGATACCGAAGTAGCTCAGTATTCTCTTGGCGAAGACTTCGGGCTTTGAGGTAGCGACGAGAAGGACTTTTCCCGCTTCGGTAAGCCTTTTAAGAACGTCGGCAATACCGTCGTAAAGACGGTTTTCGAAAATCCCCTTATCTTTATAATACTCCCTATAATAGTCTACCGCTTTTACCGCTTCTTCCTCGGTAAAGCCGTAATACTTCATAAATGAGGCGTAAAGGGGCGGACCGATAAAGGGATAAAGCTCGGTTCGGTCGGTATTTACGATTCCGTATTTATTAAGGGCGTAGGCCACCGAATTCGTTATACCCTCACCGGGGTCGGTAAGGGTTCCGTCCAGATCGAAAAGAATAACGTCAAACTCTTTATTCATCATATAAGCCTCAGTTTCTTAAAAAGTCGACTCAGTTTTCCGCCCATAGGCAGACCCTTGATATCTTCCTCCGTAAGTGTTCGGAGAAGAAGTATAACAAGGAGGTAGACTATCGCTCCGACAAGCACCGAAAGCATGGTTGAAAGAGCGTTTTCGAAAAGAGCGGATATAAGGCGGAAGAAGCCGAATACCACGGCGGTCATTACTCCTGCGGAAAGCATAGGTTTAAGGAAAAGCTTTACAAGGTCGAGCTTTATGGGCACCGTTCTGAATACTACGATCACTTCTATCACAAAAACCAAGACCTGATAAACGAGGGTTCCGATGATCGCGCCGTAGATATTTAAATAAGGAATCAAAACAAGATTCAGTATAAGCTTTACCGCCGAGGCTATCGCTAAGGATACGGCGGGAACGAACTGCCTTCCTGCGCCGTATAAAATACCGTTTAAAACGTAGGTCAGCGAAGAAAACGGCAGGGTCACACAGAGCAGTATGAGCATAACGTCTCCCTGCGGCGCACTGGGGTATAAGAGCTTTAAAACGGGGGCGGCAAGAATCATTATTCCGCCCATACAGGGGAAGATTATAAGGGAATTTATAAGAGTAGCGGAGGATATTTTATCGCTTAGTCCCTTATACTCTTTTTTTGCGATAAGGGAGGATATTACGGGTACTATAGCGGCGCAAAGGGTTCCGCTTATGGCAAGAGGCAGATGGGTTATGACCTCAGCCTTTTGCATAGTGCCGTAAAGCTCCATTGCCTTTTGCTCCAGCGCTTCGGCAGAGGTAAGAATTCCCGAAAAGGCCTTCTGAATACCGTCGGACACGGTGAAGATATCGATAGCGGAGTTTGCGGTACTTATGAGAGAGCTCATTGTTATCGGGATAGAGAGGGTCAGAATAATTTTAACGAGCTGACCTCTGCTTTTATCCTCCTGAGGTACCGTCTGAGCGGAGATCTCGGTTTTTATCTCCCCTCTTCGGCGGCGATAGAAGATTATTAAATATGAAAGAGATATGGCGCAGGCAAGGGTCGTAGAAAGGTTTCCTGCGGCGGCCATAACGGCGGTATCCTTACCGACGCAGGCATAAACGAAGCCGATAGACAGCAGGCAGTTAAAAAACTGCTCTATGACCTGAGATGAGCCCGAGGCCTTCATACTTCCGAGTCCTGCGAAATAGCCTCGCATAACGGCCGAGCAGGAAACGAAGGTAAGGGCAGGAGCCAAAACCATCAGGGTGTATTTTACTCCGCCTGCGTGAAGAAGGTCGGTCGCAATAAAGTCGGCCGAAAAGAAAAGTACGAGAGACAGGAATATTCCAAATCCCGTAAACAACTTAAGGGCCATTTTGAAGAGCCGGTGTGCCCCCTTATAGTCGCCCGAGGCAACACGCTCACTTACAAGCTTTGAGATAACGTTCGGAATACCTATTGAAGATATTGCCAGAAGAATCATATATATCTGATAACCGGTCGAATAGTAGCCGTTTCCGGTATCTCCGAAGCCCTCGGCGCCTACTATCGCAACGCGGTAAACGAGACCTAAAAGCTTTACGACCACCTGTGAGAACATCAGCATAAGGACGTTCTTTAAAAAGGAGGTCTTATTTTCTTTATTTAGTTTAGAAGACATAAGCCGCCTCCTTTCGGTATTATTCGTCAAGCTTGAGAACAGCCATAAAGGCCTCCTGCGGCACCTCGACCGAACCGAGCTGACGCATACGCTTTTTACCTTCCTTCTGTTTTTCAAGAAGCTTTTTCTTACGGGTTATATCGCCGCCGTAGCACTTGGCAAGAACGTCCTTGCGCATTGCCTTGACGGTCTCGCGGGCGATTATCTTTCCGCCTACCGCAACCTGAACGGGAACCTCGAAAAGCTGACGCGGAATGAATTCCTTAAGCTTTTCGGCAATTCTTCTGGCCCTTGGGTAGGCGTTATCGGTATGAACGATAAAGGAAAGTGCGTCTACGACGTCGCCTGCAAGCATAACGTCAAGCTTAACGAGCTTTGATTTAGCGTAATCTTTAGGCTCGTAGTCGTAGCTTGCATATCCCTTGGTGCGGGATTTAAGGGCGTCGAAAAAGTCGTAAACTATTTCGCCCATAGGCATAATATAATGAATATCAACGCGGTCGCCCATATACTTCATATCGGTATATTCGCCTCTGCGCTGCTGACAAAGCTCCATAATAGAGCCTACGTACTCACTGGGACTGTAGATATGAACGTCGGCTACCGGCTCGTATGCTTCGGCGATGGCAGCGGGGTCGGGGTAGTTTGTGGGGTTGTCGACAAAGACGGTCCTTCCGTCGGTAAGCGCAAATTTGTAAACAACGCTGGGAGCGGTAGTGACAAGATCGAGATTATACTCGCGCTCGAGTCGCTCCTGAATTATCTCCATATGAAGAAGGCCTAAGAAGCCGCAGCGGAATCCAAAGCCGAGTGCCGTAGAGGTTTCGGGCTCGAAAAGAAGAGAAGCGTCGTTTAGCTGAAGCTTTTCGAGGGCTTCACGAAGATCGGAATATCGGGCGCCGTCTGCGGGATATATTCCGCAGAAAACGACGGGATTTACCTTACGGTAGCCCTCCAGCGGCTCGTCGGCAGGACGGTCGGCAAGGGTCACGGTATCGCCGACGGTAGCGTCGACGACGGTTTTAATAGATGCGGCGAGATAGCCGACCTCTCCCGCTTCAAGGCAGTCGCAGGTCTCAAGCGAGGTCGCTCTCTTTCTTCCTACCTCAACAACGTCGAAGGTAGCTCCGGTAGACATCATTTTAATAGTGTCCCCCGCCTTTATTTTACCGCTTACAACGCGGAAATAAACGATAACTCCCTTATAAGCGTCGTAGTAGGAATCGAAAATAAGGGCCTTAAGAGGAGCGTTTCGGTCTCCCTCGGGGGCAGGAATATCGGTAACTATCCGCTCGAGAACCTCTTCGATATTTATACCGGTCTTTGCCGAAACCAAGGGGGCGTCCTCGGCAGGGATACCGATAACGTCCTCGATTTCGTTTATAACACGCTGAGGATCGGCAGAGGGAAGGTCTATCTTATTTATAACGGGCAAAAGCTCGAGACCGTGATCCACCGCAAGATAGGTATTGGCAAGGGTCTGAGCCTCGATTCCCTGAGACGCGTCTACTACAAGGACGGCTCCCTCGCAGGCGGCAAGAGAACGGGAGACCTCGTAGTTAAAGTCGACGTGACCGGGGGTGTCGATAAGATTAAGCTCATATTCTTCTCCGTCACAGGCGGTATAGTAAAGGGTTACGGCGTGAGCCTTAATGGTTATTCCGCGCTCCCGCTCCAAGTCCATACTGTCGAGAAGCTGCTCCTCCATATCGCGTTCGGAAACCGACTGCGTAAGCTCTAAAAGGCGGTCCGCAAGGGTGGATTTACCGTGATCGATATGAGCAACTATACAGAAATTTCGTATTTTATCAAGGGGATGTGACACTTCGTTTTCTCCTTAAACATAATATAACCAGTTTATAATACCATAAAATCTAATTTTTTTCAATTATAATCTATAGGTTAATTTGTTAACAGTTTAATAATATTTTGACTAAATGTGTATGATAGGTTATAATTAGTATGATGGGAGTGATTATATGAAAATTCTTATTGCCGACGATGAAAAGCGCATTTGCGAGCTCGTATCCGACTTTTTTAAGGCTTCGGGATATGAGCCAATAACCGTTTTCGACGGTCAGGAGGCGGTCGATACCTTTAAAGAAAATACCGACGCCGCCCTTGTTATTCTCGATATTATGATGCCCGAAAAGGACGGTTGGCAGGCCTGCAGAGAGATAAGAGAAATATCTGACGTTCCGATAATTATGCTTTCTGCCCGAAGCGAGGATTTCGATATGCTGACGGGGTTCGAAAACGGAGCCGACGAGTACGTTACTAAGCCCTTCTCCCCTGCCGTTTTGGTCAAAAGAGCCGAAGCCCTTATTAAACGAAGCAGAGCTGACGTCGGTACGCAGGCAAAAGCCGAAAAGGGTCTTCGGATAGACGACGCAGCCTACGTCGCTTATCTTGACGGAAAGCCCCTGGAGCTTACCCTAAAGGAGTTTGAAATTCTGTCATATCTTACTAAAAATAAGGGTAAGGTCCTTTCCCGCGATCAGTTTTTAAACGCTATATGGGGCTACGATTACGATAAGGACGAACGGACGGTCGATTCCCATATTGCAAGGCTCCGTCTAAAGCTCGGCGAATACGGCTCTGCAAAGCTTAAGACGGTCTACGGTATCGGATATAAAATAGAGGTGTAGAATTGAAACGAAGGCTTTGGATAAATCTATTTATTAAACTTGCGGTAATCTTCGTTGCCTTTGTTTTGATACTCACGGTCGCCAATTCTACCCTGCTGCTAAAGTATTTCACCTTTAAGCAGGAACGGCTTCTTACCGAACAAAGCCTCGTAATTTCGAGACTCGATCATAAAAATACCGGAATGCTTGACAGTGCGGTACGTGAGCTTAAGGATAAATACGGCTTTGAGACCGACCTTTATGATAAGAACACGGGGCGTATAGTTTATTCCACAAGAGGCGCTAAAAGCTCCGACTCCTTCGGCTCGGTCGGTCACGGCTTCGATATGACGAAAGAAAAAATGGAGATAATTTCCTCCAAGACCCTCTCGGACGGCGCCGTTATTCAAAGGGCGGTCTCGGCTTTTTCAAAGGACGAATACCTACTCTGTACAAGGGTAAAAGGAAACCTTGTTACCGAGGTTAAAATACGGATCTCCCTTCTTGAAAGCAGTGCTTCCGCGGCCGGAGAATTTATAACGATAATAACCGCGATCTGCTTTGTTTTTGCCCTTATATGGGTCTTCGTTTTTGCGCGAAAGTTCTCTAGACCCATAAGCGAGATGAGCGAAATTACGGGCCGTATGGCAGGCCTTGATTTCAGCAAAAGGGTCAAGGTCGCAAGAAAGGACGAAATAGGAGCTCTCGGCAGCTCCATAAACAACCTTTCAGATAAGCTCGACGGGGCTCTCAGCGAGCTTCGTCAGACTAACGCCAAGCTTAAGGGCGAGATCGATCTGGAGCGTCAGCTCGACGCTATGAGACGGGGCTTTGTTGCCAACGTTTCACACGAGCTTAAAACTCCTCTTTCTATAATAAGCGGCTACGCAGAGGGGCTAAAGCTCAATATCAACAGCGATTCGAAGGAAGAATACTGCGACACGATCATAGACGAGGCCGACCGAATGAACCGCCTTGTCCTCAGCATTTTGGAGCTTTCGAAATACGAGGCGGCACAGACAAAAACCGACCCCGAAGAGTTTGATATATCGGTGATTTGTCGCGATATGCTAAACAGAGTTTTCGTAGGCAGAGAGGACATTACGGTTTCCTGCGACGTAGACGAAAACACGCTTGTGTTTACCGACCCGACACAGACCGAGCAGATCCTTAAAAGCTTTATTGAAAACGCCGCAAGTCACGTATCGGAAAGCGGTACGGTAAGGGTATTTGCGGAGGATATGGGCGATAAGCTAAAGGTATGCGTCGAGAACACGGGTAAGCCCATCGACCCCGAGCTTATGCCGAGAATTTGGGAAAGCTTTTTCAGAGGCGACGCCTCCCACAGCCGCGATAAAAGCCGCTTCGGACTCGGCCTTTCCATCGTCAGCGCAATAGTTAAAGCCCAGGGCGAGGAATGCGGCGTTTATAACACCGAAACCGGCGTCTGCTTCTGGTTTACGTGTGGGAAAGCGAAATAAATTTAAAAAAAGGACTCCAGTAAGACGGGTGCTGTTAGGGATTTATTGAGAGCGTAGGGGAGGGGCAAGTCCCTCCCGCAACAGAATAGCGGCTAGATAATTGCGATACGGGTAAAACAGAAAAACTTCGCAGCCGTGTTTCTTTTATAAAAAACAAGTTTGCAACGGGAGGAGCAAGGAAAGTTTCGTTTGCGACGTTAGTCGCAACATCGTTTATGCGAAGCATAACATCATTTGCCGTAAGGCAACATAATTTTCCGACGCAAACGAAAATTATAT
>CASFDQ010000062.1 GCA_949293385.1 uncultured bacterium | reverse complement strand
TAGCAGTTTTGTAGGTGTAAATTTGTTTCCAAAGCGAAGATGAAAAATGCAGTAATACTGCCGTATTATAAGGCTTTTCAGCGAGATTTGGGGCAAATTTACCCGAAAAACCAAATTTTCACTATGGCGCACACCCGAAGAAGGTGTTTTTTATACATTTACCGTTTTGCTCGGCTTCGCGTTTGCGAGCATAAGCTTTATGCGGTTTTCCTGATTTATCTTGGTGGCGCCGGGGTCGTAATCGATGGCGACGATGTTAACCTCCTTGTATTTTTCCTTTATCGGCTTCATCATACCCTTTCCGACGATATGGTTAGGCAGGCAGCCGAAGGGCTGAGTGCAGACGATATTGCCGACCCCCTGCTCTATAAGCTCGATCATTTCGGCGGTAAGAAGCCAGCCCTCGCCCATCTTGGTGCCGTGGTGAATGACCCCGTCAACAAGATCCTTGGTATGATCGAAGCAACCCATAGGCTCGAAAAGGCTGTTATCACGAACGGCGGCAATAACGTCCTTTTGCTTCTTTATAAGGAAGCGATAAAGAATTTTAGACCCGAAGGCCTTAAATTTTCTTAGTCCGTAAAGACGGGCGTCGATAATTCCGTTATAAATACAGTAAAGCAAAAAGTCCATAAGTCCGGGAACGACGACCTCGGCGTTTTGAGACATTAAGAAGGCCTCAAGGTCGTTGTTTCCGAGGGGTGAGAATTTTACGAATATCTCTCCGACGATTCCTACCCGAAACTTTCGGTCTCCCGAAACCTTGATCTGGGCAAAGGATCTTACTATCTCGGCATAGGTCGCCTTGATCTTTTTATACTTTATTTTTCCCTCGAAAAGCTGAAGCGCGAGCCTTGCGGTCCATTCCTCGCAAAGTCGGTCGCAGGCGCCCTTTTCCTCCTCGTAGGGCTTGACCCTGTTCCTGAGAAGCATAAGCAGATCGCCGTAAAATACGCCGTACATCATCTTAATGAGCAGTGGAAGGGAAAGCTTAAATCCGGGGGAGCTTTCGGTTCCCGCAAAGTTAAGGGAAATTACGGGAATATGGGAAAGCCCTGCCTTCTCCAAGGCCTTTCGTAGGAGGGGAATGTAGTTGGAGGCTCTGCAGCCGCCGCCGGTCTGAGTAAGGAGGAGAGCGACCTTATCGAGATCGTATTTTCCCGAAAGAAGAGCGTCCATAAACTGACCTATTACCAGAATTGCGGGGTAACAGGTGTCGTTATGAACGTATTTAAGTCCCGTTTCGGCGATATGACTTCCCGAGGTCTCAAGAAGCTCGGTCTTATAGCCGTCTTGGTTGAGGGTTGCGAGAATTATCTTGAAATGCATAGGGAGCATATTGGGGACTAAGATAGTGTGCGTGCTTTTCATTTCCTCGGTAAAAACCGCGTGTGCTTTATTACTCAAGTCCTTGCCTCCCTTTCGTCAAGAGCGCCGATAAGGCTTCGGAGTCTTATCTTTACGGCGCCGAGATTGGTTATTTCGTCGATTTTTATCTGTGTGTAAAGCTTGCTCTTTTCCTCTAAGATACCCCGAACCTCGTCGGTGGTAATGGCGTCGAGTCCGCAACCGAAGGAAACGAGCTGTACAAGCTCTACGTCCTTGTTTTCACAGGCGAATTTAGCCGCCGCATAAAGCCTTGCGTGGTAGGTCCACTGATTAAGGACCCTGACCTTCGGCGCGTCGGCAAGGTCGGTTATAGAGTCCTCGCTTACAACGACGAAGCCGAGAGAAGAAGCCAGCTTATCTATTCCGTGACCGATCTCGGGGTCGATATGATAGGGTCTTCCCGAAAGGACCATAATTCGCTTGCCCTTGTCTCTTGCGGTGCGGAGGGCCTTTGCCCCCGTATAGCGAATGTCGTTCATCCAACGCTTATATGCGTCAAAGCCGCGGTCTACCGCCCGTCTGATCTCGCTTTTTGCGACGCCGAATCGGTCCTTCAGTGCGGCGAAAAGCTCCTTGGTGAGCTCTTTTTTATTGTTTATATTAAGATACGGGTAGAGAAATTCGGTGTTTTTAAGGCTTTCGACGTTTCCCTTTAAAAGCTCCGAATAGTAGGCAACGACGGGGCAGTTATAGTGATTATCTCCCTTTTTCTCGTTGACGTTATAGGAAAGGCAGGGGTAGAATATCGCGTCGACCCCTTGCTCGATAAGCTCCTCTATATGACCGTGCATAATCTTAGCAGGGTAGCAGGCGGTGTCGGAAGGGATACTGTACTGACCCTTCTGATATAGCTTTCTGCCCCCGAAGCCCGAGACCGGAACCTTAAAGCCCAGTTCCTTAAAAATAGTATGCCAAAGGGGTAAAAGCTCGTACATACCTAGGGCAAGGGGAAGTCCTACCGTGCCCCTTACGGCTTCGCCCGTGTCGGCCGAAAGCTCTTCTATCTTGTTTCGCTTATAGGCATAGAGGTTAGGCAGTACGTTGTCATCGTTAAGCTTTATGCCTGCCCCCTTCTCACACTGATTACCAGAGATAAATTTCTTGCCCGAGCTGAAGGTGTTTACGGTGAGTCGGCAACGGTTGGTACATCCGCCGCAGGTAGCGGCCTTGGCGGTATGGGTAAAGGAGGAAAGCTCTTTCTTCGAAATGATGCTCGACTCGGAGAGCTTTAAGGATTTAGCGTAAAGGGCCGCGCCGAATGCGCCCATAAGGCCTGCGATCTTAGGACGGACGACATTGCGGCCGATAACTATCTCAAATCCGCGGAGGACCGCGTCGTTTAAAAAGGTGCCGCCCTGAACGACTATGTTTTTACCGAGCTCGTCGGGGGAGGTGGCGCGGATGACCTTATATATAGCGTTGCGAACGACGCTTATGGAAAGTCCTGCCGAAATATCTTCGACCGTAGCGCCGTCCTTCTGCGCCTGCTTAACGCTGGAGTTCATAAAGACGGTACAGCGGGAGCCGAGATCTACGGGATGAGGCGCGAAAAGTCCCTTTGCGGCAAAGTCCTGAACCGAGTAGCCCATAGATTTCGCGAAGGTCTCGATAAAGGAGCCGCAGCCCGAGGAGCAGGCCTCGTTAAGCATAATACTGTCGATAGAGTTGTTTCGTATTTTAAAGCATTTAATATCCTGACCGCCGATGTCGAGAATAAAATCGACCTTGGGGTTAAAATGCTTGGCGGCGGTAAAATGAGCAAGGGTCTCTACGAGGCCGCCGTCGGTAGAAAAGGCGTTTTTTATGATATCTTCGCCGTAGCCCGTGACCGCACTGCCCTTTATCGTTATGCGGTCGCCGCAAAGCGTATAGATATGCTCAAGCTGACCCCTGACTATTTCGACGGGGTTTCCCTTGTTGGAATCGTAATAGCTGTAAAGAAGCTCGCAGTTTTCGGAAATAAGGGTAAGCTTGGTGGTGGTACTGCCGCAGTCTATTCCGAGATATGCGTTTCCCGAATACTCCATAGGATTTATAGCCGGAATATCGGCGGCTCCGTGACGGGCCTTAAACTCGGCGTATTCCTCCTTGGTTTTAAAAAGAGGGTCGAGAGTACCCGTAACGCTCTGCTCGCTTTTTGCCGCATCGATCCTTTCGATAAGCTCCTCAAAGGTAAAGGCTTCTTTTTGACGGGCGGCGTAAATTGCGGCACCTATAGCTACGGCAAACCGTCCGTACTCGGGAAAAACCGCCGAGTCGGAGTCGAGCTTAAGGGTCTCGGTAAACCTTTCGCGAAGCCCCTTACAGTAGTAGAGGGGTCCCCCTAAAAACATAACCTTGCCCGCGATCCTTCGACCCTGCGCAAGGCCTGCGATGGTCTGGTTAACGACGGCCTGATAAATGCTGGCAGCAATATCCTCTTTACGGGCGCCCTGATTAAGAAGGGGCTGAATATCGGTTTTGGCGAAAACGCCGCAGCGAGAGGCAATGGGATATATGCGTTCGTGCGCGAGGGCAAGGCGATCCATTTCCTCGTTTGATACGTTAAGCAGGGTCGCCATTTGATCGATGAAGGCGCCGGTGCCGCCTGCGCAGGAGCCGTTCATACGCTCCTCCATACCGCCCTCAAAGAAGATGACCTTTGCGTCCTCTCCTCCGAGCTCGATCACCGCCGAGGTCTCGAGGGCCAAGGCCTTTACCATCTCGCCGGTAGCGAAGACCTCCTGAACAAAGGGGATACCTGCCGCGCCCGCAAGCCCCAGACCTGCCGAGCCCGATATGGCAACAGAAAGCGTCCGACCGTAAAGTCGGTCGGATATCTCCTTTATCATTTCGGATATCTTGGCTCTTACCTGAGAAAAGTGACGCTCGTACCTTTCGTAGACGAGTCGCCCGTCCTCAATAAGCACGACCTTTGCGGTAGTAGAACCGATGTCGATACCAAGGACCGTTCCTTTTAAACCTTTTAATATAAGTTCAGACATTTTTCGCCTCGCGGATATAGTTTTACAAACTAATTATACTATTGTTAAAAACTGTTTTCAACAAAAAAATTGTAAACAATTGTAGAAATATAGGTTAAGAGAATATAAAAAAGAGGTCTTACTTTTTAGTAAAACCTCTTAAATCAAATACTTGTATTTCCGTTTTCCTTCGGTCTGCGCCTATTCCTCGCAGGGGGTCGTCAGAATAGGATGCAGAAAAGCTTTTCTTCGGTGCGTTAGGCGTACGCGGTACTCCGAGTGCCGAAAAAAGCTTTAGAAGGAAAACAAGATTTTCGAAATTCGAAGAATTTCACATCGCAACTATAAAAAAACAAAGAGGCTTTACTACTTGGTAAAACCTCTTTCATAATCATTTAGTTTTCCTTCGGTCTGCGCCTATTATGACGATCCCCTTAAATAGAGATGGCGGTGGCGATATTATACTCGTCTATGTCGAAGATCTTCTTCATCGCCAGAGCCTCATAAATATCCTGATCGCCGATCTTATTCGCGCGGAAGGTAACGACGCGGTTTCCTATTCCGTCTCGCAGGAGCTCAACGGCGTGATAGCCGAGCTGACTTGCCATAACGCGGTCGCGAACGGTGGGGCTTCCGCCGCGCTGAACGTGACCTAAAATGGTAGCGCGGGATTCGATTCCCGTAGCCTGCTCTATGCGGTCGGCGATGGCTTCAACGCCGCCGATTCCCTCGGCAACAACGACGATAAAGTGCTTTTTGCCGGTCTTCTTAATGGCCTTGATCTTCTGAATAACGTCCTTTTCAAGGTCGTATTCAACCTCGGGAACGAGGATAGAAACGGCGCCGCAGGCGATACCGGTCTGAAGGGCAAGATAACCTGCTCTTCTTCCCATAACCTCAACGACCGAGCAACGCTCGTGGGACTGCGAGGTGTCGCGAAGCTTGTCTACCATTTCCATCGCGGTATTCATAGCGGTATCGTAGCCGATGGTATACTCGGTGGAAGAAATATCGTTGTCGATGGTTCCGGGGACTCCGATGCAGGGAATTCCGGCAAGGGAAAGGTCGCGGGCGCCTCTGAAGGAGCCGTCACCGCCGATAACTACGATACCCTCAATGCCGTGCTCTTTGCAGGTAGCAACAGCTTTGTCGATACCCTCCTGAGTTTTAAATTCGGGGCAACGGGCGGTATAAAGCATAGTTCCGCCGCAGTGAATTATATCCGACACGCTTCTGGCGTCGAGATCGATAATATCACCGTCGATAAGACCTGCGTAGCCGCGGTGAATTCCCTTTACGGTCATTCCCATTGCAATTCCTGCACGAACTACGGCGCGAATGGCCGCGTTCATTCCCGGTGCGTCTCCGCCACTGGTTAAAACTGCTATAGTTTTCATATATTCTCACTCCAATTGTGCATAAAAATCCATATTACACTGTATTATACACCAAAACCTTGAATTATTCAACAAATTTTACGTTTTTTGGCGATAAAATTTTTTCGGCTTCCGAAATAAGCGAGCCATCCTTTCTTACCCAGAGGTTTTTCGGTGCCAGAAGCTTTTTCCCCGAGCCGTCCACGACGTAGACGGGAATATCGCCTGAATAGCGGGCCAAAAGGGCTTTGATACTATCCATTTCGGGGGAGGAAAGCTCTTTTACTCTGAGATAGAGTCCTGCTTTGACCTTTTTCTCGGGGGGAGAGGTAAGGTGTGACTTCGGAATGGCCTCAAATCGGTCGGCCACAAGCTCGAAGGGTCGGTCCTCCCGTTCCTGAACCCGTCCGCTTATAAGAAGAACGTTACCCTCGGTTATAAGGTGACGGTTTTCGGTAACCGTTCGGTTAAAGGCGGTAATTCCGATACTACCGCTCATATCTTCGGCTACGATATTGGCCATAATTCCGTCGTTTTTAATGCTTCGGGTCTTGATAGAGGTCAGCATTAAGACCATACTTATCTTCTGCCCGTCGGGGATGTCTCCCGAAAGGACCTTACGGGTGGTCGGGGCCTTTATGGCCGAAATGTAGCCCGAATAGGCCTCCATAGGATGACCCGAAAGGAAAAGCCCCGTAGCCTCCTTTTCCATAGCGAGAAGAAGCTCTTTCGGCATTTCCTCGCTAGGCTCAAGCTCGAAGGTCTGCTCCTCCTGCTCGCCGCCGAAAAGATCCATCTGACCTGAGCCGTAGAATCGGTTGTGATCGTCGACGACGCTGAGCAATCCGTCGGCCCCTTTAAGCATAGTTCTGCGGTTTAGCTCAAGACCGTCGAGAGCGCCGCTCTTTATAAGTCCTTCGAGGGTACGGCGGTTAAAATCTCTTCCCGAATTTCTGAGGCAGAAGTCGAACATCGAGGTGAACTTTCCGTTTTCCCGCTCTTTCATCATTGAAGTGACGAAGCCTCCGCCGATATTTTTAATGGCCGAAAGGCCGAAACGGATACCCTCATCGGTGGGAGTAAAGCTCTCGCTGCTAACGTTGACGTGGGGAGGAAGGACCTTTATACCCATTCGCTTACATTCGCTCGTATAGAAGGCGACCTTGTCGGCATCGTCCTGCATGCTGGTCATAAGGGCCGACATATATTCCTTCGGATAGTGGCATTTAAGATAGGCCGTCTGATAAGAAACGAAGGAATAGGCGGCGGCGTGGGATTTGTTAAAGGCGTAGGAAGAAAAGGCCGACATCTCGTCGAAGATCTGATGCGCCGCGTCCTCGTCGACCCCGTTTTTAACGGCTCCCTTTATTATAGTATTGCCCTGCTCGTCCTTTTGTCCGTAAACGAAGGCCTGTCGCTCACTGCGCATGACCTCGTGCTTCTTTTTGGACATGGCGCGGCGAACGATATCTGCGCGGCCGAGTGAATAGCCTGCAAGGGTTCTGAATATCTGCATTACCTGCTCCTGATATACGATACAGCCGTAGGTAACGTCGAGGATACCTTTGAGCAGGGGGGTAGCGTAGGAAATATCCTGAGGATTATGACGGTTATGAATATATTTCGGAATAGAATCCATAGGACCGGGGCGATAGAGGGAAAGTATTGCCGTAAGGTCCTCTATCTTTTCGGGTCCGAACTGACGGAGGACGTTCTTCATTCCCTCGCTTTCAAACTGAAATACGCCGTCGGTAAGTCCTGCCGACATCATTTTATAGGTATCGATATCGTCGAGGGGAATATTCTCTATTTTAAAATAGGGGTTATTTTTTCGTATATGGTTTTCGGTGTCCCTGATGACCGTAAGGTTGCGAAGACCCAGAAAATCCATCTTTAAAAGACCGAGCTCGTCGAGAGCGGTCATAGTATACTGAGTAACGGTGGCCTCGTCGTTTACGGCGAGAGGAACGTATTCGCTTACCGCTCTGTCCGAGATAACGACGCCTGCCGCGTGGGTAGAGGCGTGACGGGGCATACCCTCGACCCTTTTTGCCATATCTATAAGCTCCTTGACCGAATAATCGGTATCGTAGAGGAGCTTCAGGTCGGGAGATTCCTCGAGGGCTTTCTCGATAGTAATTCCGAGGGCTCTGGGGATAAGCTTTGCCGTCTTATCGCAGGTAGCGTAGGGCAGGTCCATAACTCTGCCAACGTCCCTTACCGCCGCACGGGCGGCCATTGTACCGAAGGTAACTATCTGACTTACCCTGTCTGAGCCGTATTTCGAAACAACGTAGTCGATGACCTTCTGACGGTTGACATAGCAGAAATCGATATCAAAATCGGGCATAGAAACCCTTTCGGGGTTTAGAAAACGCTCGAAATAAAGGTGATACTTAATGGGGTCGATGCCCGTTATACCGATACAGTAGGCCGCGAGACTTCCTGCGCCCGAGCCTCGTCCCGGACCGACGGGAATACCCGAACGCTTGGCGTAGTTGACGAAATCCTGAACGATAAGATAATAATCGACGTAGCCCATTCGGTTGATGGTATTAAGCTCGTAGTCGAGCCGCTCGGTATATTCCTTATCGGGGTTTTCTCCGAAAATACGGTGAAGCCCCTCGTAGCATTTTTCTTTAAAAAATTCGAAATGATCGCGGTCACCGATATCGAATACGGGAAGCTTGATCTTACCGAACTCGAAATCGAAATTACAGCGGTCGGCGATCCGCGCGGTATTTTCGACCGCCCCCTCGAAGCTTTCGAAGAGGGAACGCATCTCCTCCTCGGTCTTAAGATAAAACTCGTCGGTAGGGAAGGCGAGGGGATTTTCTTCGCTTAGCTTTTTTCCCGTCTGAATACAGATAAGGACCTTCTGCATTCGGGCGTCCTCTTTTGTGGTATAGTGAACGTCGTTGGTGGCGACGAGGGGAATACCCGTCTCTTTAGCTATCTGCGCGATCTTCGGGTTTATTTCAAGCTGCTCTGTAAGGCCGTGATCTTGAATTTCGAGGAAGAAATTATCCTCGCCGAAGGTATTTCTGTACCAAAGAGCGGCATTTTTTGCCCCGTCGTAGTTTCCCTTTAAAAGCGCCGTGGGAATTTCTCCCGCAAGGCAGGCCGAAAGGGCGATAAGACCCTCGTGATACTCGGCCAGAAGCTGACGGTCGACTCTGGGCTTGGAGTAAAATCCCTCGGTAAAGGAGAGGGAAACCATTTTTATAAGATTTTTATATCCCGTTTCGTTTTCGCAAAGTAAAACGAGATGATTATATTTCGAATCGAACTTGTCCTTATCGAAGCGGCTTTTGGGCGCAACGTATACCTCACAGCCGATGATCGGCTTTATGCCCTGCTTTTTTGCCGCCTTGTAAAACTCTACCGCACCGTACATAACTCCGTGATCGGTAAGGGCGACCGAGGTCTGCCCCGCCTCCTTCACGGCGCGGCAAAGCTCTTCTATACGGCAGGCGCCGTCTAAAAGGCTGTATTCGCTATGAAGATGAAGGTGGGTAAAGCTCATTTTATTTTCCTCTAATCAAGTTCCTGTGCAAGATCCATAAGTTTTTTAATTCTGTGATTAAGTCCCGAGCGGGTGATCGGCGTTTTAGACAGCTTGCATAACGCCGAAAGGGAAAGGTCGGGATTGCTTAGCCGAAGCTCTGCGGCTTCGAAAAGCTCGTCGGGCAGAGTCTCGAGTTTTCCTGCCTTTTTAAGCTTTAATATAGCGGTATTCTGTAAAAAAGCGGCGTCGGCCGTTTTAAGTATGTTGGAGGTTTCAAAATTATTCTGACGGTTAAGGCGGTTTCGAACGCTTTTATAAACCTTAACGCCGATAAGGCTGAGGGTCTCGCCCCCTGCGCCTATGTAGGTCAGCATATCCTCGATAGTGTTGCTGTTTTTAGTATATACCAAAAACTTTCCCGCACGAAAGGTCATACTGAAGCTCATACCCTGACTGTCCAGCAGGGTGAAAAAGTCGGCGGCAGTTTCATTTTCTTTAAAGGAAAATTCGGCGCGGTATTCCTTTTCGGGGTCGGCAAGGGAGCCCGAGGCTAAAAAAGCGCCGCGGATAAAATCTTTTATATTGCCTTCGGTCTTAAGACGGGAGAGATCTACCCCGATATCGCTGTCCTGACGGTAGGAAAG
Source organism: uncultured bacterium (assembly GCA_949293385.1). Lineage (GTDB taxonomy): Bacteria > Bacillota > Clostridia > Oscillospirales > Acutalibacteraceae > SFWF01. Next base: position 20,677 of record CASFDQ010000062.1, on the reverse strand, counting down.
GCGATATAATATCTTTTTTCGGTCGGCCTCGGAGGCAACCTCTACCGTATAGGTTGGACGTACCGAGCCTCCTGCTTTTACGTGGGACATAACGTCGAAACAGCGGCGAAGAAGTAGCACGAAATGCTCCGCCACCTCACGGTTTGCCGTCTGAAGCGCTATTTTGCCGAAAGAGAAGCTGCGGCAGGCCATAAGCATTCCGTGACATTCGGAGAGGGCCGCCGACCCGTCGGTCATGGCGCCGCAAAGCTCGTTTTTTACATCGTTTGAAAATGACATATTATTTTCTTCCCGTAAAAATAACCTCGGTAGAGAGGTCTACTCCCTTTTGCTCCTTAACGACGTTTTTTATGACCTCAATAAGAGAGAGGACGTCGTCGCAGGTAGCGCCTCCTGCGTTTATGACGAAGCCTGCGTGCTTTTCGCTTACCTTTGCGCCGCCTACCGTCCTGCCCTTAAGGCCGCATTCGTCGATAAGAGCGGCGGCAAAATATCCTTCGGGGCGCTTAAAGGTACTGCCCGCGGAGGGGAATTCGAGGGGCTGACTCGTCTTGCGCTTGGAGATAAAGGTGTTCATAGCGTCGGCGATCTCGGCCTTGTCGCCCTTTTTGAGTTTAAAATAAACTCCCGTTATTATTTCTCCGTTTTCCTCGTAAATGCTCCTTCTGTAGCCGAGGTTCATATCGGAAACAGTTCGGGTCAAGGGCGAAAAGTCGTCGGGGGAAATACTTTCGGCGTATGATACCACCTCGGCCATATCTCCGCCGTAGGCTCCCGCGTTCATATAAAGAGCGCCGCCTACCGAGCCGGGAATTCCGTAAGCGAATTCGAGTCCCGTAAGGCCGTTATCCTTAGCGAAAACGCAAAGGGAAGCAAGGGTTGCGCCTGCCTCGGCGAAAACAGTCTCCTCGTCCAAAAGGGCGAGCTTTTTAAGGTAGGAGGTACTTAAAACGACTCCTTCTATTCCCTTATCGGATACGAGAAGGTTCGACCCATTTCCCAAAATAAAATAGGGAAGCCCCTTTTCTTTCGCGAAGCTCAGGGCAAAACGGAGCTTATCTACCGAATCGGGGCAGACAAAAAGGTCTGCCCCGCCGCCGATCTTAAAAGAGGTATGGGAAGCCATCGCCTCGTTTTCGCTAAACTGTATATTATTTTTCTTTAGTAGCTCGATATAGCCTTCTCTTCCCATAGTTTCCTCCGAAAGTCAGATATTATTTATAAAGCTGGTCGAGGAAAGCGGCGCCGATAATTCCTGCGTCGTTTCCGAGTGCGGCAATGCAGACCTTGTCGCCGGGGTCAGAAAAGCGGGTGTATCTGAACTGATTTACGAAATCGTTGACGGGACGGGAAAGGTTTTCCTTTTCGTTCGAAATTCCGCCGCCGATACAGATAAGCTCGGGCTCGAAGATATTCATCATATCGAGAACGCCCTCAGCAACGTATCTGCAGTAGGTGTCGACGACCTCGGTAGCGGCCTTGTCGCCCTTTCTCGAAGCGTCCCAAGCGGTACGTCCGTTGACCTTATCGATGTCGCCGCCTGCGATCTGCCACATAACGCTGTCCTTATTCTTTTCCATCTTAGCCTTGGTCTGACGGATAAGGGCGGTAGCCGAAGCGTAGGCCTCCCAGCAGCCCTTTCTTCCGCAGGAGCACTGCTCGCCGTCAACGTTTATTACGGTGTGACCAAGCTCGCCGCCTGCGTAATGGCTTCCCGAGAAAAGCTTTCCGTCAATAACTATTCCTCCGCCGACGCCGGTTCCGAGGGTAACGGCAACGAAGTTTTTGGTTCCCTTTCCTGCGCCTGCGAGGAATTCGCCGTATGCGGCGGCGTTTGCGTCGTTTTCAAGGTAGAAATCAACGCCGAGACGCTCCTTCATCATAGGACAGATGGGAGTATTCATAAAGCCAAGGTTGTTTGCAAAGGTAACGATTCCCTTAGAGGGGTCAACGGCACCGGGGGTACCTACGCCCATAGCCACGATATCCTCGATTTTAAGGCCTGCGTCGGCTATTGCGGCCTTTGCGGCCTCGGCCATAGCGTCACAGATCTCCTCAGCGGGGCGGGGAAGATCTGTTTTAACCTTTCCGCGTCCCACGATCTTATAGTTTTCGTCAACGACGGCTGCTGCAATATTTGTTCCTCCAAGGTCAATTCCTAAACGATACATAATTTATACCTCCGAAAATTTTATCTGTTTGTTATTTTAAAAAGCTTCGATGTCCGAGTGATTCTGCTCGGCGTTTTCTCCGCCCATACCAAGACGGTTAAGCAGGTCGGCTGCGGCGTTGTAGCCAAGCTTTTTCTGACGGTTGTTCATAGCGGCAACCTCGATGATCACCGCAAGGTTACGTCCGGGCTTGACGGGAATGGTGATAGAGGGGATCTTAAGACCGAGTATTTCGGTGGACTGCTCCTCAAGGCCCATTCGGTCGTAGACCTTTTCGTTGTCCCAGGGCTCGATATTTATGACGTAGTCGATCTTTTCGGTAAGCTTTACCGCACCTGCGCCGAAGATTCGGCTTACGTTAATGATACCGATGCCGCGAAGCTCTATAAAGTGACGGATGTTGCTGGGGGCGGTACCGACCAGCGACTTGTTTGAGACCTTACGTATCTCTACCGCGTCGTCAGCGATAAGTCGGTGACCTCGTTTAACGAGCTCGATGGCCGTTTCACTTTTACCGACGCCGCTTTCGCCGAGTATGAGAATACCTTCGCCGTATACCTCGACAAGAACGCCGTGACGGGTGATTCGGGGAGCGAGGTTAAGGTTAAGAAAGGCGATAAGCGATGCCATAAATTCCGAAGTGCTGTCGCTCGTGCGAAGCAGGGGAACGCCGTATTTTGCGGCCTTTTCGGTAAATTCCGCAATTTCAATTCCTCGGCAGATAATTACCGCGGCGGGCTTTTTTGAGAAAAAATCGTCGCAAAGCTTGTCGATCTTTTTCTCGTCAAACTGCTTAAGGTAGCTTTCTTCGGCCTTTCCCACTATCTGAATGCGGGACTCGTCGAAGTACATATAATAGCCTCCGAGCTGAAGTCCGGGACGGTTTACGTCGTTGTTGGCGACGTAAATGTTTTCGGGACTGCAGGGAAGGAATATAGTTTCGAGCGAGAGCTCTTTGATAATTTTCGAAAGCTCTAATTTAAATTCTGCTGCCATAGTTTTCCCTCCTATGTATACTTATAATCATTATATAATATTATAACGGATTTTTAAAGGTTTTTTTAAGTATTTTATAATATTTTTTGCGGAGGTTGCAAAACGGGGAAAACTTTGGTATAATATTATGAAATATGAGAAAATATCCCGAAAAGGAGAAAAATATATGAAACTCGGTATGGTCGGACTTCCCAACGTCGGAAAATCCACTCTTTTTAACGCTATAACTAACGCAGGAGCGCAGTCGGCAAACTATCCCTTTTGTACGATAGAGCCCAACGTTGGAATGGTAAGCGTTCCCGACGAGCGACTTGAAAAGCTCGCCGAGATATACAGTCCCGATAAATTCACCCCCGCCGTTATCGAATTCGTCGATATCGCAGGTCTCGTAAGGGGTGCTTCAAAGGGCGAGGGTCTCGGAAACAAGTTCCTTGCCAATATCCGCGAGGTCGACGCTATAGTTCACGTTGTACGTTGCTTCGAAAGCGACGATATTATTCACGTTGAGGGCTCGGTCGATCCCGCCCGCGACATTGAAACGATAAATTTAGAGCTTATCTTCTCGGATATCGAGATCGCTACCCGTCGTCTCGATAAGGCTTCTAAGGCTATGAAGGGAGACAAGTCCTTTGCCGCCGAGGTCGAATTCCTTAAAAGACTCCTTGAGCATCTCGAGCAGGGTCTTCCCGCAAGAAGCGTCGAGATAAAGGACGAGACCGAGGCCGAGGTCTTGGCAACTACCTCCCTCCTTTCTGCAAAGCCGGTCATCTACGCCTGTAATATGAGCGAGGACGATTTTTCGGATATCGAAAATAATCCTCACTATAATACCGTTAAGGAGATCGCCGCAAGAGAAAAGGCCGAGATACTTCCCATCTGCGCCGCACTTGAGGAAGAAATATCGGGTCTTGACGACGAAGAAAAGGTTCTTTTCCTCGAGGAGCTGGGTCTTGAGCGCTCGGGTCTCGACCGTATGATTCAGAAGTGCTATTCCCTCTTAGGCCTTATCTCTTACCTCACCGCAGGAAAGCCCGAGGTTCGTGCATGGACCATAGTTAAGGGCACCAAGGCGCCTCAGGCCGCAGGAAAGATCCATACCGATTTCGAGCGCGGCTTTATACGTGCCGAGGTCATTGCCTATAACGACTTTATGGAATGCGGCGGCTCTATGGTAACCGCTAAGGAAAAGGGTCTTGTCAGGAGCGAAGGCAAGGAATACGTTATGAACGACGGCGATATCGTCCTTTTCCGCTTTAACGTATAAATTACACTATAAATCCATAAAATAATCTAACGAAAGGAGCCTTTTATGCCGCATTTTTATTATTACGGAATCGATATCTACTATCTTGCGCTTATAATACCGGCTTTTATTCTGTCCCTCGTTGCGCAGATAAAGGTAAAGTCGACCTTTTCGAAGTATTCGGGCCTCCTTTCCTCTAAAAGCATTACGGGAGCCGAGGCCGCCGAGGCGGTGCTTTCGGCCCACGGCGTAACCGACGTAAGGGTCGAGCGGGTTTCGGGCAATCTTACCGATCATTTCGACCCCCGTACCAAGGTCATCCGCCTTTCTGATTCGGTCTATGGTTCGACCAGCGTTGCCGCTATAGGTGTTGCCGCCCACGAAGCGGGTCACGCCGTTCAGCACGCCGAGGGCTATAGCCCCATAAAGGTTCGGAATTCCCTCGTTCCTATCGTTAATATCGGATCGTCCTTTTCCTGGATCGCGATCGCTCTGGGCTTCGCCTTTAGTAACAATATTCTTATTCTGGTCGGAATAGGACTCTTCTCCTTTGCGACCCTCTTTCAGCTCGTGACCCTCCCCGTAGAGCTTAACGCCTCGAAACGCGCTATGCAGACCATCGCGGGAAGAAATCTTCTTGCCGAAGGGGACGAAAGAAAGGGCGCAGGTAAGGTTTTAACCGCGGCGGCTATGACCTACGTTGCGGCGGTAGTTATGTCTATTGCACAGCTTCTCAGGTTATTGCTTATTTTTGGCAGAAGAAGAGACTAGCTTTTTCGAATTTTATATAGCTTTTCTCAAATAATACCTTAGGGTGATCTTTTGAGAAAGGGTATAACGCTTTTTTTGCTGGGCGGCTTTGCCTACGGACTTATAGAGGTCTGCTTCAGAGGGTATTCTCACTGGAGTATGGTGATAGCGGGAGGAATCTCCTTTTTGGTCTTCTCCCTTATCGCAAAAACCGAGCTGCCTATGCTTTATAAATGTATTTTAGGAAGTCTTACCGTAACCGCTATTGAGCTTATTATCGGGCTTATACTTAACGTCTGGCTCGGGCAGGCGGTATGGGACTACAGTAAGATCCATTTTAATTTTTTAGGGCAGATATGCCTTTTGTATTCGGTGCTTTGGGGGTTTATATCCCTTGCGGCAATACCTCTTGCCGCCGCGGCATCAAATTTTATAGAGAAAGGAAGGGCTTAATATGAACTACCTGCACAGGGCCTGGGCTGAGATAGATCTCGACGCCCTCCTACATAATTTCAGAATAATTAAAAAAAGCACCGACTCGAAGATATTCAGCGTCGTTAAGGCCAACGCCTACGGTCATTCGGTATATATGATCGCCAGACTTTTAGACAGCGCGGGAACCGATTTTTTCGCCGTTTCAAATATCGACGAGGCTAAGGAGCTCAGAAGCTACGGTATAAAAAAGCCTATACTTATTCTAGGCTATACGCCGCCGTTTCTTGCCTCCGAGCTCACCGAAAACGATATAACGCAGGCGGTCTTTTCCCTCGATTACGCCAAAAAGCTTTCGGATTTCGCCGAAAAAAGCGGCGTCACCGTCTCGGCTCATCTTAAACTCGATACGGGAATGGGACGAATAGGCTTCGACCTTAGAACCGAGGAGCTGAGGGGAATAGGGGACGCGAAAAAGGCCCTTTTACTGAGCGGTATTTCCTTTAGCGGAATTTTTACCCATTTCCCCTCGGCCGACAGCTACGACAGAGCCGACTCCGACTTTACAGTGGAGCAGTTTTTGCGTTTTAAAAAGGCTATAGACCTGCTCGAAAACGAGGGCTTTTCCTTTGAAGTAAAGCACTGCTGCAACTCGGCCGCAACACTGCTCTATCCTGAGATGCATCTTGACGCGGTCCGTCCCGGAAATATCCTTTACGGACTTACCCCCTCGACCGATATAGAGATCAGTTCGGAATTTAAGGCGGTTATGACCTTTAAGGCCGCCGTTTCAATGGTAAAGACCGTAAACGAGAGAGAAACGATAAGCTACGGACGAACCTTTACGGCCGAAAAGCCTATGAAGATAGCCACCGTCACCGCAGGCTACGCAGACGGTTTTCCGAGGCTTCTTTCGGGTAAGGGCGAGGTTCTTATCGGCGGAAAAAGAGCCCCGATAGTGGGCAGAATATGTATGGATCAGTTCTGCTGTGACGTTACCGATATTGAAAACGTTTCCGAGGGCGATACGGTGGTCCTGTTCGGTAAAGAGCTTCCCGTAGAAGAGGTCGCAGGCTGGGCCGGAACCATAAACTATGAAATCGTCTGCGGACTTTCGAAGCGAGTCCCCCGCGTCTATATAAAAGACGGTAAAGAGCTTGATATATAACAAAAAAAGAGGCTTTACTTTTCGGTAAAACCTCTTTATATTTATTGTTCCGTTTTCTCGTGTTCTGCGCTTATTCCTCGCAGGGGGCGGCAAAATAAGAAGCAGATAAGCTTTTCTTCGGCGCGTCAGGCGTACAAAGGTACTCCGAGAGCCGAAAAAAGCTTAAACGAGAAAACAAAGTTTTCGAAATTCGAAGAATTTCACATCGCGAAAAACCGCAACAAAAAAAGAGGCTTTACTTTTCGGTAAAACCTCTTTATATTTATTGTTCCGTTTTCTCGTGTTCTGCGCTTATTATGCCGTCCCTATTCGGTTTTTCCTTCGTGCTTGGCTACTACAGAGTGAATCTTATCTGCGGGATCAAGGAGCTTGGAAATCGAATTATCACAGTTAAGGGTATCAACGAGAAGTGCGATGTACTTGGACATATTAACATTGCAGTACCATTCGCGGGAGAGAAGCTCGGGAGAGTTGTAGATAAGGTTGGTGGTAAATACCTTGTCGATAAGTCCGTTCTCATAGTATTCGTCAAACTTCTCAAGTCCGTTTACGAAGAGACCGAAGGTAGAGAATACGAAGATACGGTTAGCACCGCGCTCCTTCATCTTGGCGGCGATATCGAGCATAGAGTCGCCCGAAGAGATCATATCGTCAACGAGGATAAGATCCATACCGGTAACGTCCTTACCGAGGAATTCGTGAGCAACGATGGGGTTTCTGCCGTCGATGAAGGTAGAGTAGTCGCGTCTCTTGTAGAACATACCGAGATCGAGTCCTAAAACGGAGGAGTAGTAGATACAACGGCCCATACCGCCCTCGTCGGGGGAAACGATCATGGTGTGATCGGGATCGAGCTTGATGTCGGGGGTGCTGCGGAGAAGAGCCTTTATCATCTGATATGCGGCCTGAACGTTGTCGAAGCCGTCGAGGGGAATAGCGTTGTTTACACGGGGGTCGTGAGCGTCGAAGGTGATGAAGTTTTTAACACCCATCGACATAAGCTCCTGAAGCATTAAAGCACAGTCCATAGATTCGCGGGTAGTACGTCTGTGCTGTCTGCCCTCGTAAAGCATAGGCATAATAACGTTAACGCGGCGAGCCTTTCCTCCCATAGCGGCGATAATGCGTTTAAGGTCGGCAAAATGATCGTCGGGGCTCATGGGAACCTCTTTACCGTACATATTGTAGGTTACGCTGTAGTTAAAGCAGTCGCAGATGATGTAAGCGTCGAGACCTCTGGCCGAATGCTTGAAAACGCCTTTTGCTTCGCCGGTTCCGAAACGGGGACAGCTTGCGTTGATAACGAAAGACTTTTCGTCGGGAGTTCCTCTCCACTGCATAAGATAATAGTCGACCTGCTTTGCGATCTCTTCACAGCCGCGCATGGCAACGATAGCGAGATCACCGTAAGGTGCGTGAGTTAAATCGATAGAAGCCATAAAAACCCTCCGTAAACATATATTACTATAATATAATAACATAATTTCGACAGTTTACAAGAAAAAATTTAACATTTACAAAAAAATTGTTAAAATGCCTTATAACTGCCGTCGAAAGGAGCAGTTTTTGTTATTCTTTTCCGTTTGCCTCAACGGCCTTGCGAATAACGAAGCCGTTTTCCTCGAGAAGAGCCTCGGATTTTTCGTAGGAAGCTCCCGTTATATCCGAAACTATCCTTATCATACGGTCGCGGAGCTTAATATTGGAGGGCTTCAGGTTTATCATAAGGTTTTCGTAAACGTGGCCCTGCTTTATCATAACGGCGGTAGAGATCATATTGAGGATCATCTTGTGGGAGGTTCCCGCCTTCATACGGGTCGAGCCGGTAACGACCTCGGCTCCCGTATCGGGATGAATGAAAATGTCGGCCACCTGCTCTATGGGGCTTCCCTCGTTGCAGGTAAGGGCTATTTTCAAAGCACCTGCCTCGGTTGCGGCCTCAAATGCACCAAGTACGTAGGCGGCTCCCCCCGCAACCGATATGCCGATAACGCTGTCGTGCTCGGTAATACCGTAGGCCGCAAGGTCGCGTTTTCCTGCCTCGCGGTTATCCTCGCTGCCCTCGGTTGCGCGTCTGAGAGCACCGTCTCCTCCTGCGATTATTCCGACTACGAGGTCGTAGGGAACGCCGTAGGTGGGAGGACATTCGGCGGCGTCCAAAACGCCGAGTCTGCCCGAGGTACCGCAGCCGATATAGAAAAGTCGGCCGCCCTTAGACATACGGTCGTTTATGGCGTCGATAGCCTCGCCGATAGCGCCGAGCTGACTGTCGATAGCGGCGGCGGCATTCTTATTCTCCTCCTGAATGACCTTTACCATTTCTGCGGTGGACATTTTATCGATATGCTTGGTTTTTTCATTTCTCATTTCAGTTTTCAGCATAGTATTTTCTCCTTTTTAGGCCATAGCTAAGTTGATCGCGCCGTTTACGGGCGGGTCGGTATAAATATCGAGGGTTATTCCCTCGAGTAAGCCTTCTTTTATGAGGGGGATAAGCAGGTCGTTTCTCGACATAAGTCCGCCGACGATAACCGCCTTCACCTCGGCCATTCCCGAAAGCCGTTTTGCGCGGTTTATAAGGTCTGAGATAGCTTTGGCGTTTTTCGCCAAAATTTCCTTTGCGACGGGGTCGTTTTGGTCGGCCGCATTAAAAACAAGAGGCGCAAAGGATGCAAGCTCCTTTTTTCCGCCCTTATAAAGGTCGGCTATAGCGTCAAGAACCTTCGGCTTGCCGCTTTTTTCAAGTACCGCTTTGTAAAGAGGGGTAGTGGCAAGGCTTCCTTCTTCCTGCATAAGGGCCGAGTAGATAGCATCACGACCGATATAGTAGCCGCTGCCGCCATCCTCCAAAAGGTAGCCCCATCCGCCGACACGGGTAAGCTCGTTACCCTTTTTAATAAAGGCAATACTTCCCGTACCTGCAATTACGGCAATTCCGTCCTCGTTTTCAAGGGCGGCCGCTACGGCGTTTTCGGCGTCGCTTCCGTTTGCGAAGGAGGCGAAGCGGAAGGTTGAAAGAAGGTCGGGGATCCTCTGCTTATAATCTCCCGTGATTCCTCCCGCAATTCCTACAAAGGCCGAAACCATAGAGGGGTCGATTCCGTCCAAGACCTGCTCGATTCCGTCCTTTAGTATCTGAAGACATTTTTCGAGGCCTATATCAACGGGGTTACAGCCGCCGAGGATTATTCTCGATACGACCTTGCGGTTTTTATCGCAAAGTAAAAATTCGGTTTTAGTGCCGCCGCCGTCAACCCCTAAATAATAGGCGGTTTCGGCCTTGTCGCTTAAAAGCTCGTCGATAGAAACCCTTAAAAGAGTTGAAAGCTTCGGTAATACAACGCTCGGGGTAACCGATTCGCCGCTTTCCCATTTCGAAACCGATTTCTCGGTATAGCCGAGCTTTTCGGCAAGCTGCTTCTGGGTAAGACCTGCCGCTTTCCTTCGAAATTTTAGGTTTTCCGAAAATATTTTAGCATAGTTTTTATCTTCCATAACAGACCTCCTGAAGAGTTCTTACGTAAGCATTATATCTCTAAACGTTCACCTTTTCAAGATATTTTTAGTAGAATCTCAAAACTAAACTCCATAAATCGTAGAGTTACCCCCGTGATTGACATGCTTTTCGGAGGGTGATATAATAAATTAAAAATTCAGTGGAGGTATAAAAATGGAAACAAATAAGAATTCACTCGATACCTTATGTGCCGCCTTGTGTGACGTTTTGGGAATAGAGCCGCCGAGGGAGGCCGCAAAGGCAAGCGAGGAGCTTACCGCCTATGCCGCAGAGGCCTTTTCGGGCAGAAAAGCCGACAGAATTTTTATGTATAACCCCGACGCTATAGCTCAGTGGGTGTACGAAAAATACCCCGCCTTTTTAGCCGAGGCCAAGTCGAACTCCCGAACCTTTGCTACCTTCAGCGAAATGATCAAGACTCACTGGACGGGTCACGATACCCTTGTTGGCTTCGCTATGGATCACGGCTGTCACGAGATCGATGGTGGTTGCGGCTCCCACGGCCTCGATATGCCCGAGGATCTTAACATAGTTCATTTCTACAAGGCCTACCCGAAACTGTAGGGAGCGGCTTTGCTGTAGTGGACAGTGATCAGCTTTAGGGAAGAGGGGAATACAGGGCCAAGGGCCAAAGGCCGAGACTAGGGAAAAGGGATAAGGGAAGATTATCCGGAGGTTGTAGGGGATGGGTTCTGCTTTGCTCGCGCATATATATTTCGGGGGAATTGCTCGAAATTTTTTTTGCCGAAAAGGTCGGATCAGGAGAGAAAAGTCCCAAAAACGGGGCTTGACGCCTCGTGAGAACGGTTTTGCAATATACCGTAAGCCCTAAATGCGCAGAATTACAATGTATTTATGCACAATTTTGCAATGTTCAAATGAAGATTTTTATGGTATATTATATACAGGAAAAAATCTTTGGAGGTTACCGTCTTGAAAAGAGCTCGTAAAATATTAAGCATTATTGCGGTTTTGGCCATCTGCGTAGGTCTGGTTGCCTGCGGCGGATCCACCGAAACCGCGTCGTCCGATCTCTCTTCTTCGGGTAGCGGCGACGTTGAGATCCGTCCCCCTTATGACGACGGCTCGGGAGATGAGGTCGAGAAGGTAGATAACGATCACGTTTTCGAATTTGAAAAATCCGATCTCACGATCACCAAGGATTACGTTATCGTAATTCCTGCCGGAAATTCCGAAGCTAAGCTTTCGGCCAAAGACCTTCAGGAATTCTATGCCGACAAGTTCGGCTTTACTCTAAGGATCGTAACCGACAATACCGCCGAGACCGAAAAGGAGATCCTTATCGGTAAGACAAAGCGCGCCGACAGCGCTAAGGATATGAAGGAATCCGACCTTAAGGTAAGCGTTAAGGGTAAGAAGCTGGTCTTCGACGGCGGTCACGACGTTACTGCCGATATGGCAGTCGGAAAATATATCCGAAACGTAGATGTTAAGGACGGCAAGGCCATAACCTTCGCTCTCACCACCGACTTCAGGACCACCCCCGACGTAGAGGGCCTTGAGGACTATCATTATAAATGGGGCGACGAGTTCGAGATGGACGGCTTCGATCATACCAAATGGGCCTTCCGTCTCGGTATGAGCGGATCTCCTAAGAATAAGGTCACTTATCAGAAGGAAGTCCTCGACGTAGCCGACGGACGCGTTAAGATCCACGCCATAAGCTACTACGATCCCGAGGATCCGAACGTTATGTTTATGTCTCCCTACTCCCTTGCTACCAACGAGACGATGAACTTCCTTTACGGCTATGCCGAGATACGTGCCCGCGTACCCTTCTTTCAAGGCGCCTGGCCCTCCTTCTGGGGCGGTACCGCTACCTCGCTCTATCCCAGAGACGAGCGCTGGCACGCCGAGATAGACGTTTTCGAGATCTTCGGAACCGAGGATACCGTAGTTCCCAATATACATAAATGGTACGACGATTATCCTTACGAGGTCATCTACAATACCGGCGACGTCAGACATACTACTTATAAAAACAATACCGACAAGTATAAGAAAAGAACCTACGTTTACGAAAACCCCGAAAACCTCGACTGGGAATATCATCTCTACGGCTACGAATGGACCCCCACCGAGCTTAATTTCTACGTAGACGGTGAAAAATACTGTTCGATGGATATCGTAAATTCCTGGGATCTTGAGCCCGATATGTCGATGTTCCATCTTCCTCAGTATTCTCAGTTTAACTGCCACGTATTCGTCGACGACGCATCCTATACCCCCAACCTTATACACGGCAACGAGCAAATGCTCCCCGCCTGCTACTATATCGACTGGTACCGTCTCTATCAGAAGAACGACGGCAAGAGCAAGATCTGGGTAAACACCGAGGATCTTTCTTACAAGTGGGCCGACCGTTACCCCGATGCGAAAAAATAATACCGAAAGGAGAAAAATATGAAACAGATACTTTCCTACATTAAAAAAAGCAGGCTTTGCACCTCCGCAGTGTCCTGCATCCTTGCCCTTTCGGTAGTGCTCTCTACCTTTGCGGGTATGAGCATTTTGGCGGGCAACACCGGTGAGGTCTGGAGCGGCGAGGTCGCCTCGGGCTTCAGCGGCGGTGCAGGCACCGCAAAATCTCCCTACAAGGTAACAAACGGTGAGGAGCTTGCCCTTGCCGTTACCCAGAATAAGGGCTATTACTACGAAATGACAAACGACATCTACCTTAACGACGTTTCTGCCGCAGACTGGAAGAATAACGTCAATAAGGAATGGGCCGTTAAGGTTTTAGACGGTGAAGCCTCTGCCTTTAAGGGCGTGTTTAACGGAAACGGTTATAAGGTATACGGCCTTTTCGTAAACAAGAGCTATACCGCCCCCGCGGGCGATGATCCCGACCTTACCGTTTCGGCAGGTCTCTTCCCCGCAGTATCACACGGCTCTGAGATCTACGGCGTAGGTCTTGAAAAGTCGTATGTTGCTCTTCGCAACGACCACGCTGACGATGCTATGTCCTACGCCGGCTATGCAGGTCTTATCGGCTACGTATATACTGCCGGATCTGCCGAAAAGGTTTACGTTGACCGCTGCTATTTAGGCGAGGACGTCAACCTGAACGCCGCCTTTATCGGACTTATAGCTTCCGCAAACGGAACCTCTTCCACGAGAATTATCGTTACCAACTGCTACACCGTGGCAAAGGGTACCGCATTTAACGGCGGAACCGTCTCCAACAACCGCCTTATGCTCTGCGCAGGCCTTAATCACGCTCCCTATACCTTAGACTACTGCTATTCTACCATAGGCCTTACCAACAGCGGCGCCAATACGTCCTCCAACACCAAGTATAACTATAGCGGAAACTGGTGCTCAAATAAGGTCGGAACAAAGGTAGGCGCCGACAATATGAAGGGCGAAGCCGCTCTTGATAATATGTCCGGTCTTAATACCGAGGGCGCTTACGACTCTACCACCGGCTATCCCACCCTTAAGATATTCAGTAAAAAGGCAGGGGATATCTGGGACGGAAGAACCCTTTCCGCACCAACGGGTAAGGGAAGCGAAGACGAGCCCTACCTTATAAATAACGCTTACGAGCTTGCCTATGCCGTAAAATATCCCGCTGCAGGCGCTACCTATAAGCTTACCGCAGATATTTATCTTAACGATACCGCTAAGATAAACTGGGCTACCGGTGAGGCGGCAGACGGCTATACTCCCAACAGCTGGCTTAACTATACCGACGTAACCGCCGGCTTCTCGGCTACCCTCGACGGCGACGGCTTTATGGTCTACGGTCTCTATTATAACGACCCCGATACCGCCAAGGTATGGAAGTCCTACGGCGTCGGCCTTTTCCCCACCCTTACTACCGATCAGTCGGCAACGGTCAAAAACCTCGGAATCGACAAGGCTTATCTTGAGGGACCCCACGCTGTCGGCGCATTTTTCGCCGGCATAGCTAAGAACTTAGCCGCAAATATTTCGAACTCCTTCGTAGGCGAAAACGTAACCCTTAAGGGTAACGACGCAGGTGCCTTTATCGGAGTTAACGCCCGCGGAGGCTACAAGATAGAAAATTGCTATTCTCTGGCCACCGTTACCGCCACCGCCGCCAGCGGTCTTATGGGCGATTTCTACGGTGCTAAGGAAGGCTCCTATATTAAAAATTCCTATAACGCAAAGGGCGCTGTCTCTACCAAGGGCTCAGGCTCCCTTTGGGCAAACAACTACGCAACTACAAAAACGGGCACGGGCATTGCCGTTATCTCGGCTGATAATATGAAGGGCCTTGACGTCCTTACAAACGCCGATAAAATGCCTAATCTCGGAAACGCATTTTTAGCTACTACCGACTATCCCATACTTCTTGCCTTCTACGACGGCCCCCTCCCCGACTCCTATTATGCCTGGGACGGAGCAAGCAAGACTCAGCCTACCGTCGGAAGCGGAACAAGCTCCGATCCCTTTATTATCGAGACGGGCGCAGAGCTTGCCTTTGCCGTAACCGATTCTACGGCAGGACGCTACTATAAGCTGGCAAGAGATATCTATCTTAACGACGTGGATAAGATCAACTGGACCACGGGCGAGGCTGAAGGCAGCTACATCCCCAACGTCTGGTTTGCGAGCGGTACCTTCGGCGGCGTTTTAGACGGCGACGGACATACCGTTTACGGAATTTATTATAACGACGCTACTACCGAGAAGGCTTGGGAAATGGCGGGCGCGGCCCTTATTCCCGCTATGGGAGAGGGCGCGGCAATAAAGAATATCGCCGTAGATAAGGCCTACGTTCATCATCCGAACGGCGCAGGCGGACTTATCGGTGGTGCTGCGAACACGACCTATACCGTAAATTCCTGCTTCGTAGGTAAGGACGTAACCCTCAGAGGTTACGCAAGCGGCGCCTTCGTTGCCGTTTCCTCGGGTAAATTTACCGTTGCCAACTCTTACTCCCTCGCCATCACCCTTCAGGGAATAGAGGGCAATGCGGCCAGCAACTACGGACTTTTCGGCGACGTTTATTCAAAGCCCGGAACCGATAACCTTGCAAAGTCGGCTATGTCCGGTTGCTTTAACGCAAACGGCCCCGTTACCACCAAGAGTAAGAACTTAGCCGCAACGATGAGCGGCGTTTACGCTACCGAAGCCGGCGGAAGCGGAACGGTTATATCCAATACCGATATGCAGGGTCTTGACGTATTCTCCTTAGATAGCAAGATGCCCGACCTTAATAAGGGCCGCGCATTCTACGCTACCGACAGCTACCCCGTGCTTAAGATATTTGCCGAAGAGGCAAGCGGCCCCGTTTCGGAGGATATATGGAGCGGCGCTATTGCTAAAACCTTCCCTCAGGGCGACGGAAGCGAGCAAAACCCCTACGTTATAACCAACGGCGCAGAGCTTGCTCTTGCCGTAACTCAGACGAGCGGTTACTACTACGTTCTTAATAACGATATCTATCTTAACGACGTATCTGACGACGATTGGCAGAGCTCCCTTAACAACCTCGAATGGCTCGGCGATCAGACCTTCAGAGGTCATATCGACGGTAAGGGCTATATCGTTTACGGTCTCTGGTACGCTCCCGACACCGCAAAGACCACTACGGGTCTTGTAAACTATTTCAATGGCGGATCTATAAGGAATATCGGTCTTCGCTACGCTCAGATCTATGCGCAGAAGTACGCAGGTCTCGTCGGAAGCATAAACGGAAACGGCGGAAAGAGTGCCGAAAGAACGATATCCTCCTCCTTCGTCGATGACACCGTAACCGTAGAATACACCTCAGCCAGCAACTGCGGCGCAGGTGGTATCGTCGGTATCATCGATACGATCTCAAGCGGCACTAACGTCAAGGTCGTAATCGAAAACTGCTACTCTAAGGCGGACGTTACCGGTCTTAGTGCCGCTCGCGCAAACGGCCTTATCGGCACGACCTGGAACGCGGCCTATACCGTTAAAAACTCCTATAGCGTAGGACTTCCTCCCTATAGCGGAAAGACCGCCAAGACCTTATCCTATCTTATCGGTCAGGGAGTCCCCGCAAGCGAGGTATATTCGGGAGTTTACGCTACCGCAGGAGATCCCGCCGCCGACGAAAACTATACCCTTTTCGACCGCGGTTCGGCTTACGGAACCGAGGCTAAGACCGTTCTTCCTGCTCTCGACTATGAAAACGTCTGGGACACTGTTGATCAGGGCACTCCCAAGCTTAAAATATTCACCTCCATAAGCGGTAAGGACGAATCCCCCGTGGACAGCGGCCCCTACTGGAACGGAACTGTCGCTGCCGAGTTCGAATCGGGAAGCGGAACTGAAACCGATCCCTATATCATCGCTAAGGGAAGTCAGCTTGCCCTTGCCGTATCTCAGGCAAACGGCAGCTACTATAAGCTTTCTAAGGATATCTACCTTAACGATACTACCGTTAAGAACTGGCACAACGGCTCGAACCTTAACGAGTGGTTAGACGTAGAAGGCTTTATCGGTCACTTAGACGGCGACGGTCACTGCGTCTACGGTATCTGGTATCCGAATAATACCGACAAGAAAAATGCAGGTCTTATTTCGGTAATGAAGGGCGGCTCGGTTAAGAACATCGGCGTTCGAAGCTCCTTCGTTTACTCGGTAAATCACGCGGGCGGTATCGTCGGAAATATGACCACCAAGGATACGAAGACGGTCGAAAACTGCTTCGTCGACGAAACGGTAACCGTTCAGTTTACCTCTTCTGGCAACTTCGGCGCAGGCGGTATCGTCGGTATGACCAACTCGATCACCGATCGCACCACCCCCATTATTATAATCAAAAACTGCTATTCCAAGGCCGACGTTCTGGCTCACGCTACCGCCAGAGCAAACGGAATTATCGGTTCTAACTGGAAATCGGCATACGTCCTCGAAAACTGCTACTCTACCAAGGTTCCCGCCATATACGTGGCAACCGCGGGAACTCATTCCTCCCTTGCGGTAGACGCAGAGGGTAATCCCGGCTCTATGAGCTACGCCGAGGTCTATAAAAACGTTTATACGACCGTGTCCTCCTCTACCGAAAGCGACATCGTTAAGCTTATCGGGGAGCAGGAGTCTCTTTGGGGCGAGGGAGGCAAGACCCTCCTCGTCGGCTTCGATTTCGAAAACGTATGGGAGACCGTTTCCAAGGGTACTCCCAAGCTTAAGATATTCGCCGATATTGACGGTAAGGATATCGAGTTCGGAGTTGAAGATTCTCGCTATGCTTCGGGAATCGGAAGCAAGGGAAATCCCTACATCATCAAGACCGAGCAGCAGCTTCGTAATCTCATTAACGCAACCGATACAAAGGGCAAGTACTATAAGCTTGCAAACGATATCTATATAAACGACGTTTCAAAGGCTAACTGGATCTTAAAGAACCCCAAGAGCTGGTATGAGGGCGAAGGCTACTCCTTTATGGGAACCTTCGACGGCGACGGTCACTTTATCTACGGTCTCTATATGAATAAGACCGCAGGAACCGCGTTTTCCTATACCGGAGCAGGACTTTTCCCCAGCGCAAACGGCGCAACCATTAAAAACGTTCATATAAGAAAATCCTATATCGCAGGCTCCTCCACCGTAGGCGCAATTATCGGAACCCATCGCAGTGCTTCTACAATTATGGCCTGCTCTGCCGACGAAACGGTCACCCTTAAGGGCTTTACCGTCGGCGGACTCGTAGGCGGCGGAAGCTCGGGATTAAGGCTTTACTACAGCTATTCTGCCGCAGAGCTCGTAGGCGGAGAGGGTCGCACCAACGGCCTTGTAGGCGATATCTGGAATTCCGCTCAGGAGGTAGTCGAGTGCTATGCTATCGGCTATCAGCCCTACCGAAACGGCTATTTCCCCGCTACTTCATACGCCCTCTACGGAACTCATCCTCAGGGCAATACCAAAGTTCTTTCCGAGGCCGAGATGACAGGCGCGGCGGCAAAGGAAAATATGACCGACCTCGACTGGAAAAACGTCTGGACCGTTAAGGCGGGCGAGACGCCGCATCCGAAGGTCGTCCATAAGCTTTTCGTAAGCCTTACCGACGAAGGTAAGAAGGGACGCGCATGGTCGGGCAAGCCCGCATCCAAGTTTGCGGGAGGTACGGGAAGCGAGACCGATCCTTATCTTATCGAGACCCCCGAGCAGCTTGCGCTCCTTATGGCAACGGCTTCAAACAAAACCGTAAATAATCACTATAAGCTTATTGCAGACATCAAGATCAACGATACCTCTAAGGCAAACTGGACCGAAACTGCTTTAAACTGGTCCACTGCGAAAAACAATTTCAGAGGAACCTTCGACGGCGACGGTCACGTTGTTTCGGGACTCTTCTACGACGTTGTCGGCGTAGCACAGGTGGGTCTTTTCCCCTCCCTCGGTGCTAACGCGGTAATAAAGAGAGTCGGTATTATAAATTCCTACATTGTAAATGAACAGGCTCAGAGCAACAACTTTGCGGGCGCTCTCGTAGGCTCGGTTCAGGGCATCAAACAAGAGGACGATCTCAGCGTCTGCCCCGTCATCAGTCAGTGCTTTGTAAGCGATACGGTATACGTTGAAAGCACCTACGCAGGCGGTCTTATAGGCGGCGCGTCCAACACGGTATTTATTGATAACTGCTACGCCACATGCGAGCTTTTCGCCGTAAAGAATGCCGCAGGTGCCATAGGAACGGCCTGGAAGGTCGATTATCCCAGCACGATCACTAACAGCTACTTCGCAACCCTCGATGGCGACACCCTTGTTGCGACCCAAGCAGCTTCTGCCGGAACCTATAACGGAGTTTACCTTTCCGGCAAGAAGGGTAGCTGCAACGTCACGGTTATTTCTAACCTCAAAAGGATGCAGGGCGTAGCAGCTAAGCAGAATATGCCCGCGCTCGACTATAATAACATCTGGATGGTAGTAGATGGCGGAACTCCCGTACTTCGCTGCTTCAGAAACGCCGCGGCCTACTCCTGTAAGAGAGAGCCGAGAAAGACCGAAATGACCTTCGCGACCTACACTGAAAAGGAATGTGAGCCGATATACGGCATTCCCGGCGAAGAGATCGACTATTCGCTCCTTCCCACCCCCGAGCGCTACGGCTATAAGTTCCTCGGCTGGTACGTTTCTAACAACTTCACCCTTTTAGCCGAAGAAAATATTATCGTATGGCCTACCGCCGACTTTATCGTTCACGCAAATTGGCTGTCGATAGGCTTCGAGCAGGGCTACGACAATAATATCGACGAAAAATTCGATATTAACGAAGGCGTTGAGCATTATAAGCCGGGTGCAAAGGGCTACAACCCGAAGAACATTCAAGCAGGCCTTAAGAGTATGCATACTCTGCCCGACGCCACAGTTGATCCGATCTTCCTCGTTAATTACGAATACGCAATGGAGGTCGGAAAGGAATACAGCGTTACCTTCTGGCTCAAGCTTGCCGCAGAGGCTGAGGGAACCCTCGACTTTATCCACGCCGATCATCCTCAGGTTAACTCTCCCACCACCGCAGGCTATCAGCCCATTGTTGACCTTTCTACCGCAAAGACGGGCGAATGGGTTCAGTACAAAGCTACCGTAACTGCCAATTCTCCCTACCTGCTCGTAAGGCTGCCCAAGGGAACCGACGCATACCTGGACACCTTCCAGATCGTTCCTACCGGCAACGAAGGCGAGCTCGGTAAGGATATGGTCGGCTTTAACCCCGGCGCGGTTCAGACCGAGCCCGATAAGGACGGCGGAAACGCGACCCTCGTTATAATCCTTTCTGTGGTCGGCGGAGTTATCCTCCTCGCCGCCATCGCAACCGTAGTTATTATCTTTGTTAAAAAAGGTAAAAAGACTAAGGCGTAAATAAAAACTCTCCCTCGACCCTTGTAGAAATGTTCTTAGCGAACATTTCTACAGCTCTATTCGCCTAACGGCGAGTTATATTGCTACGCAGTGATATTCGGACTTTCAGCCGAGTGTTATTTGCTTCGCAAGTTTACGGGCGAATAGAATACCACTAAACCCGTAGGGTTTAATATCACTTTCTTTTAAAATATCTCGCCATAGGCGAGGAATTTTCAAAAGAAAATATCACGCTGACTTCAGTCAGCATATCACTTAACAGACAAAAAGAAAGAGAAGACTCGTTGCAAAAAACGAATCTTCTCTTTTCTGTTGTTAGTGGGTTTGGGCTACTGCCCAAGTGCATTTGTACATACAAATGTGATGCTGGTTCTAACCTGATATATTATTATATGCTAAAACAAAAACTTCGCTAACGACATTTCCATTTTCGGTCGGGGGAGTTTTTGTTTAGGGCCTAGGGCCTAAGGCCGAGGGCCGCAGTGGACAGTGATCAGTGGTCAGACGGATACCGAAAACAATTTAGGGACGAGGGGCTGCGCAGGGGCAAAACTGCGTTTTGCAGGGGT
>CASFDQ010000061.1 GCA_949293385.1 uncultured bacterium | reverse complement strand
AGAAATTTTTGTTTTGTGCGCCGACGAGATCCCGCCTGCGGCTATGCAAGCGACAATGGGTCATTCTGAGCCTGTCGAACCCGTAAGGGCGGCACCGTAGGTGACGGAATCTCATCGTCGCAAAATTTCGACAGGCTCAGAATGACCCGTCGGGTGATGGCCTCATTTTATCGTATCCGTATATATTTACGGTTTCGGTATCCGTAACTCTTTTTACTCGCGCGTAGCGCTACTCACGCCGAAGGCGTTACTCTGTCCACTGTCCACTGAAAAATCCCCTCCGCAACGGGTGCGGAGGGGATTTTTTTATTCTTGGGTCGCAATGGCGGTGCCTTCGTATTCGTTGAGGAAGTTTTCGGCGGTTCGCTTCATAAAGAGGAAAACGCAGTCCTCCTTAAAGGAGAATTCGGCAAACATATTTCCGAAATAGCGGTCGATTATCTGAACGTTTAAGATAAGCTTTCTTTCCTCCATCCAGCCTGCCGAGGCGGCGCAGTCATACATAGAGCCGTCGGTGGTCTCGATTCCGCCGTAGTCGCCGTAGTAGCCGAGCTGAGGGAATTTTCCGAAGACGTTTTTACCCATACCGAAGCGAATTTCCTTTTCACCCTGCTCGTTAGTGTAAGCAAATATGCCCTCGTCACCATCGAAGGTAAGGGTAAATTCGGTTATGCCCATTTTATTTTTACCGCAGATAAATTTCTTACCCGAAATTTCCTTAGCAAAGGCCGTTTCCTTTTCGCCCTTCATAAAGCGGAGGCTCTGACCCTTCTCGGCCTCGGCAAGGAGCTTTTCGCCCTCAGGGTCGGCAGCTATGGGAGCGTCGGCCATTTCGTCGGCGATAAAGTCGAAAAAGGCGTTAAAGATTATGTCGGTGGCCTCAGCCGTTCCCTGATTATCGGAATTTATACAGAAAAGAAGGTCCTTTTTCGGCAGGCAGATAGTATACTGACAGCCCATTCCGTTAAAAGAGAAGCCCTCCTGCTCGGTTATCCATATCTGATAGCCGTAGCCGTAGGAGTTTGCAGGGTGATTACCGAGGAAGTTAGAGACCTGCGGAGTCGTAGCCTTGGTCATATAGTCCTTATTCACGATATGCTTTCCGTCCCACTCGCCCTTCTTCATACAAAAGCGGCCGAAGGAGGCAAGGTCGCGGAGGGTACAGAGCATTGCCGAATCGCCCCAGGTGTCGCCGTTGCGGGTCTTGAGCATAGATGCGGTCTTAAAGGTTCCGAGATGACCGAAGATGCGCTCGGTCAAAAACTCGAAAAGGGGCTTTCCGCTTATCTTTTCAACAAGGGAGGAAAGAACCTGACTTCCCGCGCTGTCGTACTGCCAATGGGTGGCGGTGGGGCGCTTGGGGTAGGGGTTTTCAAAATAGAATTTCGTTCTGTCGGGGGCGTCGGAGGTAAACCACCAGGAAGGCTCACCCGAGGTATGCATCATAAGCATATTGCGAACGGTTACCTCGCTTATCTCTTTGGTAAGCTTTTCCTTATCGAAGCGTCCCTCGAAATATTCGTGCACCGGTCGGTCGAGGTCGATAAGACCGTCCTGCTCCAACAGGCCGATAGCAACACCGACGAAGCTTTTGGTCTGACTGTACATTCTGTGACAAAAGTCCTTATTAAAGGGAGCCCAGTAGGCTTCGGCAAAAAGCTTATCCCCCTTCATAAGAAGGAGACTGTGGGTCGCGAGTCCTCTTCTGTTAAGGGTATCGATAAGCCTTACGACCTTTCGGGAGCTTATTCCTGCCTGCTCGGGCGTTATTCTTTCAAACATAAAAATACCTCCTTGCGGTAATATCAAGGCAATAATACCACAAAAAGGTAAAATTTCAAGAGGTTTAGCCTAAATTTTCCTGCTCGATAAAAAGAAGTCGGTTATATTTTGCGGTACGCTCGCTTCTGCAGGGAGCGCCGGTCTTTATCTGCCCCGCCGACATACCTGCCGCAAGGTCGGCGATAAAGGTATCCTCGGTGTCGCCCGAGCGGTGAGAGATAACCGTTTTATAGCCCTTTTCTTTGGCAAGACGGATGACCTCCAGTGTCTCGCTTACCGAGCCTATCTGATTAGGCTTTATCAGTATCGCATTGGCCGCTCCTGCTTCGATACCACCCTGCAGACGTTTTTTATTCGTTACAAAGAGGTCGTCACCAACGATCTGGACCGCGTCTCCAAGCCTCTTCGTAAGCTCTGCCGTGCCTTCGAGATCCTCTTCGGAAAGTCCGTCCTCGATAGAGCATATCGGATATTTTCTTGAAAGCTCGCAAAGGTAGGAAATAAGCTCGTCCCGAGTAAATCTTTTCTTCGATTTAGGAAGAAAATATCCGTTTCCTTCGGCCCATTCGCTTGCCGCAACGTCGAGACAAAGCTTTACCCTGTCGGTAGAGTAGCCCGCCTTTTCTATGGCTTCGACTATAAGCTCGATAGCCTCCTCGTTACCCGAAAGATCGGGAGCAAAGCCGCCCTCGTCGCCTACCGCAGTAGCCCTTCCCTTTTCAATCAGAAGCTTTTTAAGGGTATGGTAAATTTCAGCACAAATCTCCATACTCTCGGAGAAGGACGAGGCGACCATCGGCTTTATCATAAACTCCTGAATATCGATGTTATTAAGGGCGTGAGCGCCGCCGTTTAAAATATTCATCATCGGCTTCGGCATAGTAATTTCCCCGTATTCTCCCGCAAACCAGCGGTATAGCGGCACCCCCTTATCCTTTGCCGCCGCCTTATAGAGAGCCACCGATACGGCAAGCACGGCGTTTGCGCCGAGACGTCTTTTATCCTCGGTTCCGTCAAGCTCCAGCATAGCCTTGTCGGCCTTTTCGGGAACCGAAATGTCCATACCGATAAGGGTAGGAGCAATGAGGCTGTTTATATTCTCAACCGCAAGCCGTACCCCTTTACCGCAGAGTCTCTTTCCGCCGTCACGAAGCTCCACCGCCTCGTATTTTCCCGTAGAAGCCCCCGAAGGAACCACCGAAAAGCCTACCGCTCCCGAATCGGTCTCCACCCTTGCCCCTACGGTAGGGTTACCCCTTGAATCGAAAAGCTCGTAGCCCTTTACAGAAATTATTTTGCTCATAAAAATCAGTCCTTTCTTCCATATTTTAGCCATTATATTATTATTTATTTATATAAAATAATACTTCTCTTTTTCAAATACCTGTGATATAATATACTTTGTATATTTATGTTATCATTTTGGAGGAAGGTCCGAATGCCTGAAAACGAAAAGGTTAAAGAACAAGGAAACGATATTATCGCAGGACGAAACCCCGTGATCGAGGCCGTAAAGTCGGGCAGAGAGATCGACCGCCTGCTTATTGCTCACGGTATGACCGGCGGTTGGGCCGCACCCGTTATCGCCAAATGCAGTGAGCGCGGGATACTCATAAAGGAGGTCTCCCCCCAGAAGCTCGATTATCTGACCGACGGCGCCAATCATCAGGGTATCGCCGTAATGATCGCGACCCAGAAATACTACGAGGTAAGCGATATTTTAGACCTTGCCAAGGAACGCAACGAAGCCCCTTTTATAATAATCTGCGACGAGATAGAGGACCCTCATAACCTTGGAGCCATCATCCGCACCGCCGAGGCCGCAGGTGCCCACGGAATCATTATCCCGAAAAGACGCAGTGCAAGTCTTAACGTTACGGTTGCCAAATCGGCCAGCGGCGCCCTCGAATATATGAGAGTAGCGAGGGTAACCAACATCGCAAACGAGATCGATAAGCTCAAGGAGCAGGGAGTCTGGGTATTCGGGGCCGATATGGACGGCGAAGACTACAGCAGAACCGACTTCACCTCCCCCTGCGCCATCGTTATAGGAAACGAAGGAAAGGGCATAGGACGGCTCGTTGCGCAAAAATGTGACGGAATAATCAGCCTTCCCATGTTCGGAAAGATAAATTCTCTTAACGCCTCGGTAGCGGCAGGTATACTTATGTACGCCGTAGTACGCTCCCGCTCGGGCAAGTAATTTTACGAAAGGAATAATATATGGATCGACTGTTTCAGGAAAAAGACGAAAACGCCAGAACAGACGAAGTTAATAAAGAAAATCCCGCGACCAACACCGCAAAAAGGGAGTCGGTCCCCGTCGATTTTTCGGCAATAAATCCCCTTGAGGCCCTTAGGAACAGCGTTAAAAGCACCGTTCGTCAGGGCGCCGAAGAGGAAAAGCAGAACGAAGGGCCTGCGGCTCACGAAAAGACGCCTGAGCCTGCGCCTGCGACCGATTGTAAGCCCAAAAAGCCGAGGACCAGCAGTCTTCTTGCCAAGTGTATGCCCTATATATACGACGACGAGGGTCATAGCTACGCCGAGGAAAAGCCCGACTATACTCTGGAAAGCGTTGAGGATATAATCGAGTCGGCCGAGAAAAGGGCCAACGAAAAGATCGCGCGAATGTATAATCTTAAGCCCTCGGAGGTTCAGAGCATCGGGGGAAAGCCGATCGCCGAGCCGCCTGCCGAAGAGGAAAAGCCGGTAAAGCTCCGTCTTAAGGAGACCTCTATAAAGAAGCCGCTAAAGATCGGCGAGGTCGGCGTCACCGCCACCAAGTTCGATACGGCGCAGATCCCCAAGATCACCAACACCCTTTTCGACGATTTTTCGGCAAGAAGGACCGATAAGATCGCCGAGGAAAACGTTACCACAACCTATTCGGAGCAGGGCGGAATGAATTCCACCCCCGAGATAGGCTCTACGAGGATAATCCCCGAGCTTCGGCCCGAAGAAGAAATAAAAACCGAATACGAGAATATTTTAAGTCATACCCGTCCCGTAAACGTAACCGATATCTCTTCCTCCTCAGGTAAAAAGGCAGTAACCGTTAAAACCTTTAACGAGGCCGCTCCTCCCGTTGAGGTCGAGGACTTTAAGGGAAAGAAGGATATTACAAGGGTCGGCGGAGAGCTTAAGTACAATATGGTATCCTTTAAGCTTAAGACCGTCGTAACCGCTATTCTTACCCTGCTTGCCGCTTCGGTACATATGCCCTTTATGGCAGGAATTTATCAAAATCCCGTCCTACCCGCAAGCATATCTCTTATAAGCTTCCTCCTTACCCTGCTTATAAATATGGGGGTCTTCGCCTCCTTTGGAAGCGCCTTTACCTCCAAGACAAAAATTGAATTTCCGTTAGCCCTTTCGGGAACACTTATGACGGTATATCTCCTCTTCAGCATAATCTGCGGAAGCTACCCCTATGAGCCGGTAGTCGTTCCTATGGTCTCCTTCCTTTGTTATAACTACTGCTCCTATAAAAGAGCCTCCGCGATCTTTTCGAACTTTAAGCTCGTAGCTATGAGAAGATCCAAGACCGCCCTTACCCTTATAAACGACCCCGCTGTAAACGCCGCAATGGCCCGTACGGTAATTCAGGGCGAGATCCTTACCGCAGGCTCTACCGAGACCGACGAGATAAAGAATTTCCTCCGTCATACAATGAGCGACCGTCCCTGCGGCGGAAAGCTTAACGTATTTATGGTCATTACCCTTATAATAACCGCCGTTATCTCCCTCAGCGTCGGAGTAAGCTACTCCTCCTTCGGCCTCGCTCTTCTTACGGCCGCAGTCGTTTCCTCCCTTGCCGCGGCGCCCTCGCTCTTTATCGCGGATATGCTTCCCTTTGCGGGAGTAAGCGAACGACTCAGAAAGGTAAGAGCCGCCGTTTGCGGAAGATACTCGGCCGAAAGAATAGAGGAGATCAACGCCCTCGTAGTATCCTCGGCGGATATTTTCCCGAGAGGCTCGATAAAGCTCTTTAATATGTCCCCCCTCGGCGCCAACAACTTAGACGAGACCATCACCTATGCCGCGGCCGTGGCAAAGGAAATGAACAGTCCTCTTTTTCAGGTCTTCAATAAGATCTTAGAGGGAGAGGTCGAGCTCCCCGAGGCCGATACGGTCAAATACGAAGAAAACTTAGGTATTTCGGGCTGGGTCGGTGATAGTCATATTATGATCGGAAACCGCTCCCTTATGCAGTCTCACGGAGTTCGCGTCCCCGATCTTGAGGTCGATAAAAAGATACTTCATAAGGGATATTTCCCCGTATACGTGGCCTGCGATCAGAGGGCCTGCGCCCTCCTTATGGTAAAATATACCGTAAACGAGGATCTTGAACGGGAGCTTTGCCGACTTGCCGATAAGGGAATAACCCTTCTTATAGATAACTGCGACCCCAATATTACCGAGCAGATGCTTTGCGATTATTTCGGTCTTTATCCCGATATCGTTAAAGTCCTCGATCATAACGGAGCCGAAAAGTATCACGACGCCACCTCCTTTAAGGAAAGGGTCTCGGCTCACGGCTTCCATAAAGGAAGCGCGCTCAGCTTCTTATCTATAATTTCGGGAAGCATACGTCTCCGTACCCTCTCGAACGTTTTATT
Source organism: uncultured bacterium (assembly GCA_949293385.1). Lineage (GTDB taxonomy): Bacteria > Bacillota > Clostridia > Oscillospirales > Acutalibacteraceae > SFWF01. The sequence goes on along the minus strand of CASFDQ010000061.1, from coordinate 25,934 downwards.
CGCGCTGCACATAATCTGCACCGTGGTCATCTGCCTGCTCTTTGCGGGAATGTCCTTAAACGGCTCCCTTACCCTTATGAACTCGGCGGTCTGCGCTATGTGTCAGCTCGTGTCCCTCGTCGTTTCCATGACGGCATATTACGTCGGAAAATAGTTCCGAAAAATCGTAGGTGATATTACTTGACTAAAAAGGCCAAGCTTCTTTCCCCGGAAAAAATTATGTACATCGCCTTTATAAGCGTTTTTCTTCACTATCTCATTACTGCGGCGGTCATCATAGTTCTCGGCCTTTATCTGCTTATAAGTCCCAATACCCGAAAGCAGATCTTCGTCCACAAGGGAAAGATAATCTTTTTCGTCTTTATCCTTTACACCCTTACGGTAGCCCTCCTTAACCGAAACTTTTTGGGAGCCGTCTGCTCGGTAGCCCTCTTCCTTATGATAGTCATAAGCTACTACGCTCGAAGCACCTTTACCGAAAAATGCTTCGAGAACTGCCTCGATATCTGCTGCTATGCAGGCGTCCCCATAGGAATTGCAACGGTTATAGAGCGGCTTATAACGGGTAAGCGCTGTATGCTTTGGTTTTATAACGAGAATTACCTTTGCGCAATGCTTGCGGCGGTCATCGTTATATGCGCATTTCAGGCCACCTCACACAAAAAGGGCGTTCTTATCTATTACGTCTGTGCGGTGTTTGCCGCCGTCGGAATGTTTATGGGCGAAAGTCTTTTCGCCTTTACCGAGGTCTTCGTAGGGATATGCGTGATTCTTATTTTAAAGCACAAGCACCTTATGCTTTCAATGTTTTTACTCGCGGTATGCTTTATGCTTGTAATGCTCTACTGCATACCCGAGCTTATGCCGCGCCTTGCCGAATCGAATATAAGTACCGAGCGCCGAATAAAGATCTGGAACGACGGTATGGAGCTTTTCCGTCATAGTCCCCTCTTCGGACGCGGCTTTTTGACCTTCTTTCACTGCCGAAATCAGGGCTTCATCTTAGAAAGCGACGGTCAGATAGTTTACAAGACTCAGCACGCGCACAACTTCGCTATAGAGCCGCTTCTGAGCTTCGGAATAATCGGTACGGTAATGCTTCTTATACTTTTATGGTCTTATTTCAGTAAGGTTTCCGAATGTAAGGAGCTTCTCAGAAGCAATACCGCCACGACCCTTATCTTAGCTCTTTCGGCGGCCATTATGATCCATATGACCACCGACCTTACGGCAATGTGGATACAGACCGGTCTTCTTACCCTTCTTATAATGGGCGGCGTCGGAATAGACGAAAGAGCCCTTCATAAACGCCTTTTAGCCTGCGTCGCAAAGGCTAAAGAACAAGAACAAAACCAAAGGATTGGTGAAGATAATGAACAAGAATAAATTTTACATTACGACCGCTATTGCCTATGCTTCAAGTAAGCCCCATATCGGAAACGCTTACGATATCGTTCTCGCCGATATGATAGCCCGCTATAAGCGCGCTCAGGGCTTCGACGTTTTCTTTATGACCGGCTCGGACGAGCACGGTCAGAAGATCGAGGAAAAGGCAAAGGCCGCAGGCATCACCCCCAAGGAGTACGTAGATAAGGCCGCCGCGCAGATAAAGGCCGTTTGGGACAGTATGAACACCACCTACGATAAGTTCATCCGCACCACCGACGCCGACCACGAGGCCGCCGTTTCGGCAATCTTCAAGAAGCTTTACGAGCAGGGCGATATCTATAAGAGCGAGTACGAGGGAAAATACTGCGTTCCCTGCGAGTCCTTCTTCACCCCCAGTCAGCTCGTAGACGGCAAATGTCCCGACTGCGGCAGAGAGGTTTCCGATGCAAAGGAGGAGGCCTATTTCTTAAAGCTCGGAAAATATCAAGATCGCCTTATGAAGCATATCGAGGAGCATCCCGAGTTTATTCAGCCCGAATCCCGTAAAAACGAGATGATAAATAACTTCTTAAAGCCCGGTCTTACCGACCTTTGCGTGTCACGCAGCTCCTTTAAATGGGGCGTTCCCGTTGAATTCGACCCGAAGCACGTTATCTACGTATGGATCGACGCCCTTTCCAACTACGCAACCGGCATCGGCTATAACCCGAAGGGCTCCACCGAGCAGTTTGAGGCTCTCTGGCCCGCCGACCTTCACGTTATCGGCAAGGATATCGTCCGCTTCCATACTATTTATTGGCCCATTATTCTTATGGCCTTAGATCTCCCCCTTCCCAAGCAGGTACTCGGTCATCCTTGGGTACTTGTAGGCGAGGACAAGATGAGCAAGTCCCGCGGCAACACCATTTATGCCGACGAGCTTGCTGCCCGGTTTGGCACCGACGCCGTTCGCTACTATCTTCTTAGTGAGGTCTCCTTCGTAAACGACGGCTCTATAACCTACGAAAGCTTTATAAATAAGTTTAATTCCGACCTTGCCAACACCTACGGCAACCTTGTAAATCGCACTGTTGCCATGACCAACAAGTATTTCGGCGGAACGGCCGCCTACAAGAAGTTCGAAAACGAATGTGATACCGACCTGCTCTCAACCGTAAAGGCCTGTGTAGAGGATTACGAAAGGGCTATGGACGCCTATCATAACGCCGATGCCTGCACCGCGGTCTTGGAGCTTGCAAAGCGCTGTAACAAGTATATCGACGAGACTATGCCCTGGGCCCTTGCCAAGGACGAAAGCAAGAAGGACTACCTCGAGGCCGTTCTCTTTAACCTTTTAGAGTGCATCAGAATTCTTTCTGTTCTCCTTGCTCCCATAATCCCTGAGGCAGCCGCACAGATATGTATGCAGATCGGTAAGTTCACCGACGGAACCGAGTTTACCGAAGGCTCCTACACCGTAGGTACGGCTTCTCCCCTCTTTGCCCGAATCGACGCAGAGAAGGTCCTTGCCGAGATAGCCGCCGAGGAAGAGGCAAAGAAGGCCGCTAAAGAGGCCGCAGAAAACGTTGCAACTATTGCCGAAATTTCTATCGAAGATTTCTGTAAGGTAGAGCTAAAAGCGGCAAAGATCCTTGAATGTGAGCCGGTCAGGAAGGCAAAGAAGCTTTTAAAGCTCACCCTCGACGACGGAAGCGGAAGGCCCCGCACCGTAGCCTCGGGAATCGCTAAATATTATACCCCCGAAGAGCTTATCGGAAAGACGGTCATCTTAGTTTCGAATCTTAAGCCCGCAACCCTTTGCGGAGTTGAAAGCTGCGGAATGATCCTTGCGGCGGAAGCAGGCGAAGAGGACGTTAAGGTAGTATTCCTTGACGGCGTTCCCGCAGGTTCCAAAATACGATAATGTACCCTATTCCCGATATTTCATCCCCTGCCAAGATCATCGACTCCCACGCACACTATAACGACAAGCGTTTTGAGGGAATTATCGACGAGCTGATGAAAAAGCAAAGAGAGCTTGGGGTAAAAAGGATAATAAACTGCGGCTGTGATCTTGAGAGTATCGACGCCTGTCTGAGACTTAGCGAAAGGTACGATCTTTGCTACACCGCCGTCGGTTTTCATCCCGAGACCTTACCCGAAGGGGATATCGATACCAATAAGCTAAGGACCTTGGCCGCCTCGGATAAGGTATGCGCCATAGGCGAGATCGGTCTCGACTACTATTGGCGGCAGGACAACAAGGAGGCTCAAAAAAAGGCCTTTTGCGATCAGCTGAGGCTGGCCGCCGATCTCGGTCTCCCCGCAATAATGCACGACCGCGAGGCCCACGGCGATACCCTCGATATTATAAGGGAGTACCGTCCGAAGGGGGTGCTTCACTGCTTTTCGGGTTGTCGCGAGATGGCCGAAGAGGTAGTAAGCCTAGGTCTTTACATAGGTATCGGAGGAGTTTTGACCTTTAAAAACGCAAAAAAGCTTATCGAGGTCGCGAAGTCTGTTCCGATAGAAAAGATACTTCTCGAAACCGACGCGCCCTACCTTGCTCCCGAGCCGATAAGGGGAAAGCTTAACCATTCGGCCCTTATTATCTACGTTGCCGAAAAGCTGGCGGAAATAAGGGGTATGACGGTAGAAGAAGTAATAAACATCACGACCGAAAACTCCGAAAAACTTTTTAGTCTTTAAAAGGAATTTATATAATGACACCAATACTTTATCTTGTTATTCCCTGCTATAACGAAGAACAGGTACTGCCCATAACCGCCCCTATATTTGTCGGAAAGCTCGGCGAGCTTATCGAAAAAAAGGAGATAAGCGAAAAGAGCCGCGTTCTTTTCGTAAACGACGGAAGCAGTGATTCGACCTGGGAGATCATTGAAGGCTTTTCAAGGGAGCAGACCCTTATCAAGGGCATCTGCCTTTCTCGGAATATGGGTCATCAGAACGCCCTTCTTGCAGGTCTTATGACCGCCAAGGAGGAATGTGACGTTACGATCAGTATCGACTGTGACGGGCAGGACGATATAAACGCCGTCGATAAGATGATAGCCGAATACAAAGCCGGCTGTGACATAGTTTACGGGGTAAGAGAGTCCCGTAAGACCGACAGCTTTTTCAAGCGCCATTCGGCACAGTTTTTCTATAAGCTCTTAAACCGCCTCGGCGCAAAGACCATATATAATCACGCCGATTACCGCCTTATGTCCTCAAGGGCGCTCGTTGAGCTCGAAAAATTCAAGGAGGTAAACATCTACCTTCGCGGTATGGTACCTATGGTGGGCTTTAAGTCGACCTCGGTCGCCTACGACCGAACCGAAAGGCTTGCAGGAAAGAGCAAGTATCCTCTTAAAAAGATGTTGAAGCTTGCCGCAGACGGAATTACCAATCTTTCGGTAAAGCCAATTCACCTTATCTTCCTTATCGGTATAATTTCGGTGCTTTTAAGCCTTGCGGGAATTATCTGGTCGATAGTTGCTTACTTTTTAAGCTCTACCGTTGCGGGTTGGTCCTCGATAATCGCGATAATCTGCTTCTTCGGCGGAATTCAGATACTCTGTATCGGAGTTATCGGCGAATATATCGGAAAGATATATATGGAAACCAAGGCACGACCCAGGTATATTATAAGCAAGAAGACCGACGAGAAAGAATAGCTATATCGCAAATCCTCAAAAAGATTAAAGGGCTACGATCATAAAAATCGTAGCCCTTTTTCTTCCGTTACACGGATACCGAAACCTGAAAACTTGAGGAAAAATTCCTCAGGTTTTTTTACTGCTTGTTCTGTTCTTTTTTGTTCTGTTCCTTCTTATTCTGGTTGTTTTTATTCTGATTATTCTGATTCTTGTTCTGCTGATTATTATAATTCTGATCGTTCATTTAAAGTCACCCCGCTTTCAGAAATATTATCTGTAAAGCGGGGTGATTTTATTCGAAAAATTAAATTTTATTCGCCGTAAACCGAAGAAAGCAGCTCCCTCATAACCTTAACGGCAAAGGGCTCCGTGGTCGACGGCAAGGCCTCTTCCGTAGCGGTCTAAGGTAAGCTCCATATTGTAAACGCCGCTGTAGCCGGTCTCCTTAAGGGCTAAAAGAACATCCTTCCAGTCGATAGTACCCGAAAGGGGCATTTTATGCTGATCGGTCAGGGTATCGTTATCGTTCAGGTGAAGAATTGTGAACTCGCCCTTCATCTGACGGATGACCTCGGCAGTAGCAGGCTCGCCGAAGCGCCACTGATAGGTTCCGATAGACAGTCCGACAAGATACTTGCTCATAGTTTTGCCTCCGAAGATAATAGTCTACCTATATTTTAATACTTATTCAGAAATTATCAAGCAAAAAAAGAACGCCGAAGCGTTCTTTTTTTGACATTAAGCCTGAGGATTATCGTTTTCGGGGGCGTATGCGGTGTACTCAGGCTGATACTGCGGCTGACCGTACTGGGGCTGCTGATACTGCGGCTGAGGACGCATAATGCTGTCGGCGGTGACGCCGGTCTGATGCTCCATAAGGGCAACGAGCTTATCGGTATTATCGATTATCTGACCGAAGCCGTAGGTGATGAAGGAGCCGATCCAGGAGAAGAGAAAGCCGAGACCGATCATAATAAGACCGACGACTATCATAACGATTCCCCGCGGACCCCATTCGAGCATCATAACGCCGTTTGCGATCATTATGAGGCCGAAGATGCACCAAACTGCGAAGCTGAGCCACATCAAGACCTGCGCTAAGACCTTGATCTTTTTACCCATGTTTTTGAACATGCTTTTTTCCTCCTATAAGTCTTTAAAAGACTTTATTCGACTAAATTATACAACTGTAAACCCGTTCTGTCAACAGTTTTGTCAGCCGAGGAAGAAATCGGTAGCAAGCATTACGCAAAAGCCGATAAGCAGGGCGAAGGTCGCTCCCCGCTCGCTTCCGTGAGCGTGGGTCTCGGGGATCATTTCGTCGCTTATTACGTAGAGCATAGTGCCTCCCGCAAAGGCCAGAGCAAAGGGCAAAAGCGCCTCGGAAATATTTACGGCAAAGTAGCCGATAAAGGTTCCGATGACCTCTACTACTCCCGTCATAAAAGCGCAAACAAAGGTTCGGCCTTTACTCATCCCTGCCGCCAGCATAGGGGCGATTATAACCATTCCTTCGGGGATATTCTGTAGCGCGATACCGCCTGCCACCGTAATTCCGCCCGCAATATCCTCGCCGCCCATACCGACTCCCGCCGCAATACCCTCGGGAAGATTATGTATTGCGATGGCCATAACGAAAAGCAGTATCTTGTTAAGGCGATCGGTCTGCTCGGGGTGCTTCTCCTCCCCTATTCCCGCAATTTTATGAAGATGGGGAACGAACTTATCGAGAAAATTTAAAAATACCGCGCCCGCAAAAATACCGACGAGAACAACAACGAAATTTACCGCGTCCCCTCCCTCTAAGGCGGGAAGTATAAGTCCTATCACGGCCGCCGCAAGCATAACTCCCGCAGCAAAGGATAAAACTATATCGCTGAATTTATGGGAGAGCTTTTTAAATATAAAACCGAAAAACGCACCTATTACGGTGGCACCTCCAACTCCCAGTGCGGTCAAAACAACCGGCATCATAAGATCACTCCTTATTTATTCTATGTTTTTATGGTTTTTTTTGTTAAATTTTTTGTTAAAATCCGAAAAATATGGTATAATAGCAGGCAGAAAGAAGGCGGAAAATGAAAAACAAGACCCTTATTACCGATTTTACCTCGGGAAGTATTCCGAAGCAGCTTATAATCTTTGCGACGCCGCTGTTTCTGTCCTCCCTGCTTCAGATCCTTTACAGTATGGTCGATATGATAATCGTGGGACACGCTCTCGGCAAAACGGGGATCTCGGCCGTTTCGGTAGGCGGAGATATCGCGAACTTTTTAACCTTTATCGCAATGGGCTTTTCAAACGCAGGCTCGGTCATTATTTCGAAATACATAGGCGCAAAGAAAAGAGACCTTGTTGGACGCTTTATTCTTAATATGTTTATGCTCCTCTTCGGCATAGCTATCGCTTTCGGCCTTTTCTGCCTTATTTTTATCGACCGACTTTTAGCCCTTATGAATACTCCGGCCGAGGCCGAAGCGGAGGCCTTCGGTTACGCCGTGGTAAGTATTTGCGGAATGGTATTTATCTTCGGCTACAACGCTATTTCGGCCGTGCTTCGCGGCCTCGGCGACAGCAGGCACCCCTTTATTTTTATAAGCATTGCCGCCATTCTTAATATATTCCTGGATCTGATCTTCGTTATAGTTATACCGCTGGGTGCGGCGGGCGCGGCCTTGGCGACGGTCATAAGTCAGTGCGTAAGCTTCGTTTCCTGCCTTATATTCCTATATTGTAAACGCTCCTCTTTAGGCTTTTTCCTTAATCTTTCCGATTTGAAACGACCCGACAAGACTATGCTCTCAGATCTTACAAAGCTCGGAATTCCGATGGCCATAAAGAGCGCCTCTATTCATTTTTCCAAGCTTTTCGTAAACTCCTGGATAAACTCCTACGGGGTCGCGGTATCGGCCTTTGCGGGAATCGCCAACAAGATAAACAGCGTTTCGAACCTTATCTCCAACTCCCTTAACACCGCAGGCTCCTCTATGGTGGGTCAGAATATCGGAGCAAAAAGATACGAACGCGTTCCCAAAATTTGCCTTACCATTACGGCCATAACTATGGGCATAGCCGCCCTTTTAAGCGTCGTCTTTTACGCCTTCCCCGAAACGATCTTCGGAATCTTTACCACCGACCCCGCCGTACTGATTATCGGCGCAGAATATCTTCCCATTGCGGTACTTATATTCTTCGGTTCGGCCTGCAGAAGCCCCGCAAACGCCCTCGTTAACGGAAGCGGAAACTATAAGGTGAATTTCGCCACCGCCATTTTCGACGGAATAATTCTTCGAATAGGACTTTCGGTCCTCTTCGGAATAACCTTTAATATGGGCTATCTCGGCTTCTGGCTGGGAGACGCTCTGGCGGGCTTTACCCCTATGTTTATAGGAATAGCTTTCTACCTTACCGGCGCCTGGAAGGAAAAGAAGATATCCGCTTGAATTAAATATATGCTTGTGTCAAATTAGGGACAAATCAGTATTGCATTATTACAATTAGAGATTTTCATTTTCAGAAATAAAATTAATGATATTTTTGTGTATTACGCCATCACGCTTTTGCAAGAGCGTATCAATGGTAAACAGATATTTTGGATAGTTGTCACGAATCATTGTAAACGGTTTATATTCGCGCTCCTCTGTGTTTTCACTCATAATTGTCATAGCAACCTGAACGTATCGGTATTCATCATTAATGCGTGTGATGAAATCACATTCAAATTTACCAATTCTTCCTACGCTGATTTTATAATTCTTTGCATAAAGATAAGTGTAAACGATGTTTTCAAGCACCGGACCATAATTTATTCTTGTATCTACGTTGCGGGAAAAGTAGATACCAAGGTCAGCAAGATAATATTTTTGTTCGCCCCGAAGCGATTTTTTAGACTTAATATCAAAGCGTGGGCACCCATAAATAATTTTAGCGTTTTCAAGTATTTTAAGATAATTGTTAAGAGTTTCGGTGCGAATTTTGATATTCTCTTGTTTATCAAAGTATTCAGCAATACTTCCAAGACTAACAGTAGCGCCGAAGTTATTGATGACATAAGTCATAACTTTATCAAACACGGCACGGTTGCGGATTTTTTTATGCTTAATAACATCCTTTTCAAGTATCTGCTTTATAACATCGGCAATATAAGTGTCTTTGTCTGCGGCTTCATCAAATTCAAGTGTTTTTGGGAAACCTCCAAAACGGAGATATTCGTTAAATTCTGTCGTTTTGTCAGCATTGACTTCCTTACCTAGGAACGCTTTCATTTCCAAATACTCACGGAAGTTAAGGGTAAACATTTCAACTTCGATATATCGGCCTGTGAGTTTAGTGGAAAGCTCACCGCTTAACAGATAAGAGTTAGAGCCTGTGATGAAGATAGAAAGGTTTCCGTCCTCTCTGAAACCGTTAACAACTTCTTCAAAGCCAACTACATTTTGAACTTCATCAATAAACAGATATTTAAAATCATCATCTGTGATTTGCTTTTCAATGGCTTCTTCTAAAGCATCGGGGGTTTTAATCTTTCTGTAACCGCGCCTGTCAAGATTAAGATAAATAATATCTTTTTCTTTTACACCCGATTTTTTTAGATCCTCCATAACAGAAAGCAGAAAGAACGATTTGCCTGAGCGTCGGATACCCGTAACAACCTTAATTAGGTCGCTGTGGTAAAATCCTCGGATTTTGTCAATGTAATATTGCCTTGTGTAAACCTTTTGATTCATCGTCAACACTCCTCTCTTTATGGCATCGACATTATAGCATATTCTTTAGTTAATGTCAAGTTAAGGAGGTGTAAATTGCATTTTATTATATTTTACCCTCGTTAAACGGCAATTATTTGTTTAGCTTATAAAAATTTTGTGTGCAAAAATAATCGGTATGACAAAAATCATACCGACACATTTAAAATCATACTAACGAAAATACTGTTAAAAATTATGTTTTTAAGCGGAAAATCCGCCGATAGTATGACAGTTATTCCTGCCTTGACTCAGAAATAGCTATTGAAATTGTAAATAAAGTATGATATACTTTATTTGTGAACGGGGATGGCACCCATAACAAAAAACAGTATCACTTTATTTACAATAAGGGGATGATACCCATAGAAAAAAACATTGTTGTTGTAGATGAACAAGGAAATGAATATGAGGCGACCTACCCAAAAAGGGCAAAAGGTCTTGTTAAAAATGGCAGGGCACGCTTCATAGATGAAAACACTATATGCCTTGCGTGTCCGCCAAATATCGAATTGGAGGACAAAATAATGTCAGAAAACAAAAAAGTTGATTCTAATAATAACAGTACACCTAACAATAGTGGAACTTCCAAAGAGATTGCTGAAGCTATGGCTAATTTACTTGATTCAACAACAGGAAAACGAAGTTCTGAAAAGCTTACTATGGATTACCTATTAGGCAAATTAGAAGAAATCTCACTCGGTCAGGCATTTCTTACTGATGCAATTTCCGAACTTGGAAAAATGAAATCAGGCGGACCGGGTGATGTGGGAACACAAGAACAGGCAAAAGCAGTCGGAGAAATTATCAAAGCAAGAGAAGCAACAAATCAAAAGCTAATTGCTCTCTACGAAAAGATGTATGACGACCTCACATCAAAGCAAACTTCTTTAAAAGAGATGGCTATGAAAGCATTAGAAAGAGCCGCTGATGATGAAGGAAAAATCGCTGCGATTTCAGATGTGTTAGACACCATTAGACATTTAGGTTAACAAATATCTGCCGAGGATTTTTCTTCGGCAGATTTTTTGTCCCTATTGTAGCACAAGCATATCACATAAATCACAAAAGAGCAACGGGTTTTCCGTTGCTCTTTTGCGGTTAAATATGACAAAGTCATATAAAAAGGGGGGCATATTATTGCGGCTTTCGCCGCAGTGATATTCGTGCTTCGCACGAGTGATATACGGCTTCGCCGTGTTATATTTGACCTTCGGTCAAGCGATATGTTTTCCTTACGGAAAACGTTAACTGTAGGATAGACCACACCGTTTTATCCACTGACCACTGATCACTGTTTACTGATAATCACGGTATATTCTATATGAGTATCGGTCTCGTGTCTTTCGGTTTTGGCCGTAACGCCGCCGAGCCTCATCGTATCGACCATTTTCGTCAGGCTGTTAGCGAAGAGTCGAAGGTCGCCGATAGCCGCCTTTCTGACCGGCTCGCGCTTTTTCTCGGGAGGCGAAAGCAGTTTTTCGATATACCTGTCGGTATCGGCTACGCTCAACTGACGGGCTAAGATGAAATCGAGGGCGGCTTCTCTTTCCTCCTCGGGTATTCGAAGGAGGGCGCGTGCGTGGCGCTCGGTAAGGCCTGCGGCAATTATACGTTCCTTAAGCTTTTCACCGAGCTTTAAAAGCCGAAGCTTATTAGAAAGGGTCGAGGGCGCGATACCGAGTCTTTCGGATACCTCGGTCTGACTCAGCCCGTGACAGAATATGAGCCTGCTTATTCCCTCGGCCTCCTCGAAAACGCTAAGGTCGCTTCGCTGAAGATTTTCGATTATCGTATAAAGGTCGGCGGTAATATCGTCGGCGGCGCGGATTATGCAGGGAATTCTTTTGATCCCCGCCATTTTTGCCGCTCTGAGCCTCCGTTCTCCCGCGATAAGGAGGTATTTTCCTTTGTCGGCCTTTCGGACGATAAGGGGCTGAAGAATTCCGTTTTCCTTTATGCTTACAGAGAGCTTCTGAAGCTCGTATTCGTCAAAAGTCTTTCGGGGCTGATCCTTTTTAGGGATTATGTCTTCGGGTTTTAGAATAACCAGCTTTCCGTCAAACAATGTCTCACCGCCTTTGCACCTTAATGATAACCTGTCCCAAATGAAAAATCCAGTAATTTCGGTCGGGAAAATTCGACCGACATAATAAAAACAACCGTTTTAAAGCGGTTGTTTAGATATTTTTGCAGATATTCTCGGGTATTTTGGCGGAGTTTGCGAAATCTTTTTGGTAATAACGAAGCATCTTTTCTCTTCTCCCGTAAGGGTCGTCTCCTTAATTTCGGCCTTTCCTCCCCCTAAAATTCCTGCGGCTTTTCTCGCCTCGCTCAGCTCCTCGGCGGCAGAGGGTCCCTTCATTGCGCAGAAGACTCCGCCTACCTTCACGAGGGGAATACAGTATTCGTACAGAACGTTAAGCCTCGATACGGCTCTTGCGGTAGCAAGGTCGAAGCGCTCACGGTAGTTTTGATTTTTTCCCGCCTCCTCGGCGCGCAGATGCACCGTTTTTACCTCAAGGTCAAGGGCTTTAGCCACTTCATCGAGGAAAACGAGGCGTTTATTAAGGCCGTCCATAAGGGTTATTTCGATATCGGGACGAAGGATCTTTAAAACCATTCCCGGGAAGCCTGCCCCCGTACCCACGTCGACCACCTTAGCCTTTTCGGGCAGCTTCACGGCGGTAAGCAGAAGGGCACAGTCTAAAAAGTGCTTCACGACGATACCCTCGGGGTCGGTTATTGCGGTAAGGTTTATCTTTTCGTTCCACTCTCTAAGCAGGTCGGCGTATTTTATAAGCCTTTCCTTTGCCTTTTCGTCAACGGTTATTCCGAGACCCTCAAGAGGGGTCAGCATAAGCTCTATTGGATAGTTCAATTTTTATCCTCCGTTTTTTTCTGAGTCAGTATTAGAAGCACCGTTACGTCGGAGGGACTTACCCCCGATATACGGGAGGCCTGCCCGATGTTTTCGGGACGTATCTTACTTAGCTTTTCTCTTGCCTCAAGCCTTAGACCCTCCACCGACATATAGTCGATATTCTCGGGAAGCCTTCGGTTTTCGAGTCGCAGCATATCGTCGACCTGGGCCTGCTGACGGGAGATATAGCCCTCGTACTTGATCTCGGTCTCGGCCTTTAAAGCTACCTCATAGGGAAGCTCCGGACGGCAGACATCCACCTCGGCAAGGTCGAAATAGGATACATCGGGACGCTTTATAAGCTCGGACAGCTTTATTCCGGTAGAAAGCGGAGTCGTACCGAGCCTTTCGAGAATTTCGTTTATCTTCTCGCCGGGAGCTATAGTAGAATGACGAAGGCGGTATATCTCCTCCTCCTTCATAGCCTTTCTCTTAAGGAATTTATTATAGGTCTCCTCGTCTATAAGTCCGATCTCGTAGCCTTTGGGCATAAGTCTTTCGTCGGCGTTATCCTGACGGAGAAGAAGGCGGTATTCGCTTCGGCTGGTCATCATACGGTAGGGGTCGGAGCAGCCCTTGGTTACAAGGTCGTCGATAAGGGTTCCGATATAGGAGGAGGCACGGGAAAGGATAAGGGGAGAAAGTCCCATATTCTTTCTCGCGGCGTTTATTCCCGCAACAAGTCCCTGCGCCGCCGCCTCTTCATATCCCGAGGAGCCGTTAAACTGTCCTGCGCCGTAAAGACCCGAATGGTCCTTAAACTCGAGGGAAGCCGAAAGGGCAAGGGGGTCGACACAGTCGTATTCTATCGCGTAGGCGTTGCGCATTATCTGCACATTTTCGAGACCCTTTATAGAGTGATAAATTTCGATCTGAACCTCTTCGGGGAGGGAGGAGGACATACCCTGAAGGTACATTTCCTCGGTATCGGCTCCGCAGGGCTCGATAAAAAGCTGATGCCGCTTCTTGTCGGCAAAGCGCATTATTTTGTCCTCGATAGAGGGGCAGTATCTGGGGCCTACCCCCTCGATAACTCCCGAATAGAGGGGGGAACGGTGAATATTATCGAGAATTACCTGCTTGGTCTTGTCGTTTGTGTAGCTTATGTGACAGACCACCGAATTTTCGGGAAGCTTTTCGGTTTTATAGGAGAAGGGAATTATCCGCTCGTCCCCCGGCTGAACCTCAAGCTCGGAAAAGTCGATAGAGCTTTTAAGGACACGGGCAGGGGTTCCCGTTTTAAAGCGACGAAGGGGAATATCAAGTCTTTTAAGGGCATCCGACAGACCCTCTGCGGCAAAAAGGCCGTCGGGGCCTCCCGAATAGGCCGCTTCGCCGACGAAAATTTTACCCGCAAGGAAGGTTCCCGTTGCGAGGATTACCGTCTTGCAGACGTATTCGGCCGAAAGTCGGGTAACGAGATGCCAGCCGTCCTCGGCGGGGTACATATCAATAACCTCGGCCTGCTTTAAAATAAGATTTTCCTGAAGCTCAACGGTATGCTTCATAAGGGCGGTATAGGCCTTACGGTCGATCTGAGCACGGAGAGAGTGCACCGCGGGGCCCTTGCCTAAATTCAGCATACGGCTCTGCAGCGTGGTCTTATCGGCGGCAACCCCCATCTCTCCGCCGAGAGCGTCTATCTCACGGACGAGATGACCCTTTGCGGTACCTCCGATAGAGGGGTTACAGGGCATATTGCCGACAGAATCGAGATTTATACAGAACATTACCGTTTTTTGGTTTAGTCTTGCGGCGGCAAGAGCGGCCTCTATGCCTGCGTGACCTGCGCCGATCACGGCAACGTCGAAATTACCTGCAAAATAGTTCAAAATTTTATCATCCTTTATGTAAGATGTAGACCGACAGAAATTCTTTGCCCCGAGCAAAAAGCCGTTCTGCGGAAAAATATCAGGCCGAGCTTACTTGCCTACGCAGAAGCGTCGGAATACCTCGTCGGCTACTTCATTTGTTACTCTTTTTCCGTCGAGGGTATAAAGAAGAGTCAGTGCATCGTCGACGCAAACTCCTACGGCGTCTATTGTAAAGCCCGAGAGCAGAAGACTTTCGGCCTCCTTTACGGCGGCGGCCGCTTTTCTTACCAGATCAAACTGCCTCTCGTTTAACAGTATCGCGGCGTCGGGATCGAGATTTCCCTGACCTACCGTATCGGCTACGGCTCTTTCCAGTTCTTCGGCTCCGATACCCTCCTTGGCCGAAACGAGTACCGTCTTAAAGCCTTCGAAGGCCGTCTCGTCAAGGACTTTTCCCACGTCGGATTTATTGAGCACGATAACGGTATTTTCCTTTGATAAAAGGGAAAGTATATCTCGGTCGTTACCGTCGAGTCCCGAAGAAATATCGAACACCGCGAGAACGAGCTGTGACGAGGCGATCCGATCTTTTGCAAGCTCTACCCCAAGCTCCTCGACGGGATCAAGGGAGGCGCGGATGCCTGCCGTGTCGGCAAGAATAAGGGTCAGATCCCCTACCTTTACGGTATTTTCGATAATATCACGGGTAGTTCCCGCAATATCTGTAACTATTGAACGGGTCTCGCGGGAAAGGAGATTCATAAGGGTCGATTTCCCGACGTTGGGCTTTCCGACGATGGCGGTCTTTACGCCCTCCCTGAGCACCGTTCCGCTATAGTAGGTAGAAAGAAGGCGCTCAAGCTTACTTGACGCGATCTTTAAAAGCCTTAAAAAATTATCCTCGGACAGGTCGGGAAGATCCTCGTCGGGATAGTCACTGTATGCGGCAAAATCGGCCGAAAGCTCTAAAAGCAGAGCCTCAATTTCGGAAATTTCCTCCGAGGTCCTGCCTTTTTTTGCGGCAAGCTGAAGTTTAAGCTCCTGACCGCTTTTGGCGTTTATAAGACCCATAACGCTCTCGGCCTCGGCAAGGTCAAGCTTTCCGTTTAAGAAGGCTCTTTTGGTAAATTCGCCGGGGCCTGCGGCCATAGCGCCTGCCGAAAGGACGGCTTCTAAAACCGCAGCGGTAACGTATCGGCCGCCGTGACAGGATATTTCACAGACGTCCTCCCCCGTATAGCTTTTAGGCTCGCGAAAAACGGTGACTACCGCCTCGTCTATAGGGCCGTCTTCTCCCATAATATGGCCGAAAAGGGCGGTATAGCCCGAAAGACTTTCAAGTCTTTTTCCCGAAACCGATTTAAATATTTTATCGCATATTTCTATCGCGTCCCGTCCCGAAACGCGAATAAGACTTATTCCTCCCTCACCTATCGGAGTAGAGATAGCGGCAACGGTTCTTTCTGACACGGTATCACCTCGCTGATATAGCATTTAACAATTTATTTTAGCATAAAACATATAAATAATCAATACCTTCAAAAACGGTTGCTTTTTAGCGAAAAAATGTTATAATTGTTTAAAAGAGATATTGGAGGTTTACATTATGCATACTCCCGAAACAGACGCATTAAACGCGCAGATCGCCGAACAGCAGAAGCTTATAAACGAGGCTCTGCGCGAGCTTGGTGACGCCTACGCCCGTAAATACGGTCCTGCCTTCGACCCTGCCTTTACCCCTCAGTTTAATAAGATCTTCGCCGCACAGAACGCTATCGGCAATATGCTGAGCGAGATAAGAGAGCTTAAAGGGCTTACCCTCTGCCAAAACTGTAGAAACGAATATCCGAAAAACGCCCCCGCTTGCGCAGTATGCAGATGCCCCAACCCCTCTTATGTTCCTCCCGCGCCGCTGCAGCCTGCTATGCCCGTTGCTCCCGCTATGTCCGTTGCTCAGAGCGTAGCTTGCACCGCCTGCGGTTTTCCTGTTAAGGAGGGTAACCTTTTCTGTACCAACTGCGGTAAAAAGATAGAAGAAGTCGCCGCTCCCGCCCCTGCCCCTCAGGGAAAGGTCTGCCGAAGCTGCGGCGCAGTTATGCCGGATGAAAACGCATTTTGCTCAAACTGCGGCACAAGGTTTTAGGTGAGACGATGAGAGAATTTTTTACCAAACACAGAATTTGGTATCTTGCTACCTTTCTTATTCAGCTTATCTGCGGTTTTCTTATTTTCCTGCCGCATTTCGCGTACAAGGAGAGCGGCGAGGTCCTTTCCTATTCGACGCCCTATTTTTACGAGGAGATAGGTCTGGCTTCGATATACTCGGTAACAATGATCGTATACTTCTTCGCAACGGCGCCCCTTTTTATCGGCGGCTTTTTAAAGTATTTAAAGCGTTGGCCCGCGGTATTTTCCTTAGTCATAGCCTCCCTTTATACCCTGCTTAACGGTATATGGATGGGACTCGTGCTTGCGGCAGGAATGTCCACGACCGGCACCTTCGCTCCAACCTTTTGGTTCTACCTTTACGCGGTAATTCAGCTTGCCGCGATAGCAAACCTTATATTCCTTATCGTAAAGGTAAATCCCGACGCTAAGCCCTTAAAGAAAAAGAAAAGATATTAAAAATACAGCTGAGGCTCACGTCCTTACGGAGTATGCCTCAGCGAAGTTTTTTATTTAACCGTACTGTGATATCTTGTTTATATGTCGGGTATAGCGGTCGAGTTCTAGCTCGTCCGCCGGATGAAGGGTTATAAGAGCGCCCGTCGATTCCGAAAGAGGCATATCCTTATAAAGAGCGGTAACCTTAAAACTATAGACCGCCTTTTCGTCGGGCAGGCTATAGGTAAAGCTTGTATCGGCAGTTTCGGCAAGAAGGGTATAATCGCTCTCGTCGTCCCTTGCGCAGTAGACGCGGTAAAGCTCTCCCTCGCCCTGCCAGCAAAGGCCTACCTCGCCGTCCTTTTTACGGTAGGAAAGGTCGGCCGGCTCCTTTGCGGTAAAGAGCTCCTCAAAGCCCGAAAGGGTATAGGTCTTTTCGGCCTCGGTATTAAAGGTTATAAACAGATCGTCCTGCGATACGGGGGATATCTCTTTACCGTCGCAGAAAACTTTCGCCTTTCCTATTCCTTTATACCTTATTTTAACCTCGCCGCCTTTAGGGGCGGTTATTTTTATTTCGGTAGCGCGACCCTTTTCCCAGTTGCAGTCGACCGTAAAGTTTCCTCTCGCCTTAAGGCCGCTAAAGGCACCGGTATGCCAAACGGTCGGAAGGGTCGGAAGGATATTTATATAGCCCTCGTGACTTTGAAGCAGCATTTCGGCAACCCCCGTCGTTCCTCCGAAGTTTCCGTCGATCTGAAAGGGGGGATGCCAGTCCCAGAGATTATCGTAGGTTCGGTTCTGAAGCAGGTTTTTAAACAGGATGTGAGCGCGGTCGCCCTCCCCCGTTCTTGCCCAGGCACAAAGGCGGTGAGCCAAAGCCCAGCCGGTAGACATATCTCCGCGAAGCTCCAGGGTCTTCTTGGCGGCGTCAAGCCAGGCAGGGGTCGCGCTTCCGATTACAGAGCCGGGAACCAATGACATAAGCTGAGAAATGTGGCGGTGGTGAAGCTCGCCTATCTCTCCGTAGAAATGCTCCTCCTCGTATTCCTTTATCTGACCGCTGTAGCCTACTCTGACGGGGGCATAGCGGTCTATCTGCGACTTCTGAAGACGGTAAAGCTCGTCATCCTCCTTACCGAGAAGCTCGGAGGCCTTTAGAAAGTCGAGGCCGTTTTCGTAGATCATCTGCTGATCGAAGGCACAGCCTACGGTATGATAATAAAACTGATTATGCTTACGGTCAGTTACCCAGGCGGCGCCCACTATCTGCTCGGGGGAGGCGGAAATTGCCGCACGGCATACCCCGTCGTCATATTCCTTAACGCATTTGGTTAAAAACTGAGCCGCTCCGCGAAGGGCGGGATAAGTCAGCTCCTTAAGCACACTTTCGTCGCGGGTAAAGTCGTAATATTCCCAGAAAAGCTTAGAGGTCATTCCGACCGTACCGGGCCCCGAATGTTCCATTTCGCTACCCTCTGCGGCGATCTCATAGGAGTTGCAGGCGGTAGGAATAAGCCAGCCGCACTCTCCTTCTCCTTCGACGTAGCCCTCGGGATAGTTGGTTTTAAGAAACTCGGAAGCAAGCTTCTCGGTAACGGGGCGATAAGCCTTATAAAATTCGGCATAGGCGGGAAAGGTCTCGGCAAGATTACAGGAAAAAGCAGGCCAATAATTCATCTGAATATTTATATTGTGCCAAAAGCCGCCCGACCAAGGGGTCTTATCGTAGGCGCTCCATACTCCCTGAAGGGAAGAGGGCGAGGTGCCCTTTCTTGAGGAGGCGATAAGGAGATATCGTCCAAACTGAAAATAAAGCTCCTCGATATAACGGTTGTCGGCGGTTTTTCTGTACTCGGCCAAAAGCTCGTCGGTATAGCCCTCAGCCTTTCCGCCGAGGTCGATGTCGACCCTGCCGAAAAGCTCGCCGTAATCGGCAAAATGACGGTTATAAAGGGAAGCGTAGCCCTCCCCTTTAGCAAAAGCAAGCCGCTCCCTTAGGGCCTCGTGAGGATCGTCTCCGAGAGCCTTCTTAGAAAAATCGGTCTCTAAGAAGACCTCGGGACAAAGCTCGTAGCTCGTGCCCTGAAGGTAATATATCTCGGCAAAGGTTGCGTTTTTGACCTCTACCGAGTCCTCACCGTCGATTCTTTCGCCGTCGGTATAAAGGGCGGCCTGCGCTTCGAAGATAAGGTCTCTTGAGCAGAGGCGGCCGCGAAGAATAATATCGCCCTTTTCGTTTTTGACCGAACCCTCTTTTCCGCCCTCCTCGGGGGCCCTTTTTCCGAGATAAGAGATAGAAAGGGAAAGGCTAAAGCTAAGGGTCGGCTTATCGGCGGTAAGTCTTACGGCCAGAAGCTCGTCGGGGTAGGAAGTGAAATACTCTCTTTCGTAGTGGGTTCCTCCCGAATTATATCGGCAATAGGCAACCCCTCGGTTAAGGTTCAGTCCCCGCTCGTAGTTCTCGACCTTTTCGTGACCGAGTTCAATATACATATCGGCAAAGGAGGTCGTTCCGCCAAGGTCTAAGGGATTCTGAAGGCGGTTTGAGGTAAACTGAATACGTTCGCGGTCATATCGGCCGAAAACGTTTGCCCCCATATAGCCGTTACCCAGCGGCAGCGACTGACGCTCCCAGCCGAGGATACTGTCCTCAGCAGGAGCGGCGTATCTTAAAATAAGATCCTTCATTATTTTGCCTCGGCGGTCTTCTTTGCGATCTCGTCCTTAAGGATAAGGCGCTCGCCCTCCTTCTGATAAAGGCGAACGTAGTCAATAGAATAATCGATGGGCAGGGGATCTTCATCCACAAGGCTCCAGCCGGGTACTACCCAACCGCCGTTCGGAGTGAAGATCTCGTCGTTGAAGATGATGAAATGAGGGTCGTGGTAGCACTGCGCACCGGGGAGGACGTGGTTGGGCACCTGACAGCCCTCTTCGGTTATATCGAACTTAATATACATCTCGCCGTCGACGTAGAAGTACATATATTTCTCGTCCCACTCGAAGCCGTATATATGATATTCGTTATTAAGGTTTTCGTAGTCCTTAAAGAAATAGGCGCGACCCGTAGCGTTCTCGACGCCGTCAAGCGAGGTATGCTGACCCTGTCCCCACTTATGAATATTGGCGACGACCTTATTTTCAGAGGAGAATATCTCGTAGATATCGACCTCACTAAACCAGGGAACGGTTCTGAAGGGGGTTGCAGACTGCATCCAGAAGGAAGGCCAGGCGCCGTGACGGAAGGGAGGTCTCGCCTTTATCTCTAAGTAGCCGTAGGTGAAGAGCATGGTTTCGGAGGTAGTAAAGCCCTCGGAGAGCGACCAAGGATGCTCGGGGTCGTCGGTACCGTGCACCTGCATTAAAAGGTGACCGTCCTCGATCCTTGCGTGCTTTTCCGAATTGTCGTAAATGCGGTCGGCTCCGCCCATGGTGCGGCGGAAGTTCCACTTATCAAAGTCGATAGAGTCCTTATCGAACTCATCGTGCCAAACGAGCTTGCGGCCCATTTTTTCATACTCGAAACCGAATTTTTCAGCTTCTTTTTTCATAATTTTTGACATAACAAAATCCCCTTTCCGGTATTTGCTTTTAACATACCATAAAAAGAGGATTTTTTCAACATTTAATTATTATTATTTTTCGATCACAATATCGTCGAGCACGAAATCCAAAACGAAGTTTATCGTCGGCAGAGCGATCTTCTTAAAGCTCTCGGAGAGGGCTTGGGCTTTTAAGGCCTCGGCAAAATCGGTGGTGTACTTATAGGCGAAATCAAGCTTTATAAGATCGGTCTCGGTATGAGCGGTAAGGCCGATAAATTCTTTAAGCGTTTCATAGTATTCGCGGTTAAGCTTTGCGGCGCGGTAAAAGCCTTCCGCAAACTCAAAAATAAGCTCTTTTGCCTTTTCGGGGTCGGTAAACTGAAGCTTTGCGGCCTCGGTATAATACTTTCCGCAGCCTGCAAAGGCGGATTTAAGAGCAAAGGAAGCCTTCATCATAGCCGATACCGAAACGAGGTCGGCCTTGCAGCACCGCTCAAAGGCGTTTTCGGGAGTCCAGCTAGAAAGCAAGGCGTCGATCTTGGCAATAGGCGCTTCGACCTCGGGGAGGAAATCCCTTCCGCTTTCAAAGGATTCTAACGCCGCGTCGTTAAAGTTCTTTTTGGTAAAGAGGGCCGTTCTGACGTAGCTTACCAACGCGGGATTTCTGAAAAGGGTATGTATCTCGTCCTGAATTATATGCATTATCTCGGTATAGGGGGTGACCCTTCCGAAGATCGCCTTTTCGAGGGCCTCGTCGTTACGGGTCTTATATTCCCATTTGCCCTGCATATAAAGGCCTGCACGGGCTATCGGTGACCACTGACCCCAAAGGTCGCGGCCCATAGTGTCCTCCCAGTGCGTATAAAGTCCGCAGAGATTGTCAGGGTCTCCTACCTTTACCGCGTCGTATAAAAGGGCCTCTATCTCGTCCGACTCAACGGGGGTATCGTCGGGGTCCTGAACCCAGTCGCGCAGGAACTGATGACTTATAAAGCCGACCCAGGAGTTTTCGCAGGGACAGGCGATAACGTTTTTAAAGCCTGCGTTAAGGAAAAACTCGATAGACATAGGACGGTGACCTTTATACCACCAATCGAAGATCTCGATATCGCGGCTGAAGGGCTCAACAAGCTCCTGATGTGCCCAAAGAAGGTCGTTCCATATCGCGACCCTTTTTCCGTCGGCCAAAAGCTCGTCGCAAAGGCCGGATAAAAACTCTGCATAAAGGGGACGGGTACGGTCGCTGAGCTTAGCCTCGTCGCCGCCGATATGAATATAATCGGTATCGAGGGCTTCTAAAAATTCGTAAACTATTTTAAGGGCAAAATCCTTTGCCTCGGGAAGCTCAAAATTTATATCGAGGCTTCCCTGCTTAATATTTGCGCAGAGGTGCTTAAAGCGTTCCTGCCTGAGAAAATGCTCCATGTGGCCGACGACGTTGGTCATCGGGAAGAGGAATATTCCCTTCTCTTCGCATATCTTCTTGGCCCAAGCGGCGTCCTCATGGGTCATAACGCCGGGGCGAAGAATTCCGCCGCCGAGGCACTTAAGCTCAAAGGCTCCCTCCAAATAAAGACCGAGTCCGTTATATCCGAGATCGGCCAACTTATCCGTTACGAGTAAAAACTCCTCCCGATCAAACCTGCGCTGACGGGCAAGGTCCCACATAAACCATCTTCTTTTAAAAACTGCCATAATTATCACCTCAAGGGATATTTTTTATCATTATAAATTTATGTGGTGAATAAGTCAATACTATAAATTAGGGACACCGCTTCGCGCAGTGGACAGTGACCACTGATCACTGTCCACTGTCTTCGCGTATGGGCGCGGCGGCTCGCCGTGGGAAGGCCGACGGATACCGAAGGCGTTAGTACCCTCTCCGGCGAGATCCCGCCTACGGCGATTTTGCGACAATGGGTCATTCTGAGCCTGTCGAACCCGTAAGGGCGGCACCGTAGGTGACGGAATCTCATTGTCGCAAAATTTCGACTTGCGCTCAGGATGACCCGTCGGGGGGACGGCCGAATCGCAAATAAATATATGCGGCGAATGAAACGGATTTGATTTCATTTTCTAACGGCAACCGTATATATTTACGTTTTCGATATCCGTTACTCTTTTTACTCGCGCGCAGCGCTACTCACGCCGAAGGCGTTACTCTTTTCTGACCACTATTATTTTATCACGTCGCAGCCCATATATTTGCGGAGGGCTTCGGGTACGGTAACCGAACCGTCCTCGTTCTGATAATTTTCAAGGATGGCGGCACCGGTACGGCCGACGGCTACGCCCGAGCCGTTAAGGGTATGTACAAACTGTGCCTTGTCCTTGGGGGTCTTCTTAAAGCGGATAGAGCCGCGGCGAGCCTGATAATCCTCGAAGTTGGAGCAGGAGGAAATCTCGACGTAGCGTCCGTAGGAGGGCATCCAGACCTCGATATCGTAGGTCTTGGCCGAAGAGAAGCCAAGGTCGCCCGAGCAGAGGCAAACGACTCTGTAGGGAAGTCCTAAGCCCTGAAGCACCCGCTCGGCGTCGTTGGTGAGCTTTTCGAGCTCGTCGTAGGAGGTTTCGGGGTCGGCGAACTTAACAAGCTCGACCTTATTAAACTGATGCTGACGGATAAGACCTCTCGTATCTCTTCCGGCCGAACCTGCCTCAGCTCTGAAGCAAGCCGAATATGCACAGTATTTAATAGGAAGCTGTGCGCCGTCTAAGATCTCGTCGCGGTGCATATTGGTAACGGGTACTTCGGCGGTAGGAATAAGGAAATACTCATTATTCGAAAGCTTGAAGGCGTCCTCCTCAAACTTGGGAAGCTGACCCGTAGCGGTCATGGAAGCGCGGTTGGCCATAAAGGGAGGGAGTATCTCGGTATAGCCGAACTCGGTATGCGTATCGAGGAAGTAGGAGATTATTGCGCGCTCAAGACGGGCACCGAGACCCTTATAGAAATGAAAACGGGTGCCGGTAACCTTTGCGGCGGTTTCGGGATCTAGGATTCCGAGGTCCTGACCGATATCCCAGTGCGCCTTGGGCTCATAGGGGAAGTTCTTGGGCTCGCCGAAGCGTCTTACCTCGGGATTGCAAGAATCGTCAGCACCGATGGGGGTAGTGTCGGAGGGGATGTTGGGGATCATAAGAAGAAGGCTTCTCTGCTTGTCCTCGATCTCGGAAAGTCTTGCGTCGTCGGCCTTGATCTTGTCGGAGATCTCCTTCATCTCGGCGAAGATAGCGGTTACGTCCTTACCCTCTTTTTTGTACTGAGGAATCATTTTGGAAACCGAATTCTGCTTAGCCTTAAGCTCCTCAACGGCGGTGATTATCTCTCTGCGCTGAAGGTCGAGCTCTAAAAGCTGATCGACCTCTTTATCGAGGTTTCCGTTACGGTTTTTAACCGCCTGCTTTACCCTTTCGGGGTCCTGTCTTACTACTTTAATGTCTAACATTTTTATATCTCCTTTGACTAATCAGTCAGTCTTTTAGCAAAATCTTCAAGCTCTTTTTTACTGTAGAACTCGATGGTGAGGGTTCCCTTGCCCTTACCCTTGGGTGTTATTTTAACAGTACGTCCAAGCTCGTTTTTTATGGCAAGCTCGACCTCGGTGTAGTAGGTGTCGACCGTTTTTTCGGTCTTTTTAGCCTCTTTTTTCTTCTTAAGCATAAGCTCAAGCTCGCGAACCGAGGCTCCCGCCAAAGCGACCCTCAGCATTTCCGAGCGAAGGTCACTTCCCTTTTCGGCGCCGAGAAGCGCTCTTGCGTGACCTGCCGAAAGCTTTCCTGCCTTTAAGGCTTCGGTCTCGCTTGGAGTAAGGTCTAAAAGACGGAGGGCGTTAGCTACCGCCGAACGGGATTTTCCCATACGCTCGGAGACCTGCTCCTGAGTAAGGCCGTAGGAGACCATAAGGGAGCGGTATCCCATTGCTTCTTCCACGGGGTTTAAGTCCTCACGCTGAAGATTTTCGATAAGGGCGACCTCGGCGGCCTCCTTTTCGTCCATCTCCTTTATAACTACGGGAACGGTACGAAGTCCCGCTATCCGGGATGCTCGCCAGCGGCGCTCTCCTGCGATTATCTCATATCCGCCCGAGGGTTTTGAGCGAACGAGGATCGGCTGTAATAGTCCGTGCTCTCTAATAGATTCGGCAAGCTCGTTTAGGGCCTGCTCGTCGAAATCCTTTCGGGGCTGATCCCTGTTTGGTTCTATCTGAGAAAGCATTACCTCGGTAGATAAGGTCTCCTCACTGTTAGCGTTAAAGAGGGAATCGAGTCCGCGGCCGAGGCCGCCTTTTTTATCTGCCAAGAGCTTCACCTTCCGTTTCTCTTTAAAAATTCCGCCGCCAGGTCGTCGTAGGCGCGGGCGCCCTTGTTTCGGGGGTCGTAATACTGTATGGGTTTTCCGTAGCTGGGGGCTTCGGAAAGGCGGACGGCGCGGGGAATGGTCGTGCCGTAAAGCTCTTTACTAAAGAAGCGCTTTACCTCGCTTACCACCTGCTGAGTCAGATTGAGTCTTCCGTCGAACATGGTAAGAAGGACGCCTTCAAGCTCGAGTCTCGGGTTATAAAGCCTTTTAACCTGCCTTACCGAGGCGATAAGCTGACTAAGTCCCTCAAGGGCGAAATATTCACACTGAATAGGAACAAGGACCGTATCTGAAGCGCAGAGGGCGTTTATGGTTATAAGGCCCAAGGAGGGAGGACAGTCGATAAAAATATAGTCGTAGCTTTCCTTTACCCTTATAAGTCCGCTTTTAAGACGGGACTCGCGGTCGTCGAGAGAGATAAGCTCTACCTCGGCGCCTGCAAGGTCCATATTGCAGGGGATAACGTCTACCCCGTCGAACTTGGTCGGGACGATGGTATCGCCGACGGCGGCCTTTCCGATAAGAAGGTCGTAGACCGAGGCGGTAAGACGCTTTTTCTCTATTCCGTAGGCCGAGGTGGTGTTACCCTGTGGGTCGGCGTCGACTAAAAGAACCTTTTTGCCGAGCTTCCCGATACCTGCGGCAAGGTTTACGGCAGTAGTGGTCTTACCTACTCCGCCCTTCTGATTTACGACCGAAACGATCTTACCCATTTCCTCCGCCTCCTTTTACATAGTTACATTACATTATACCAAAGCCTTTTAAAAATTGCAATACCTATCTATCTTTAAAAAATGCCGCAAACGTAAAAAAATCGGACGGCTTCAGCCGTCCGACCTTTTAACTTATTATTTACTCTGCTCCGCCTCGTATTCGGCGCAGTAGGCATCAAGGAATTTAAAGAGATTAT
>CASFDQ010000060.1 GCA_949293385.1 uncultured bacterium | reverse complement strand
GGTAACAAAGGCGTCGCCTAAATTTATAAGAGCCGAGGCACCGCCGAGTCCCACAAGGCCTGCGGCATCTGCTGAGGAAACGTATTGACAGTTGGATACGGGGGCGGTCGTTTCGCGGACAAGGACAGTATCTCCAACGGCATAGCAGTTGGTTACGGCCGAATTCCAGCCCCAAGCGTTACCAAGTATTCCGCATACTATGTGGGTACCGTAGAAATCCTTGGGATTATCGTCGTGATGCTCTAAAGTAGCAAGAGAATAACAGTTTGAAATAGTGAAGGTTTGGTTGGGAATGGTTCCGCCGCCGACGATTCCTGCCAGGTTATCGCCGTACATATAGACGCTATCCCCTACGTAGCAGGAGTCGACCGAGCCGTTCACACGAACAACGTAGCCGATTAAAGCCGCATTTGAATAGGAGCCGTTTCCTGTAATATAAGAATCTTCAATGCCGATTCCGCTGATGCTGAGACCTTCTCCTGCAACCGGAAAAAGGGCTCTTCTCGTCTCGGAAGCGGTTTCGGTATAATCGTTATAAAATACGCCGTGAACCACGTTACCATTACCCTTAAAGGTACCCTTGACGGATTTGCTCTTATACCAGGTGTTGAGGGTTGAAAGGTCGGTGATCTCAGAGCCGTCAGATGCCTTTGTTACGGTAGGCTCACCGTCGGTTATCGATACCTTCATATCGTTAAGCCAGATATCGTTTAAAAGCTCGTACTTGCCGGTAGCAGAGCCTCCCGCGTTTATGACCCAGGCAAGCTCGGAGGGCTTGGAAATATCGAGATAGCCGTCACCGTCTGCGTCAGCGGTAGGCTGCGACGTGGTCTTATCCCAATAGGTCACGCTGGCAGCGTCTTCTGCGGCAACCGGAATTACCGTAAAGCAGGTAAGCAAAAGAACTACAGATAAAAGGGTTGCGATAAACTTGTTTTTCATCTTTTTTTTCCTTTCATTGTTTATTTCAAAGTGATTATATCACAAAACAAACGTATGGTAAATATGTACAAATTCACAAATATCCCCCCCCCGATTAGTGAGGTTGCACAATACATTTGTGTGGTTTACTATACCGTTGCTGCAAATGCGCATTTCAGCGCGCTCGAGAGGAAAGCTCTATATAAAATTATAATGAACTCTGCCGTTTTTTCAATTGACCGTTTTTGTCATACGTTGCAGTATTTTAATCTCTTGTTCTTAAATCACGGGATAAAAAGCTCCGTGCAATGCACGGAGCAAAACAGAACTATTTTGAAATTTCTTCTTAAATAACGATTTTTGATGAAAAAATTATCCGAGACCCACGGATTACCGCGAACCTCGGATTTTTTATGCTGTTTTTTTTACAGCCCCTTTTTGTGTTTTCAGAAAAACACTTCACTTAGTTATTTGCAGTTTACGTTCTCGAAGGAGATTCCTTCACAGCACTGAAGATAGATGGTTTGTCTTTTAGATTCGCCGCTATCGATAAGAATGTTTTTAAAACGGATATTCTTAATGAAATGACCGGGGACGTCGAAGCCCGAAAGCTCGATGGCCTGACATTCGCGGTTTTCGCCGTC
This sequence comes from uncultured bacterium, assembly GCA_949293385.1. Taxonomy (GTDB): domain Bacteria; phylum Bacillota; class Clostridia; order Oscillospirales; family Acutalibacteraceae; genus SFWF01. The sequence goes on along the minus strand of CASFDQ010000060.1, from coordinate 6,566 downwards.
CATACCCTTAAGCCTTGCGGTAATAAGGAGGTCCTCAAAGGAGCAGTCTTCAAAAATCGGTACGGTGGGGGCGCCTATTCCGTCGTCGTTATAGCCGACAGAGTGCATAAGCACGCGGCAGGTACGGGTATTTCTGACTCTGACGTTTCGAACAAAGCCGCCGCGCTTTTTGGTGGCCTTAATCTCGATTCCGAAGACCGAATCGCCCATATCGCAGTTCCAGATACGAATATCGTTTATACCGCCCGACATTTCGCTTCCTACGGTTATTCCGTGACCGTAGTGACTTATACAATCGAATACTCTTATATGCTCGCAGGGACGGTTTATCACGTTGCCCTCGGGGTTCTTACCCGATTTTATCGCAACGGCATCGTCACCTGTATAGAACTGACAACCGAAGATGGTGCAGTTAGAGGAGGAATCGGGATCCCAGCCGTCGCCGTTCCAGACTCCGTCCGACCTAAAGGTACAGCCGCAGGTGACTACGTTTTTGCTGTAGATCATATGGAAGTTCCATGAAGCTCCGTTTTCGATGGTTATACCGTAGACGGTAACGTTTTCGGCCGAGCTCAGGTTTATAAGACGGGGACGTACTCTGCCCTGAATGGTGGTGGAGGTCTCGCACTCCTTAACGCTGTCGCCGAGGGAGGCAATATAGTCCTTCATCAGTATCGTTTCGACCCTTATTACCTCTTCGGCCAAGGGTCTTCCGCCGCCGCAGACGCTACCCTCGCCGCAGATACGGATATTTCTGCAGGTAATTGCGTTTCGGTCGAGAGCTCCGACGTTTATGAGGGCGGCATAGCACATCATCTCTATTCCCTCAAAGCGGCTTTTTATCTTCGGCTCGTAGTCGTGAACGTTAGCGGTTCCGTGAAGAATTGCGCCCTTTTCGAGATAAAGCTCCATATCCGAATGCAGGAAGAGAGAGCCGGTCATAAAATCGCCCTCGGGAATATAGACGCACTCCCCTTCCTTGCAGAAATCTATCGCCGCCTGAATAGCCCCCGTGTTAAGGGTCTTCCCGTCGCCTACCGCGCCGAAATCGGCAACGTTTATACGGCGGCGAACAGGCTCGGTCTTAGCGGTTATCTCCTCTTTAAAGTCCTTACCGATAAGGGTCAAGGTATACTCGGTATCGGGGGTAAGGTATTCCGCTTCAAGGTGACATTTTTCGGTTTTTCCAAGGCTCTTGTCGCCGAGTTTCACCTCAAAAACGTCGCCCTTTTTATAGGTCTCGGGAAGCTCCCAATACAGAACTAACGAATTCTGTTTAGAAACGCAGCTTACCATATTATCTCTCCATACTGAAGTAATCTACAGAGTTGTTATAGCAGATGTTTTCTACTACCTTACCGACGTACTTGATATCGCTCGTCATTTCGCCCTTTTCCATCATATCGCCGAGATAGTTACAGAGAATTCTTCTGAAATAGTGGTGACGGGGATAGGAAAGGAGGGAACGGCTGTCGGTAAGCATACCTACGAATACGGCAATATGGCCCGTTGCGGTAAGGTCGCGGAGATGCTGCTCCATACCGACCTTATTGTCGAGGAACCACCAAGCGGGACCGTACTGCATCTTGCCTCTTGCCTCGTCGCTCTGGAAGGCGCCGATGAGGGTCATAATTTCCGAGTTCATCTTGGGGTTAAGGTTAAATACGATAGTTTTGGGGAGAAGTCCCTCGCTGTTGAGCTTGTCAAAGAGACGGGAGGTAAGGGTTATGCTGTTAGTGTCGGAGATAGAGTCGAAGCCGGTATCGAGGCCGAGTTTCTCCAACATTACGGCATTGTTATTACGCATTGCGCCGATATGAAGCTCGGTTGCGATGTTGTATTTTGCATAAAGCTTCATAAGGAAATAGGTCAGATAGCCCTTAAACACTTCGGTCTCGTGAAGGGTGGGTATACTGCCCGAAAGGGCCTTCTTAAGAACGGCGTCGGCCTCCTCGGCGGTCGTTACCTCGCAAACACGCTCTACTGCGATATCGCTGGCCTTTGTGCCAACCTTAATAAAGGCGTTGAGACGGTTCTCTAAAGCGGCTTCAAGGTCGGCAATAGAGTTTATGGGATGAGTAAGGTCGGCAAGTTTTTCTACGAAGCCTCTGTAGCCTGCGGCGTCGATATTCATAACCTTATCGGCGCGGAAAGCGGGGGTAACGGTGAACTTATAGCCCTTTTCCTTTATCTTTTCGAAGGTCGAAAGGTCGTCGAAGACCTCGTTGGTGGTATAGATGTGCTTTACGTTGGAGCTCTCTATTAGCTTCTGAGGGGTGATACCGTTTTTGAGGATATAGGCGTTACACTCGTCCCAGATAGCCTCGGCGTTTTCGGCGTTTATTTCGGTAGTACAGCCGAAGAACTCTTCGAGCTCGACCTGTGACCAATGATAGAGGGGGTTGCCGAAGGCAGTACCTAAAACGGTGCAGTAGGTAACGAACTTTTCCTTATTGGAGGCGTCGCCGGTAATAAAGCGCTCGTTTACGCCGTAGTTACGCATAAGACGCCATTTATAATGATCCCCTGCGAGCCATATCTCGAACACGTCGGAGAAGGGCTTATTCTCTAAGATCTGCTTCTCGGGAAGGTGACAGTGATAGTCGAAAATGGGCATATCCTTAGCGTAGCCGAAGTAAAGCTCCTCGGCGGTTTTATTGGTGAGTAAAAAATTCTTCTTTATGTAGCTCATAGAAATTCTCCTTTACATTTACAAGGTTACGCCGTCTTTAAAGATGGCGATATCGAAATAACCGTTTTCTTCGCTTTTGGGTCTGGCTCCGTCGGCAACCGAGAGGCAGAGCTCGAAGAGCTTTTCGCCCTCTTCACCCATATCCGCACCGTCTAAAAGGACACCTGCGTTAAAGTCTATCCAATGCGGCTTTTTGGCGGCAAGGGCCGAATTAGTCGCTATTTTAAGGGTCGGAACAGGGGCAGAAAGAGGGGTTCCGCGACCGGTCGTAAAGAGTATTATGTGGGCGCCCGACGCGGCAAGGTTGGTAACGGCGACCATATCGTTTCCGGGGCCGTTTACAAGGTAAAGTCCTCCGTCGGCTTCGGGTCTTTCGCCGAAGCCTAATGCTCCCATAAGGGGAACCTTTCCCGCCTTCTGAACACAGCCGAGGGATTTTTCCTCGAGGGTCGAGATTCCGCCTGCGATATTTCCGGGAGAGGGGTTATCGGCAATACCTTCGCCGTGGTCGATAAAATACTGACGGAAGGCCTTTATCATATCGGCGGCAGAGGTAAATACCTTCTCGTTTACGCTTCGGGAAAGAAGTAACTGCTCAGCGCCGAAAACCTCGGGAACCTCGGTCATAAGAACGGTTCCGCCGTACTCGGCAAAGTATTCCATAGCGCGGCCCACAAGGGGATTGGCGGTAATTCCGCTGTAGCCGTCCGAGCCGCCGCACTTAACGGCAATTTTAAGCTTGGAAACAGGTATCTCGGTCTTTTTGTCGCCTGCCATTTTTTCCTTAAGCTCGTTTATAATAGCCATACCGTCGGCTATTTCGTCCTCGCAGTCCTGAATATTAAGGAACTTTACACGCTCCTCATCGTAGTCGCCGAGGACGGTCTTCATAAGAGCGATCCCGTTCTCTTCACAGCCGAGACTGAGTACCAGCACACCGCCTGCGTTGGGGTGACGGATAAGTCCGCAGAGGATCTTCTGCGTATTTAAGAGGTCGCCGCCAAGCTGAGAACAGCCGTAAGGGTGACAGAGGGCCTTTCCGCCGCATTTCGCGGCAAGGGCCTTTGCCACGTCGTTAATACAGCCCACAGTCGGAATTATCCAAAGCTCGTTACGTATTCCTGCGCTTCCGTCTTTACGGAGGTAGCCCGAAAAGGTTCCGCTTCGGCCGCTTGTTTTAGAGGTTTCGGCAGGGAGATATTCCCAGTCGTCCATACCCTTAAGGTTAGAAGAAAGGTTCTTCGGAGAGACCTTCTCCCCTAACCCGATATCTTCGGTAGCCGAGCCGATGGGAAAGCCGTATTTTATAACGTTTTCGCCCTTTTTTATCTCACTAAGGGCATATTTCTGACCGTCGGCACGAACCTCTACGTTGTCTAAAGGATGAATCCGCATCAGGCCTCTACCTCCCCTAAAAGGTCGGAAAGGTCGCAGCCCCAGAAGGCTTCGTTTTTGAGGATCTCGGCAACGCTTTTATTCTTCATAAATTCCATAACGGCGGGGTCGTCGTTGGGTGCGCCTACCTTATAGAATTCGATAAGCTTTTTAAGGGCAAACATAAGGTGCTTCGGGTAGCTTCCGAAACGCTTTTTATATTCGAGGACCGAAGGCAGTACGCGGACCTTATATTTACTTACCGAGTTCAGGGCAATGGAGGAAAGATAGTGCTTAATATAAGGGTTGGAGAAACGGATAAGTACGTTCTCGGCATAGTCGGTAAGCTCTTCCTTAGGCAGGTCTAAGGTCGGGATGATCTCCTCGAAGAGGCAGGTACGGACAAAGCCGCGCATATCGTCGTCGTCCATACAGGATTTTACGGTATCGAAGCCCGAAAGAAGGGCAAAGGGCACCATAGAGGTATGAGCGCCGTTAAGAATACGAACCTTACGGGTGCGGTATCTCTCTAGTGCGTCCTTTGTGATAATAACGTTAAGGTCAGCCTTAGAGAAGGGCAGTTCCTTTTCCAGATCAAACTCGGTCTCAATTACCCAGAGGTGGAAGAACTCGGAGGTGTTGACCATATTGTCCTCATAGCCGAGGTCGAGCTTTTCGTCCTTGGGATAGCCGGTGTTGATGCGGTCTACGAGGGTATTACAGAAGACGTTTTCGGTCTCGATCCAAGACTTGAACCCGTCGCCGAGCTGCCAAAGGTCGGCGTACTGTAAGACGGTCTTTTTAAGATTGTCGCCGTTTCTGTCGATAAGCTCACAGGGCAGGAAGATAAAGCCCTTAAGCCCCTTATCAAATCTGCGCTTTAAAAGGAGGGTAAGCTTTGCGGGGAAGGTCGCAGGAGGAGCATCGGTAATTTTATCGGAATCTTTAAATTCGATGCCCGATTCGGTAGTGTTGGAGATAACAAAGCGAGCTTCGGGAATATCGGCAAGAGCCAAATACTCTTCAAAATTATCATAGGGCTTTACACAGCGGGAAATTACGTCTATCTTAGAGATCTCGACACCCTCTGCGCCACGGATGAGATGAGTATAGACGCAGTCCTGCGCGGCGAGCATATCGCACATACCCTTATCTATGGGCTGAACTACGGCTACACTGCCGTCGAACTCTCCGATGTCGCTGAGTTTCTGAAGCATCCAGTCGGCAAAACCGCGAAGAAAGCCGCCTTCTCCGAACTGAATTACCTTTACGGGTTTATTATTCATAATATGATCCTCCTTGAAGGTATTTATTTAGTTTCATTATACTTCGGACAGACCTTAAATGCAATATAAAATCGTACTAAAAATTAGCAGATAGTTCATATTTTGGGGTAAAAACCTTATAAGCAACCTAAAACAAGTTGAAAATCATTCAAAATTGTGGTATTATTCATTTATAGGAGGGAGTATATGATAACCGATCTTGATAACCTTGAATACAAAAAGAGCTGGCACGAGCTTTATATCGACTACCGCGAGGGATACAGTACAAATATGGGCAATTTTCACATGCACGATTATTACGAAATAAGCCTTATACTTTCAGGCAGGGTCAAGGTTCTTCTTTCGAGCAGTGCCAGCGAGGGAGACGGACCGCGGCTCGTACTTACCTCCCCTAACACCCCTCACTTCGTCGCCTGCGACCAGCAGGTTCTTTACAGAAGGCTTAATATTCTTTTTGCGCCGCAGTTTATAGAAACCTACGGGGCAGAATTTTCCTCCCTTCTTTCGGTTTTCGGAAAGGAAGGCCGAATTATAACGGTAACCGAAGAGCAATGCGACAGGTATGTAGAAATTGCCGAAAGGATCAAAAATGAGACCGATCCCGTAAGGCAAAAGCTAATTTCCCTTTATCTTTTATCCCTTATATCGGAAACGCAAAGGGATGAACTTCCGAAAGAGGCTCCTCCCTACGTCACCGAGGCCCTTCGATACGTTAACGAGCACTTCAGCGAAAAGATAGTAGCAGGCGAGCTTGCCTGGCGGCTCGGTATAGGTCGGACGACCCTTATGACCGCCTTCAAAAGCTATACGGGCAGCACTCTGCAGGAGCATATTTTAAGATACCGACTTACAAAGGCCATAAAGCTGCTGAGTGACGGCACTACAGAGCAGGTTACGGCCGAAAGCTGTGGTTTCAACGACACCTGTACTCTTATAAGAAGCTTCAAAAAGGTTTTCGGGGTAACCCCGTCGCAGTATATTAAATCACGCAAAAGATAAATAATGCTTGATTTTTACGGTATTATTGTTTATAATGTTTAAGCAAACACGAATAATCCGAACCTGCCTAAAAGGGCATAATTTCGGTGCTTTTCGGTTTGTCGTCGCTTATAAGCGACAGCTTTATAAGTTCCTCCGCGCCAAAAATCCCTCGAAATTCTGCACCTTTTAGGTCGAAGAATTTTAAAGAAGAGGATTTTTGACTGTGCGAGGCA
>CASFDQ010000059.1 GCA_949293385.1 uncultured bacterium | reverse complement strand
GAAGAAACGGTGGGTGTCATAGAAACGCTTCTGGTCTTCACGGTGGCTGCGCTCTACTTTGCCGTTGTGACGGGGTGTGTATGGGCGGATCAGCTTGTGCCGGATTCCAAGGCGTGCAGCGGTCAGTTCAAAGCGTGTGGGCAGGTCTCTTTTGCTGTTGGAGAAACGGTTGGTAAATTCGAAGCCATTGTCAGTCTGCACACACTCTACCCGCACGCCGCGGCGTTTGAACCAGGCCGTCATTTTTTCCAGAAAATCGGCGGAAGAATAGGTGCTCTGCTCCGGGTAGGCGCCCAGATAGCGCAACCGGGTATACTCGTCGATGGCGGTATACTGGTATAACCGTTCATCCGGATTTGCCAGACATTTCAGTGGTACCACTTTCACATCCACCTGCACGCGCTGTCCGGGATACTGCATCTGTTCGTATGGTTTTGCCTTGTAGGCCGTTTTGGTCCTGGGCTGTGGGAACATTCCCAGCTTGCGCATGATCCGGAACAGGCTTTCCGGGCGGCGGGTATACCCGCGTTTGCGAAGCCGGTGCCAGAGTTCCACCATTCCCAGTGTTGGATTCCGCCTTCGCATATCCCGGATGAGCTTGAGTTCTGCCTCTGTATGCTGGTTCGGATGGTGGTGCGGGCGTCTGGACTGACAGGCCAGGGATTCCACACTTCCATCCCAGCGTGCCTTCCAGAAGTAGATATATGACCGGCTTTTGTTGTATTTCCGGCTCGCACGGCTTACGCCATATTTCTCTGCATACTGCATTAGGGATTGCCGATACCGCATGTCTTGTGTTATACTTTTACTCATGAGGGACAGAGCTCCTTTTTGGGTTTGTTGTGTGTGGTAACTTAACTATACCCTAAATGGCTCTGTCCTTCTACTTTTTATTGCTTTTTTCCTCTCTGTCCAATATCTATTGTAGCTCTACAAAACTCGGGTCAAAAGCAAGTCTTATTCCCTTGACAAGAGGTTTTATGCGTGATATAATTTTAAAAAATTTTTCGAGGTGTTTTTATGAAAAAATTATTAGCATTACTTTTATGTTTGGCACTTGTCCTCAGCTTTGCGGCCTGCAGTCCCGTGACAAACGACGACGTTCGCGGCTCTGTAACTCAGAAGCCTTCGGTAAATAACAGCGACGCTACCGACAGCACTCCCGACGAGGATGCTCCCGAATTTTCCATCGGCGTAAATACCGGTAACAAGTGGGAAAACAGCTATCTTGGCCTCGGCTGCGAGCTCGGCGAGGAATTCACCTTCTACGATGACGACGAGATCGAAGAGCTCAACCGTAACACTATGGCTTCCTTAGGCGAGACCCTCGGCGACGATTATCTTGAAAGCATCAAGGATCTCGACTTCTTCTACGATATGTACGTTACCACCGAGGACGCCTCCTCTACCATTAACGTTATGATCGAAAATCACTCGGCTCTCGAGCTTGTCGGCTTCGATGCCAAAGAGACCATTGAGCAGAGCTTACCCAGCCTTAAGACCTCCTACGAGGGAATGGGCTACACTAACGTTCAGGTAAGTGCCACCACCCTCACCCTTGCAGGCAAGACCTTCCAGGCCGCTAAGCTTACCGCCGATTTCGATGACGTTACCGCCACCGCATATTCGGCTATGGGCAGAGTCGGAAATCATCTTTACTCTATCGCTATCTTCTCCTTCGATCCCGTTAAGCTTGAAGAGCTTATCAACTCCTTCTACGTAGTAGACTAATTGGTTCCGCCGCCCCCGTTCCATAAGGTTCGGGGGCTTTTGTAAACTATGAAAAGACCGTTTATGCTTATCGGAGGCGGAATTCTTTTCGCCTCATTTTTGTTACCCGTAGTCGGAGGCCTTGTTGCGGCAGGCGTACTTATGGGAACGGCGATTTTAGCCTTTTGCTTTTACCCGAAGGATAAAAGGCTTTCTCCGAGATCTTTGTTGACCGCGGTCATACTTCTTTTGGCGGCGATCCGCTTTTTAACATTAGACCTTTACATTTCGCATAAAACCTCCCGTTTGGCCGAATACAACGCCGAGATAGAGGCCGTGGTTTACGATATCGAGGCTCAGAAAAACACGAGCCGTTTTTATCTCGATATAATAAGCTCCACCGCCGAAGAGGCCGAAGGTATGTCGGCGGTAGGCTATATGTTTGAGGCGGCGACCTTTTCGTCGGGCGATAGGATACGTGCCGAGGTTACCTTTAAGGAAAACGACGACCGATATAAATATTCCGATTTCGATTCGGGAAAATACATCTCGGCCAGGGTTAAAAATTACGTCGTTATCGAGCGGGCGGCCTCCCTTATTCACAGCTTCGCCGACAAGACCCGAAGGGGTATTTCATCGGCCGCAAACAGTCTCGGCGCCGACGATAAGGCAAAGCTCCTCGGCGGAGTTCTTATAGGTAACAAACGATCGATAACCGTAGATATAAGCGACGACGTTCGGGCTACGGGTACGAGTCATATGCTGGTAGTTTCGGGGCTTCACCTAGGTATTCTCTGCGGTCTCGTAATGCGGCTCTTAAAGACCCGAACCGACCGTCGGCTTACAGTTTTGATAATGACCCTGTTCGTGATATTTATCGCCGTAATTTGCCTTTTTCATATTTCGATATTGCGCGCGGGGCTTACTTATATTATAATGCTTACGGGGATGCTTATCTTCAGAGACAGCGACTCGGTGAATTCCCTCGGCTTTGCTACGACGGTTTTGGCCTTTTTATTTCCCTACCTGTTTTATAACGTCGCCTTTATGCTCTCGGCCGCCGCTACCTTTGCGGTAATAGGCCCTGCGGGCAGTATCCTTGATGCCTTCCGCTTCGGCTTTAAGAGCTCTTCGCTTTTTCTTCGGGCGGTAAGGTATATCTTCGAGGTCTTTACCGTAGCGGTCTGCGCACTTATTCTGACCCTTCCCATAACCGTTTACTATTTCGGCTCTTCCGCTCTTATAGCTCCCCTTTCAAACCTGTTGCTCAGCTTTTCGGTCACGGGGATGTTAGCGGCAGGTATGCTCGGCGCTCTTATATGGTTTATACCCGCCGTGGGAAAGCTCGTTTCCATACCCTTTATTTTCGTTGCCAAGCTTTTTGCGGGGTATTTCCTCTTTACCGTTAAGGTAATTGCCGAAAGCGGCATAGGCTTTATGGATATATCCCCCGATAAAAGCGTATACTGCGGTATTTTTGCCCTTGTTTTCATACTGACCGTTCATTTTATATGTAAAAAAGTAAATTCTAAAAAGGAGATAAAGCCACGTGCTTACCGAAAAGACCCTGAAAGCCTCGATTGAGTCGGGAAGCCTGCTTCCGGTCTATATTATCGCCGGAGAGGATATATATCTTAAAAGACAGGCCCTCGACCGCATAATCAAGGCCACCGTTGAGCCCGACGACGAGATGAATCTTATAAAATACGAATACGGAGTAGATCTTCAGGAGGTCTACGACGAGATAAACGGCTTCCCCCTTATGGCCGACAGAAAGTGTGTCGTGTTAAAGGATTTCGATACGGAGGATGCCGACAAGGCCGAATTTGAAAAGCTTTTAGAGCTTGCAAGCGAGCCCTGCGAGACCACCGTTTTCGTTATTTATTTCGGTTCCGCCGAGCCCGACCTTATAAAATCGGCAAAGTTCAAAAAACTCGTTTCGGCGGCAGAGGGTGCCGGCGGCGCTTTCGTTAAGCTCGACTATAAGACCCCCGAGGAGCTTGTTCGCTGGCTTTCGGCCTCGGCTAAAAAGCAGGGCTGTCTGCTTAGTCCCCAAAATGCCCGATATATAACCGAGATCTGCTCTCTTGATATAAGCGTTCTTACCCGAGAGCTTACTAAGCTTTGTACCTTCGTAGGATCGGGCGAGATCACGAAAGAGGTTATAGACAAGGTTTGCGTCAAGTCGGTAGAAGCCGAGGTCTGGGACCTTTCGAAAAAGGTTCTTGCAGGCGATTCGGCCGGTGCTCTTAATCTTCTTGACGAGCTTTACTATATAAATATCGAACCGATCGTAATATTCTACAGTATTTCGTCGGCCTACGTCGATATGTACAGGGCCTTTTGCTGTAAGGCCGAAGGAAAAAATCCCGAAGCTATGGGAGACGCCTTCGGTCTCGGAAAACGCGGCTTCGTTCTCTCCCGTGCGGCGGGAAATCTGAGACGCTTCGATAAACGTAAGCTCGATATCTCACTGGACGCTATAGTGAAAACCGAAAGAGAGCTTAAAAGCTATTCGGGAAACGACCGCGCCGCTATCGAAAAGCTGATAGTCAGACTCATATACATTATGAAAACGGGTGAAGCCCTTGATTAAGATAAAAGAGGCCGTAATCTGTGAGGGGAAGTACGATAAGATCCGCCTTTCGGGTATTTTCGATACGGTCATAATAACCACCGACGGCTTTCGGATATTTAAGGACCCCGAGAAAAAAGCCCTTATAAGACTGCTGGCCGAAAGGCAGGGACTTGTCCTCCTTACCGACAGCGACGGCGCGGGGCAGATGATAAGAAAACATCTCGAAAAGCTGGTCCCGAAGGATAGGATAAAAAACCTTTACCTCCCCGAGATCAGAGGCAAGGAAAAGCGAAAGACTACCCCCTCCGCCGCAGGGCTTTTAGGGGTAGAAGGAACCGATAACGGGATAATTCTTGAGGCCGCAAAGCGGGCGGGAATACTTTCGGAAATAACCGAAGCCCCGAAAAGAAAAATATCTAAAACCGACCTTTTTAATTTAGGACTTTCGGGCGGCGAAGGCTCGCAGGAGAAGAGAAAAAGCCTTCTTTCCTATTTAAAGCTCCCGACCGTTCTTACCGCAAATTCCCTTTTAGACGTGTTAAACTCCCTATACTCTTATGACGAATTTATTTCGGAGGTAGAAAAATGGAACCGAGGATCGGCTCAAAGCTGAAGATACTTTATATAATCGACATTCTTAAAAAATATTCCGACGAGGAGCATCCGATAAACGCTACCGAAATATGTGAGCACCTTTCGAAATACGGAATTACAGCCGAGAGAAAGGCTATATACAGCGATATCGAAAACCTTATTTTTTACGGCTTTGATATTATTAAGACCCGTTCCCCGAGAGCAGGCTTTTTTATGGGTGCCCGCGAGCTTGAGCTGCCCGAGCTTTATCTTCTTATCGATGCGGTACAGGCCGCAAACTTCATAACCCCGAAAAAGACCCGTGAGCTTGTAAAAAAGCTTGAAAATATGATGTCGGGCGAGCAGGCGAGAGCAAGAGAAAAAAGCGTCTTCTTCGAGTATAAGAACAAATGTAAAAACGAGGAGATATTTATTATCATCGACCGACTTCGCGCCGCTATAGAGCAGAATAAAAAGGTCCTTCTAAAATATCAGCACCGAAAGATCATCGACGGCCGTCAGCTCACCTTTATGCAAAGAGAGTTCGTAATAAGTCCCTACGCTCTTATATGGATGGGTGACCATTATTACCTGGTCGGCAATCACGAAAAATACGAAAATCTTATGCACATGCGCCTCGACCGTATGAGAGGAGTCACCATTTTGGACGAGCCTCGCCGTCACCACAGTGAGGTCTCCCCCTATAAGGACCGCTTCGATATCGCCGACTACGCCGGCAAGACCTTTAATATGTTCGGCGGAGAGGTCAACGATATTGAGCTTACCTGCAGCTACGACGTTTTAGATCAGGTCATAGACCGCTTTTCGGAAAATATCTATCTTGCAAGCATCACCGACAAGACCTTCACCTTCAGAACAAAGGGTATGATAAGCGAGGGACTCGTTGGCTGGATACTGCAGTTCGGCGGCGATATTGAGGTCAAATCGCCGAAGAAGCTTCGGGATATGATAACCGAAAAAATCGAACTTCTTGAGAAAACTTATAAAAACTAAAAAAATACTTGATTTTTTGCCGAAGTCATTATATAATGGTCTTCGGCCGATATGGAGAAGTCGCGTAGTTGGTCGAGCGCGCACGATTGGAAATCGTGTAACCATTAAAAGTGGTTCGAGGGTTCGAATCCCTCCTTCTCCGCCATAAAAGGAACATAAAAAAGATATGTTCCGCATAAAACCCGATTTTATCGGGGTTTTTTGCTGTCCAAACGACGGTTTTTTCATGAGCATATTCGTAGATATAAAAACGGCATTTTCCCTTTGAGAAGGTATATGAACTCCTGTAAATCTAAATAAAAACAAATGTCGGCAGACAAGTCATTAAAAACTTGTCTGCTGTTTCTGCGTTTTCAC
>CASFDQ010000058.1 GCA_949293385.1 uncultured bacterium | reverse complement strand
ACGGGAGGAGCAAGGAAAGTTTCGTTTGCGACGTTAGTCGCAACATCATTTATGCGAAGCATAACATCATTTGCCGTAAGGCAACATAATTTTCCGACGCAAACGAAAATTATATTTGCGCCATTGGCGCAAAACGGTGTTCCTCCCTGCGGTCGAAATACGACCCTTTGGGTCGGCCCCTCCCCTACGCTCGCCGTAAAGTTTTACAAAAACAAAGAGGATATGTATATCATCAAATACATATCCTCTGATTTTATTATTTACTTCCAACGATTTTTAAAATGTCGATAGCGGGGGCAGGGATGCGTCCTAAAGGATCGGGGCCGACGTTTAAAAGATAGTTCACGCCGCGGTCGTTAAGATGCTTTTTGATCTCCTTGACCTTGTTTGCGTCCTTCCAGTTGTTATCAAAGCTTTTATAGCCCCAGGTGTCATTAAGGGTTGTGGGGGATTCCACAAGAAGCTCCTTCATATATTCGTCGGGAATCACGTTATCCCCCATAGAACGGTAATCTCCCATACCGTTTCCGATTCGGGAATTAACGAGGCAGTCGGGCTGATAATGCTTTACGAGGTCGAAGAGCTCGCGGCTTTGCTCGGGTGTTATGTCCTTCGGAGTGTCGAACCACATAAGGCAAAGATCGCCGTACTTCGTGAGCAGCTCTTTAACCTGCGTTTTGATCTTACTCTCGAAGCATAGGGCAAAATTTTTCTTATCGTTCTCGGGAAAATCCCAATCGTTGGTCCAGGAAACGTCGAAGCGTCCGTCGTTGCCGATGTGAGTGCGTCCGCGTCCCACGCCGCCGCCGTGGGGCTCGTGCCAGTCGATCTCCTGGGAATAATAGAGCCCCAGCTTTAGCCCGTGCTTATAGCAGGCCTCTCCTATTTCGGCAATAATATCCCTTCCGAAGGGAGTTGCCTTGACCACGTTCCAGTCGTCGTAGGCCGAGTCGAAAAGGGCGAATCCGTCGTGGTGCTTGCTTGTTATAACGAAATACTTCATTCCTGCGTTTTTGGCAGTAAGCACCCATTCCTCGGCGTCAAAATAAATGGGATTGAATATCCTCGCGAGTTGCTCGTACTCAGCGTTGGGTATTCTGAAATGAGCCTGCGCCCATTCGCCGACATCATCCATTCTTCCGCCCTTCCATTCACCGCCGAGCAGAGAATAAAGTCCGAAATGGATCATCATTCCAAACTGTGCTTCCTTAAACCATTTTCTGTTATCCATAGCCTTCCTCCTGCAAAAATAAACTTGACCGATTGCTGTATTTGCTTTATTATAATGTATAAATAAGGTTTTGAATATAGTTATAATAAACTTATTTTAAGCCAAAATCGACTTTTGAGGTGAAAAATGGAAAACAGTCTCTATATTAACTACTGCGGTCTCGGTTCGCCGTCAACCGAGAATTGGCTTTTAACGCAGGACATTGAAATACAGCGTTTTTATTATGTTTTAGGCGGCACTGGATGGTATCGCTCTCCCGACGGAACAAAGCACAACTTTCAGAAGGGCTGTGTATATCTGTTCCCCTACAATTTAAGGCACAGCTTTCATACCGATATGTCCGACCCCGTAAGTCATCTGTTTTACGACTTTCTGTCGGCGCCTCCGATAATCGCGACCGAGCCTTTACGTATCCCCGTAGCACCCGACTCCCCTCTGCACAATGCCCTTATGCTTGCGTGTCAGCTCAAGAGCTCTGATTATAATTCAGAGACTTATAAAACCCGATTGGACAGACATATGCTGCGCCTTCTTCTGGATCTTGTTCACGAGCAAATGCCCATACCCTTCAACACCGACCCTATAATCCATAACGCTCTGAGTATCATACAGCGCGACTACGCAACGCCCATTACGGTAAAGGAGCTTGCGCGTCAGGTGGGCTTCGAGGAGAATTATTTCATCCGCCGTTTTAAGAAGGTTATGAAGCAAACGCCCTATACCTACCTCAAGAATTATCGTCTGTTTAAGGCCCGAAACCTGCTTCTCGAGGGCGTTTCCGCAGAAAAGGCGGCGGAACGCGTGGGTTATGAGTCTGCCTCCTCATTAACGAGGGCGCTGAACCGCGCTAATATTTAAACAATATTTAATCAAAAAGAAGAGGCTCTGCGGAAATCCACAGAGCCTTGAAGTTTGCGAAAATGTAATTAACGCTTTATTTTTTCTGTTTTTCTTTAATCGTAGTGCAGGTTGAAATCAACATTCTTCGAATAGCGCCACAATTATTTTTGAGATGTTTAAATTTTTCTTCATCCAAATAATTTGTCTCATATAAAAGCTCTATCCAATATTCGCTTTCATGACATTCTTTCAGCGCAATTTCGAACTTTGAAATAAAGTCAGCTGTTCCCTGCGCATACTGTGCTTCATGAATATTGGCACCTATAGATGTTCCGCAGCGCAATAACTGATTTGTAAGCACGCTCTCACGATACTTTTCTTTTTCCGCTTTGCAAACGAACACGATTTCTTTCGCAAATTCTTTTGATTTATCTCGCATTATGCTTTCGCTCATAAGATTACCCCTTTCCGATAACTTTTAAAGTTATATTGCTGCGCAGTTATATTACGCATAAAATGCGTAGTTATATTTTTTGCTTCGAAAAAAGTTATATTATATTCGCCTCTATAAACTCGCGAAGCGAATATAACTTGGCGTATGCCAAATATAACTGCCGAAGGCAATATAACTCGCCGAAGGCGAATATAGTTGTTCAGCAAACGAAAAATGCTCTGCCGAAAAGCAGAGCATTTTGTATTTCGCCAAAGGCGAAATTAACGTTTGCTGAACTGGGGTGCACGACGTGCGCCTTTGAGTCCGTACTTCTTTCTTTCCTTCATTCTGGGGTCGCGGGTAAGGAATCCTGCCTTCTTGAGGGCGCCGCGGAGTTCAGCGTCGTACTGAAGAAGTGCACGGGAGAGACCGTGACGGATCGCACCTGCCTGACCGGTTACGCCACCGCCTGCAACGCGGCAAACGATGTCGAACTTGCCCTCGAGCTCGCAGAGAGCGAGGGGCTGACGAACGATGAGTTTAAGGGTTTCGAGACCGAAATAATCGTCGATCTCACGATCGTTGATTATGATCTTTCCGGTTCCGTTATAAACACGAACGCGGGCAACAGAGCTCTTTCTTCTGCCGGTTCCGTAAAAATAAGGCTTTCCTTCAATCATTACTCTGTGCTCCTTTCTTAGTCGATTACTTCGGGCTTCTGTGCAGCGTGAAGATGCTCAGATCCCTTATAGATGCGAAGTCTGGTAAGTGCGGCGCGGCCGATAGTAGTACCGGGAACCATTCCCTTAACGGCAAGCTCCATAGCCTTCTCGGGCTTTGTTGCCATTAAAGTAGCATACTTAACTTCCTTGAGGCTACCGATGTAGCCGGTGTGATGACGATAGTACTTTTTCTCGAGCTTTTTGCCGGTGAGAACAGCCTTTTCGGCGTTGATAACGATTACGTGATCGCCACAGTCAACGTGAGAGGTGAACTCGGGCTTACCCTTACCGCGGAGAAGATCGGCAACCTTAGCTGCAGTTCTTCCGAGGGGCTTACCGGCGGCGTCGATTACATACCACTTGCGCTGAATCTCAGCGGGTTTTGCCATAAAAGTGGACATAACTTTTTACCTCCAAAAAATTCTTTTTAGTTGATGCTTTGATATTATACCAACCTAGGACGCCTTTGTCAACACCTTTTTTTAAAAATTTTAATTTAGTAAATGCGTTCTCGTTTTTGCTTCGTTTTTCTCGTTTTTTCTCTCGTTTTCTAATTTATTATTTTTACTTTTTATTTAAAAAAATAACCTCTGAGAAGGATATTTCCTTCTCAGAGGCAGATATCAGTTTTTAAACGAGCCAGAAGCAGCCGAGAACAAGGAGACCCAGGGCAATTCGGTAGTAGCCGAAGACCTTGAAATCCTTTTTCTTTATATAGCCGAGAAGGAATTTGATCGCAAATATCGAAACGATAAAGGCGGTCACCATACCCACGGCCAACACCACGAACTCCATTCCCGTAAATCCGAATCCGAATTTAAGTATTTTAAGCAGGCTTGCCCCCACGATAACGGGTACGGCTAAGAAGAAGCTGAATTCGGCGGCGACAGTTCTTGAAACTCCGAGGATAATTGCGCCTAGAATAGTAGCGCCCGAACGGGAGGTTCCGGGGATTATTGCGAGAACCTGAAACAATCCGATAAGAAAGGCGTCCCAATAAGAAAGCGCCTTCATAGAGATGGTCTTCGGTTTTCGGTTTTTATTGAGAAGCTCGACAATAATAAACAGAATACCGTAGATTATAAGGGTCGCCGAAATAACGGTGGCCTCGGTTTTTCCGTCACCCACAAAGGACTCTACCCAGTCATCGAGGAAAATGCCCGCAAATACGGCGGGTATTGCCGCAACGACTACCTTCGACCATACCATTACGCTTTTACGCTTTATATATCCCTTTTCCTTTGTAGTAAAGGGCCAAAGCTTGTTCCAGAAGATCACTACGACGGCAAGGATGGCTCCAAGCTGTATAACGTAGTCGAACATATCGTAAAAGCCGGGGGTTATATCGGGGCTTTCGAATTTAAGGAAGTTACCCGTAAGCTTAAGGTGACCCGTACTGCTTATGGGGAGCCATTCGGTAATACCCTCGACGAGGCCGAGGATTATCGTTTTGATTATATCCAACATATAATTCACCTTATTTTAATACTCTCTGCGTAAGACGCGCAGAGAGTATTATACTATAGAACGACCTCTTTGTAAAGTTTAATATATTCGCCTGCCGAAACGTTCCAGCCGTTGTCGATAGAAAGGGCGTTCTCGACCATTTTAGTCCAAGCGGCCTTGTCACCGTACTTTCCGACGGCACGCCAGACGGTATCAAGCATTTCGTGAGCGTTATAGCTGTCGAAGACGAAGCCGTTTCCGTTTTCGCTTTCAATATCGACTATCGTATCGGCAAGACCGCCCGTTTTACGGACTATCGGAATCGTACCGTAGCGAAGGGCGATCATCTGCGCAAGTCCGCAGGGCTCGCTCTTAGAGGGCATCAGGAAGATATCGGCACCTGCGTAGATCTTTCTTGCCAGATCGGGGATAAAGCCCAGCTTAAAGCCTACCTTATCGGGATACTTTTTAGACATTTCGTAGAAGAAGGTCTCAAATTCCCAGTCGCCCGAGCCGAGGATGACCACCTGAAGATCGGCCTTGAGCATATCCTCAAACACACATTTCACAAGGTCGAAGCCCTTATGACCTACGAGACGGGAAACGATTCCGAAAACGGGAACCTCCTCCCTTTGGGGCAGGTTCATATATTTTTGAAGCTCGGCCTTGTTGACCGCCTTACCCGAAGGGTCGGCGGCCGAATAGTTTTTAAACACGGCAGGGTCGGTCTCGGGGTCGTAGACCACCGTATCGATTCCGTTTACTATTCCGCAGAGCTTAAACTTAAAGTCCTCTAAAATACAGTTAAGACCGTGAGAATAATAGGGAGTCAGGATCTCCTTTGCGTAGGTCGGAGAAACGGTCGTTATCTTATCCGAACACTGAATCGCCGCCTTCATAAGGTTAACGCAGCCGTCGTATTCTACGAGTCCCTTATCCTTTTCGTCGAGGCCCAAAACGTCGCCTATAAGCTCGTAACCGTATTTGCCCTGATACTGAATATTATGGATCGTGTAAACGGTTTTAATATTCCTGTAAAGGGGGTTCTCCTTATAGAAACGGTCTAGATAGACGGGGATCATGGCCGTCTGCCAATCGTTACAGTGAATAACGTCGGGGGTATAGTCGATATAAGGGATTATCTCGAGCACCGCGCGGGAAAAAAAGGCGAAGCGTTCGGCGTCGTCGAAATGACCGTAGAGGCCGTCTCGCTTAAAGTAGTAGAGGTTATCTATAAGATAATAGACCACTCCGTCATAGCGGGCCTCGAATATACCGCAGTACTGACGCCGCCAGGCAACGGGTACGGTTATCGAGGTAATAAACTTCATTTCGGCTCTAAGCTCCTCCGGTACGCTCGAGTAAAGAGGCATAACGATGCGGCAACCTACAAGTCGCCTTCTGAGAGCCTTGGGAAGGGCGCCTGCAACGTCAGCAAGGCCGCCCGACATGGCAAAGGGGTAAGCTTCGCCTGTTGCGTAGAGTATTTTCATTTAGTTCCTCCGTAGTTCGGATTTTTATATTACAGAATTTTTATGTATATAGGGGGCGTCCTTTTTACCGTCGATCTGCTGATTGTCGGTTATTTTAACAAAACGGTCGGTAATAAGGTTTTTAACGACGCTGTCGCGGCCTATGACGGTACCCTCCATAAGAATACAGTTTTCGATCACGGCACCGCGGGCTACCTTAACACCGCGGAAAAGCACGCTGTTTTTAACGGTACCCTCGATTATACAGCCGTCGGCAATGATCGCGTTCTTGGTTTTTGCCGAAATGCCGTATTTTGCGGGCATATCGTCGCGGGTCTTGGTATATATGGGGTTGTTGCGGCTGAATACGTCGTCTCTGACCTCTTCCTTAAGGATATCGAGATTAGCCTTATAATAGCTTTCCATACTATCCATAACGGAGGCGTAGCCGGTATGCTCGTAGCCGTAGATGCGGTATTTTCCGTAGCCCTTAGAAAAGATTCCGTGAGAAAGGCTTACGCGTCCCGTATTTATTTCGGAAACGACGATATCGATGAGCATCTGCCTTCCCATAACCACAACGTCGAGGCTGTAGTCGCAGTTCATACGCTCCTCAAAATTAACGGCGGTTACACGGTTGTCGGAATCGAATCTGAAGTCCATCATATCGTTCTGACCCTCGGGCTTATCTCCGTGGGTATAAACGACGGTAACGTCGGCATCCTTTTCCTTATGATACCTTAAAACCTTTTTTAAATCGATATTGGCCACCACGTCGGAATCGTAAAGAACGACGTTTTCCTCGCTTGATTCGAGGAGGTATTCGAGTATTCCGTAGATAGCCTCGAGCCTTCCCTTGTAGACCTGAGCCTCGGGGGAGGCGTAGGGAGGAAGAATAGCGAGACCGCCGTTTTTACGGTCTAAGTCCCAAGGCTTTCCGTTTCCTACGTGGGTCATAAGAGAATGATAATTAGCCTTTGTGATTATTCCGACCTTGTCGATGCCGGCATTAGAGAGGTTTGAAAGGGCAAAGTCCACAAGACGGTAACGTCCGCCGAAGGGCAGAGAGGCCATCGAACGCTGCTTAGTGAGATCGCCCAGCAGTGCGTCGTGAGAATTTGCAAAAATTATTCCTAAGGTCTTATTTGTGTTCATACGTTTTCGCCCTCCGCAACTTCGCTTGTGATCATTTTGCCGGCAGAGACGGTAGCGCCCTTGCCGACCGTGAGGCACTCGCCTATAACGGCGATTCCCCAATCCTTAATATCCCCTACCGATTCGGGAGACTGACCGACGACGGCGTTCTCCTCGATAACGGTGTCCTCGGCAACTATTGCGTAGCGAACGACTGCGCCCTTTTTGATTCGGGAGCCGGGCATAACGAGAGAATATTCTACCACCGCGCCCTCTTCTACCGTAACGTTTTCGAAAAGGATAGAGAAGTCAAGCTTGCCGTGAACGTTACAGCCAACGGTCACAAGAGAATTTTCAACCTTGGCGGTATCGGCTATGTACTGCGGCGGAAGCCCCTGCGTTCCCGAATATATCTTCCATTTCGGGTCGGAAAGGTTAAGGTCGATCTTGGGATTTAAGAGATCAAGGTTTGCGTCCCAAAGAGATTCAATAGTACCGACGTCCTTCCAATAATCGCCGAAACGGTAGACCTGCATTTTATTTCCTTCGGCAAGCATGGTGGGGAGAATATCCTTACCGAAGTCGTTATGTGAGCCCTCCTTGGCCTCGTCCTCGGTAAGATATTTACGAAGCTTATCCCAGTTAAAAACGTATATACCCATAGAAGCAAGATTGCTCTTCGGGGCCTTGGGCTTCTCTTCAAATTCGTAGATAGAGCCGTCCTCGTTGGCGTTTATTATACCGAAACGTGAGGCCTCTTCCATAGGAACCTCGATAACCGAGATGGTACAGTCGGCGTTTGTCGCCTTGTGCTGCTCGATCATCTTGGAATAATCCATTTTATAGATATGATCGCCCGAAAGGATAAGGACGTATTCGGGGTTATAGCGCTCGATAAAGTTGATATTCTGATAAATTGCGTTGGCAGTACCCTTATACCAATCGGCGCCGCTTGTGTTCTGATAAGGGGGAAGGACGTGAACGCCTCCCGACTGACGGTCGAGGTCCCAATGCTTTCCGCTTCCTACGTAGTCGGCAAGCTCAAGAGGCTGATACTGAGTCAGTATTCCTACCGTATCGATTCCCGAGTTGGCGCAGTTGGAAAGAGGAAAATCGATAATACGGTATTTTCCGCCGTAGGGTACGGCGGGCTTGGCGATCTTACGGGTAAGAACTCCGAGTCGGCTTCCCTGACCTCCTGCGAGTAACATTGCTACACATTCTGTCTTTTTCAAAACTCTCATCTCCTGATGATTTTTATATTTAAGTTATATTATAAGAGAGGACAACTTATTCCCCTTTAACCAAACCATTGGGACCCGAATCAGGTTTTGGAAGAAGAATTTTCCGCTATCCTTCGTCAAAATACTCGTAAATCTTAACCTTTCGGGTATATTTTTTATAGACCGTTACCGACATTCCGGGAATAGTCAGCTCTATCGAGTTTTCTTCTCCGTGCATCGGGATGCCGTCCGATCTTTTGCCCTTAAGGTTCTTTTCCGTATGACCTCCGAACTCCTCCCAATCGGAGCAGAATACCGTTTTATAGGTTCCCGCCTCGGGGACGCCTATACGGTAGTTATCTCTTCTTACGGGGACGAAATTGCAGACAACTATCAGCTCGCCCTGCTCCTTAGACTTACGTCTGAAGGAGATAATGCTCTGCTGATGATCCTCGCCCGAGATCCACTGAAAGCCTCTTTCGTCGAAGTCGTACTGATAAAGGGCGGGGTTTTTAAGATAGAAGTTATTAAGAGCTTTAACGAAATCTTTGGTTATTCTGTGCTTATCGTAGGAAAGCAGCAGCCAGTCGAGCTCCTTTTTATAGTCCCACTCGATAAACTGAGCAAATTCGCTTCCCATAAAGATAAGTTTTTTGCCGGGATGCGCCATAATATAGGTCATATACGCGCGGAAATTGTCGAACTTTTGATCGTAATCTCCGGGCATTTTATTGATGAGGGAGCCCTTACCGTGCACCACCTCGTCGTGAGAGATGGGAAGAATAAAATTCTCGGCGAAGGAATAGGTAAAGGGGAAGGTTATAAGGTCGTGCTCAAACTTTCGGTAGATGGGATCCAAGGCCTGATACCGAAGGGTATCGTTCATCCAGCCCATATTCCATTTAAAGTTGAAGCCGAGTCCTCCCCAGGCGGCAGGCTTGGTCACCATCGGCCAGGCCGTAGACTCCTCCGCTATCATCATAACCTTCGGATTGGCGGCAAAGCAGGCCTCGTTCAGTCTTCTGAGAAACTCGATCGCCTCAATATGCTGATGACCGCCGTACTGATTAAGGGCCCATTCACCCTCGTTTCTTCCGTAATCGAGATAGAGCATCGAAGCCACCGCGTCGACTCTGAGTCCGTCGATATGGTATTCTCTCAGGAACATACAGGCGGAGGACAGCAGGAAGTTCATTACCTCGACCTTACCGTAGTTGAATACGCAGGTTCCCCACTCCTTATGCTCACCGCGACGGGGGTCGTCGTATTCATAGCAGCAGGTTCCGTCGAAACGGTAGAGTCCGTGCTCATCCTTCGGGAAATGCGCCGGCACCCAGTCGAGGATAACGCCGATTCCCGCTCTGTGAAAAATATCGACCATCTTTTTAAAGTCGTCGGGGGTTCCGTAGCGGGAGGTAGGAGCGAAATATCCCGTTACCTGATAGCCCCAGGAGCCGGAGAAGGGATATTCGGTCATAGGCATAAACTCAACGTGAGTATAACCCATATCCTTCACGTACTCGCTTAGTTCTTCGGCCAGCTTTACGTAGTCGAAATTAGAGCCGTCCTCGTATTTTCGCCAGGATTCACAGTGAACCTCGTATATATTTATGGGAGATGAATAAATATCGGAGGCTTTTACCTTGTTTCTCCACCCGGTATCCCCCCATTTATAGGAGGTGCCGTCGTAGACGCGGGAGGCGTTTTCGGGAGCCGTCTGAAAATGACGTGCGTAGGGGTCGGACTTAAGGACGATTCGCCCCGCAAAGTCGGTCACGGCATATTTATAGGTATCGTAGTTCTTAAGTCCTTCGATCTGCGCTTCCCAGATCCCCGAGGTTACCTTAAACATCGGATTTGAAGAGCCGTTCCAGCCGTTAAAGTCACCGACGACGCTGACGGCCGAGGCGTTAGGGGCCCATACGCGGAAAATAACCTTGTTGCCTACAAAATGTGAACCGAGTATTTCATAGGTATCGGCACAAAGGCGGTCGTGAAAATAAGAAAGCCTTTCACCGATCGAGCTGTTTGGATAAAACATCAATTCACCTCTATATCACATATAAAGAAAGACATACTTTCCCTAGCTATAATATTACCAAATAATTTCAGATTTTGCAAGAGGGATTTTGTGAAAGTTACAATGCGGCAAACAATTTTTCCTTTCGTTTTTTGTTAAGGTTGCACAAAATTCGACGGTTTTGTTCTTTTTGAGTTTTTAAATAGGTCAAAATTTGTTAAAAAGTCTTGGCTAAAACGAGATTTTGTGGTATTATAATACTACTGCGAAGCAGAAAGGAGAACTCCCGCCTATGAAGTGGCTTTATGATCTGCTTTCAAATGAATATCTTATGATCGGCGTTTCATCCTGGCTTATTGCTCAGGTCTTAAAGACCGTTCTTCACGCGGTCGTCAACCGCAAGCTCGATATGTGGCGGCTCGTCGGCGACGGCGGTATGCCCAGCGGTCATTCCGCTACGGTCACCTCGGTTGCGGTCGTAAGCGCCCTTGTTTACGGGCTCGGCTCCTTCGAATGTGCCATAAGCGTCGTTCTTGCCATCATCGTTTGTCACGATGCCTGCGGAGTAAGACGGGAGACCGGAAAGCAGGCGGTTCTTTTAAACGAGATCTCCGAGCTTATAAATAACCTCTCTACAGACAAGCTTTCGGACGAGGTAAAGCTTAAGGTCTTCGTCGGACATACCATTCCTCAGGTAATTGCGGGAATTATTACCGGCGCCGTAAACGCGACCGTGCTTCATTTCATCTTTTTCGCATAAATCTTAACCCGACGGAAATTTCCGTCGGAATTTTTTTCTTGACTTTTAGATATCATTATGATATCATTTAAGTATCAAATATGCGGAGGTAATTTTATGACAGAAAAAATACTGAACAACAAAAAACACGGAATGTTAGCGCTTATACTTACTATCCTTCTTCTGATGATCGGCCTTAATCTTGTTATTATCGGCGCTCTTCTTGAGGAGGTCAATACCGTCCTTTTCGTAGTGACCCTCGTAGCGGGAATACTTATTCTGGCCTTGGGCTGGATCCCCCTTCTCGGACTCAAGGTCTTAAAGCCGCAGGAAGCCCTCGTGCTTACCCTTTTCGGTAAATATATCGGAACGATAAAGGGCGACGGCTTCTACTACGTTAACCCCTTCTGCGTTGCGGTAAACCCCGCCGCAAAGACAAAGCTTAATCAAAGCGGCGACGTTTCTAGCAGCAGCTCCCTTACCAAGGCTCTTACGGGGGGAAACGAGATCGATATGGTAAACAAGCGCATCTCCCTTAAAATAATGACCCTTAACAACAACCGTCAAAAGATAAACGACTGTCTCGGAAACCCGATAGAGATAGGTATCGCGGTAACCTGGCGCATCACCGACACCGCAAAAGCGGTATTCAACGTAGACAATTATAAGGAGTTTTTATCCCTACAGTGTGACAGTGCGCTTAGAAATATCGTAAGGATATACCCCTACGACGTAGCTCCGAACGTTGATACCACGGGCGACGGCGTTGCCGATGAAGGAAGCCTTCGCGGCTCCAGTGAGATCGTTGCCGAGCGCATCCGCGCCGAGATCCAAAACCGCGTAAACGATGCAGGCATCAAAATAGTCGAAGCAAGAATAACCTATCTCGCCTACGCCACCGAGATCGCCGCCGTTATGCTTCAGCGTCAGCAGGCCTCGGCCATAATCGACGCCCGTAAGATGATAGTTGACGGCGCGGTTGGTATGGTAGAAATGGCTCTCGACCGACTAAACGAGGGCGGCAAGGTACAGCTCGACGACGAAAGAAAGGCGGCAATGGTTTCCAACCTGCTGGTCGTGCTTTGCGGCAGTCACGATGCACAGCCGATAGTTAACTCCGGAAGCCTTTACTGATAAAATGAACGATAATCAGAAAAAACAGATCCCCCTGCGGCTCTCCCCGAAGCTTTACGCTGCTATAGCCGCCTGGGCGGAGGACGATTTCCGTTCGGTCAACGGGCAGATAGAGTATCTGCTCAGCGAATATGTCCGTCAGCGGAAGAAAAACGGAAAATACGTGGGAGAAGAAATAGACCTGCCCCCTGAGCTCGATATTTAAAAGGAAAAGAGAATGTTCGGATGAACATTCTCAGACCGCTGACAAAGGTAAGTCAGCGGTCATTTTTTGTAAAAACAGGTGAAAATTTGGGATAAATATGGTATAATAAAAGCAAAGAACAGTTGCAAAAAAGAGGGATTTCGATGCTTAAGACAGATACAAAAAGACAATC
>CASFDQ010000057.1 GCA_949293385.1 uncultured bacterium | reverse complement strand
AAAAAATATCTAAAAAAGTGGCAGATTCACTTGGTTATAATTATCCTGATTATGATGAAAACGTTACAAAATATTTGGAAACACAAAAGAGAATTTCAAATAAATATCTTTATGGTAATAGGTATTGACAAATTCCAATTTAGCGAAGTGAGTAAAATAAATAAAACTCGGTAACAGACCGAGGTACAAGCGATTAAATAAAGGCATCTTGTGGGAATATAACCGTTTCCCTAAATCCGACCCCCTTGCTAATTCCCATCTAATGAAACGGTCGAAAACGGGGTAAAATTAGCAGTAATTCCATAACACAGCTTAACACTCAAAGTGCGAAAAAGCCTTGAAAATACGGGATTATCGGGTACAGGAAGTGACTCTACAACCGAGTTTCGAGGTCACTCCTAAGGGTTAGTTGTGAGTTCGATTCTCGCAGGGGGTGCCAAAAATCCCGTTCACATAAGTGGACGGGATTTTTACTTATTACTTCTTACCTCTTTACTCTTACTTCAAATTAAGTTTGTACGGGATTTTTGGGAAGTAATAAGTAAGAAGTAATAGGTAATAAGTATTGCCCTTCGCCGTTTTTATGCTATAATACATCTAAGGCGGTGATTACTTGAGATTTCTCAAGGAGTTTTTTCAATGATGTTTGCCCTTGCGGGCAAATGATGTCGCTATCGCTAATGATGTTCACTTCGTGAATGATGTCGCTGTCGCTAATGAACTGGCAAACATCGCATCATTGCGAGAGCAACGAGCAACATCGTATTTGCGAAGCAAATGCATCATTCCATCTTGCCCCACCGATCCTCTGTTACCCTTCCGTTCGCTTCGCACCGATTTAAATCTCTATCCTTATCCCGTTATGGCGGGGGAGGTTCGGTTTTTTGCCGATTCAAGGTAGGATAGTATTGATTTCCGATCGGGGGAAAGGTTATAGACCTCGGGCTCGCCGCCGTCCTCAAAATCTCGTTTTTGGTCATAGCGTCTCCTATTTCATAAGCTTCTCGCAGGACTCGACAGCGGTGTACTCGCCTGCATACTCCTGCTTTTATTGCAGGGGCTCTGAAAATTACCGTCTCCGTTTAAACTCGTTAAGCTTTCGAAGGGCCGACTGAATATTGCTTTTTTGTTTGTTGACGCTTCCGTCCCCGTTTTTGGTTTCGAACTCGGCAAGGATAAGCTCGATGTTTAAAAAGGTGAAGACGACGGGGTCGATCTTTCGGGTCTGACCGAGCCAAAGCTCCATAGTACGGGGAAGGTCCCTCATATAACGACGGGTAAAGGTATTTATTCTGGCGACGTAGTCCTTAACGGTGGAATTAACTTCTATCGGCCGGGTAAGCTCGGATAGCTTTCGTATGGCGGGATACTGCTTCCTTTCGGCATCACTCTTCCGCTTCTGCTCGTTTCGGAAAGCGTTATAAAAGGCGACGAGAAGCTCCTCGGCGGTATCGTAGTTTAGGTTTGAGGGTATATCCCCTTCGTTATAACGAGGAACAAAGCCGTTTGAGACCTTTCCCGAATCCAAACGCGCATCGAGGCTTTTTTCGCTTCGACGGCGGTTTTCTCGCTTTGCTCCTTCATATTTTTTATAATGCGGCAAAGCTCGCTGACGATCTCGTCGGCAAAAACAAATTCCTCCTCGCCGCAGTCGAGAAGATGCGCCTTAATAAGCTGAAGCTTTCGGATAACGATCTGCTCCTCCTTTGAGGTGGCAGAATTTTGATATTCTTCGATAAGGGCTTCGAGGGCAGGGTTTTTATTGGCCATAATTTCACCGTTTTCTTAAATTTTCTATAACGATTATACCTAATTTAGGGAATAAAGCCAAGAGGGAACGGGAAAACACACTATTTATAAAAAATAATATAAGATCGTTAGATTTTATTATTGAAAAATGAGGACTCCTTTGCTATAATGGCCTTGGAAGGCGAGAAAGCCTTCTTAGTAAAGCAAAAATTTGATTTTTGTCTACCGAAAGGCAGGAAAAGCTATGTCAAACGAAATGTTCAAAGAAGCTGAGAAATACGGTTTCGACTATTACAAAAAGGGCCGTGTTCTCGTATGGCACGACGAGTTCGATAAGGAAACTCTCGACCCCGAGAAGTGGTGCTTCCGCCGCACCATGAGTACCAAGGATCGCGACTACGACAATACCGAGAAGCATATCCGTATCGAAAAGCAGAACGTACATATGCAGGTATGGAGAAGCGACAAGGAAGGTCTTAACTACTCCCTTCCCGAAGGCCTCACCACCTGGGGAACCATGAACTATAAGTACGGCTACTTAGAAATGAGAGCCAAGATCCCCTACCGTCACGGCGCCTGGCCCTCCTTCTGGGAGCAGTCCTGCACCGTATTCCAGACTACCCCCTGGATGAGCGAGATCGACATCTTCGAGGTATTCTCCAACGAGAAGACCCTTGCTTCCGCCCTTCATAAGTGGGGCTACAAGACCCACTGCTCGGTAGGCGGCGGCAGCTATACCTTCGAGGAGTTCGAAAACCTCAACGACGAGTATCATATCTACGCTCTCGAGTGGGATCCGCAGGAGATCAAGTTCTACGTAGACGATAATCTTTACGGAACCGTTCCCATCGACCCCGTAAACGGAAACTTCAAGCACGAGATAATCGACGGAACCTCCGGCTTCCACGATTTCCATTTCGTTATTATGAATAACGAGATCTTCTCCCCCGAAAGCACCTGGAAGCCCGAGGGCTGGGCTCTTACCGACGAGGACGAAATGCCCATCGATTACTATATCGACTGGATCCGCCTCTATCAGAACCCCGAGAAGGAAGAGCTTAAGCTCAAGCCCGAGATCGACCAGGCTATCGCCGCAAAGAAGGCCGCCGAAGCCGAAGCTAATAAATAACAAAAAAGACCCCGAAACGGGTGTGCACCCGAACGGAGACGCTTCTTTACGAAGCGTCTCCGTTTTTCTGTATAAGAAAAAATGACACTTTCAAAATCTGAAAGTGTCATAGTGGATTACATACTTTGAAAAATGTAAATATTTGCCGAAAACAGGCAAATGCTTTTCGGTGCGGAGCGCCGCCTTAAACGCTCTTTTTATACTTTTCTTTGGTTGCGAGGCCTCCTCTTATGTGGCGCTCGTTTTTATTTTTCTCCAAAACCTTTTTTACCTGTCGGTAAAGAATAGGGTCCCCCTTTTTCAGCCTCTCGGTAACGTCCTTATGTACCGTCGACTTCGAGATCTTAAAAACTACGGCGGTGGCCCTGACCGTTGCTCCCGTTTCGATTATGTATTCCCCGAGCCTTGCGGCGCGGTCGCTGCTTATGTCTCTCATAAAATCAACTCCTGTCATACAGTAAATTGTATGACGGGAGCCGAAAAAATATGAAAGGTCAAAAAACACATTATATCCGTTTGGTGATAAAAAACGAAAAATATATTGATCTTTAATCCCTGCATCATTCATTCTTTTATTTAGTTCTTACTCGCTTTCAAAAAACTATATCATCCAAATCGGGACGATGAGATTGTCTCTGTCGAAGGCAGAGAGGCGGTCGCTCATACAGAGCACGGCGGAGGTGCCGAGCACCAAGGGCGATTTATCGATAAGGCTAAAAGTCTTTGTAATTCTTTTATCGGGGTTTGCCGTTTTCTTGATCTCCAACGGACACAGTTTGCCGTCACCTTCGATAATAACGTCAATCTCTCTTGCATCACGGTCACGATAATAGTTGAGGCAAGGTTCTTTACCTGCATTCTGATAACTTTTCATAATTTCAGATACGGTAAAGTTTTCAAGTAATGCGCCGCTCATCGCACCGCTTTCTGCAACCTCGGGAGAAGACCATTTTGTGAGATAGCAGATAAGTCCTGTATCATAAAAATATAATTTCGGCGTTTTAATTGTGCGTTTTAAGACGTTGTTGGAATACGGATGCAGAAGGAAGATAATGCCTAATGTTTCAAGTATCTGAAGCCATGCTTTTGCCGTTGGCTGATCAATATCTGCATCATCTGCCATCGCTTTATAATTCACAAGCTGTGATGCACGGGCGGCAACCGCCGTAATAAATCTTGTAAACTTCAAGGCATCAATCGCACCCGAGAGTTCCCGAACGTCACGCTCAATATAGGTGGAAAGATAGGAGGAGTAATACATGTTTCTGTCGGTGTGTTCTCCACTTGCAAGACCGGGCATACAGCCGTTCCAGATGCGCTCATACATTTGTGGGGCAGTAAGCGCTTGGCTGTTTTTGCTATCCTCTACAAGTGCATCAAAATCGGTTGTAAAGGGGCGAGGTTCTGCGCCGATAATTTCTCTTTGAGATAAGGGCGACATATGCAGAAGCGCAACACGACCTGCCAGCGACTCCTGAACACCTTTCATCAAACTGAACACCTGAGAACCGGTCAGCCAAAAATCGCCGGGGTTATGGTGTGTATCAACATGGATTTTTATATAAGTGAACAGCTCCGGAGCATACTGAACCTCGTCGATAATAATCGGCGGTTTATGAAGCTGCAAAAACATTTTGGGATCGTTTTTTGCCATTTCTCTTACGGTCAGATCATCAAGAGAAATGTATTCACGACCGATATTTTCCTTTTCGGCAAGGTTTTTAAGCATAGTAGTTTTGCCGGACTGACGCGGACCGGTAAGCAAAATTGCCGACCAAGTTTTTGAAAGTTCGGTTATGCGCTGTTCCATGTGTCGATTAATATAGCTCATAATACACCTCATCAGAGTATAATTTCTCGTTTATATTATATATTATTATATGCTGTAAGTCAATATAAAATCTCGGCTAAAATATGAGATTTTCACATTTTAGCCGAGATTTTATGCTGCGGTTATAAGTATTCCTTCATATAATAAATAACAGCACGGCGGTATGCCGTGCTGTAAAGCCTTATGCCTGCTGAATTACCCTTTCCTTGGCCGACGAGGCGGTAAAGTGCTTTACGTCCAAGACCGTTTCGCCGTCAATCTGAAGGGCGCGGGGACTGTCAAACTCGACGGTTATCTCATTTCCCGTAAGGACCTTGGTAACGTCGGTATGCTTAACGTGGTCGCCGCTGAATATCTTGGGGAAGATCATAAGGGTCCTTAGCTTTCCCGAACCGTGGAAAACGAATACCGAGAGCCTTCCCTCGCTATCAAAGCGGTCCTGCTCGGGGGCAGGGGTCATTCCGCCGCCGTAGTGCTTACCCTTCATAACGGGGGCAAGCCAGACCTTCTCGAAGCGATGCTTTACTCCGTCGACGGTAATGGTGGCTCCGGTGGGCTTATAGTGAAAAAGGAGGCCTTTAACTGCTATAGCGGCATAATTTACCTTGGTCTTTCCCGCCGCGCGCAGCTTATCCCCTACCTCACAGCAATAGCCGTCGATTCCGTAGCCGACTCCGTTTATAAAGCGGCTTTTTTTATCGCCGACCTTACATACGGGGAGGTCTTTTATATATTTTTTAAGATCGATCACCGCGTCGGGCTCGCCGTCGGCGACCTCCTTTAAAAAGTCGTTGCCGGTTCCTGCGGCGGTAAAATACAGCTCGCAGTTTATATCGAGACCGTATATCTCGTTTGCAAAGCGGTTAAGGGTTCCGTCGCCGCCGCAAAGGGTGATCCGCTCTCCCGCGCAGGACTCGATAAATGCCTTATAATCGGTAATCTTAGTCATATCGGTAAGGACGACCTCGCCTTCTAGCCTTTCGGCTGCCGACCTGGCCTTTTCCTCTCCCGTGCAGCCGCCTGCAAAGGTATTATAAAGCAGATAATTTTTCATATTTATTCCTCCTCAAAGGTTTTAAATACCATATTCGGATAGATCTTTTTCATCCTCTCGTCGCCGTAGACCTCGTCTACCCGTTTTTCTATTCGGTTTTTGGGCTCGGCGCCCAGAAGTCTGCTCTGCCAACGGGAGACCGCCGCAGAGGTAACCAAGAGATTTGCCGCCGTAAGGATAGCGAGGACGATACCAAAAACGTTTACTATCCTGTTTTCGGAAGGGGGCAAGAGCCTTTCTATAAGCAAACACGAAGGCAAGACCTAAAAGCCCCCATATAACCGTCATTTTAAGGCTTATTCTTCCCCCCAGATTAAAGGCGTGGCCGCTGTAGTCCCAGGAGGTGCTTCCGAAAAAGAAAAGAAAAAAGAGAACCGAAAAGCTTAGTCTTTTTATCCTCGACATCATATTTCCCTCCAAAAAAGATGATCCTCCGCGCTTTTTCTCCTTTGCTCCAAAATATAACAAAAAAGAATAAACTGAAAATAAACCCCTCTGTCGTTGACGGAAGGGCTTATTTGTAGTATAATATTTTAAATTCTCGTTCACTTTGTGAACCTTGTGTAGGGAGACGTTATGCCAAGCAAAAACCGTACCGAAGACCTGCTGCTGGCTTGGGTCAAGCTTACCGCAATAGTTAAAAACAGCCGAATAACAAAGGGGCTTGTATATAACGAGGCGGTGGTTAAGCTCGATCTGTTTATAAAGGTTCACGGCGGCTCTTTGGAGGTTGCCGAAAAAATTATGAATATAATCGGCGAGGAGGATACCGCGAGGTTTATCGGAATCGTCGAAAAAATAGAAGCGTCGGGCTACAGCCCCGAGGGCGGACAGGAGGAAAAATGAGTTATCAGGCAATTTTATTCGATATGGACGGAACCCTTCTGCCCATGGATAACGACGAATTTACAAAGGCCTATTTCGGTCTGCTTATAAAGGCGGTCTCCTGCCACGGATATACGGGAGAGACCCTTATTCCCGCAATGTGGAAGGGGGTCGAGGCTATGGTAAGAAACGACGGGACGAAAAACAACGAAACCCGTTTCTGGGAGGTCTTTTCGAATATATTCGGAGAAGAGGCCTACGATCATATCCCGACCTTCGATAATTTCTATCATACCGATTTTCATAAGGCCAAGGCCGTAACGCAGCCTACCGAGCAGTCGAAAAAGGCGGTAGAGCTGGCCCGAGAAAAGGCCGAAAGGGTCGTCGTCGCAACAAACCCGCTCTTTCCCGCCTGCGCAATAGAGGCCCGTCTTTCCTGGGTAGACCTGTATCCCGAGGATTTCGACCTTGTCACGACCTACGAAAATTCACATTTTTGCAAGCCGAACCCTGAATATTACCTCGAAATCTGCGAAAAGCTCGGTCTCGACCCGAAAAAGTGTCTTATGGTCGGAAACAACACGAAGGAGGACGTCCGGGCGGCCTCGCAGGCAGGAATGGACACCTACCTCGTTACCGACTGCCTTATCGTCGAGGGCGAAATGCCCGACTGTAAAAAAGGAAGCCTTAAGGAGCTCTGCTCCTTTTTGGAAACGCTGTAACTGAAAAAACCCCGTCTTACGACGGGGTTTTTGTTACGCATTAAGCTTGCTTTCGAGGAGGGAGCGGATAACGGCGGGGTCGCCTACGCCCTTAAGCTCTCTCATAATGAGACCGAAGAGGGCCTGCATTGCCTTGACCTTGCCGCCCTTGTAGTCGGCTACGGCCTGCGGATTATCGGCAATAATGCGATCGACGGTGGCCTCTATAACGGCGCTGTCGACCTTGGCGTTAAGTCCCTGCTCCTCGCAGTATTTATCGACGTCAACGTCCTTTTCGAATACTGCGGCAAGAACCTTTTTACCTGCATTACGGGTAATCTCGGAGGTATCTACAAGCTCGATGATACGGGCGAGCTTTGCGGGAGCTATGCTGAGGGTCTCGATACCGAGGTAGTGCATTCTGCTCATACATTCGGTAAGGATCCATGAAGCGACGCTCTTGGGCTCGCGGCCAAGGCTTACTACCTCGTCGAATACGGCGCAGAGCTTTGCGTCGGAGGCAAGTACGGCGGCCTCTTTTTCGGCGATTCCCATATCTACGTACTTCTGACCCTTTTCCTCAGCAGTTGCAGGCATAGAAGTGCGGATCTCCTCGAGCCACTCATCGTCGATCACGATGGGCATAAGGTTGGGGTCGGGGAAGTAACGATAATCTGCGGCGGTCTCCTTGTTACGCATGGGGAAGGTGCGGCGCTTGGCCTCGTCCCAGCGTCTGGTCTCCTGAACCAGCATTTCGGTATGACGCTCAATTGCGTCTACGTGACGGACCTTCTCGAACTCGATAGCGTCCTTTATCTCGGCGAAGGAGCTCATATTTTTGATCTCGCTTCGAATGCCGAACTGATCAGAGCCCTCGGGGCGGACAGAAATGTTAACGTCACAGCGCATTGCGCCCTCTTCACATTCGGAAATTCCCGCGAACTGAAGAGCGGCCTTAAGCTTCTTAAGGTAGGTTATGACCTCGTCGGAGCTTCTGAAATCGGGCTTTGTAACGATCTCGATAAGGGGCACGCTGGTACGGTTGTAATCGACGAGGGAGGTGTTGGTTGCGTCGTCGTGAACAAGCTTTCCTGCATCCTCCTCAACGTGGATCTGCTTTATTCCGATAGTGCGGTCGCCTATCTGAACCGAGCCCTCGACGCAGATGGGATGAAACCACTGTGTGATCTGATATGCGGCGGGAAGGTCGGGATAGTAGTAGCTCTTCTTATCGAAGGTAGTATACTTATTTATCTTACAGTTAAGCATAAACCCTGCCTTAACGGCAAGCTCGATAGCGTGTCTGTTGGTTACGGGAAGCATACCCGGCATACCCGCACAGGCAGGACAAACGCAGTCGTTAGGCTCGTCGGCGGCGGCGTGACCTCCGCAGGAGCAGAAAAGCTTGGAATCGGTGGCAAGCTCAACGTGGGTCTCAAGACCGATGACAAGTTCGTATTTCATTTATGCTTCCTCCTTTTCTAAAGCTTTTGCAAGGGCAAGCAGCTTACCGTCGCAGAAATAGTCGCCTACAAGCTGAACGCCCTTTGCTACTACGGCGGGCATACCCGTAATCGAAGCGGCCGCAGTGTATCGGCTCTCGTCGAAGACCTTTTCGAAGGCCTCGGCAATAGGATAGCCTTCAAATTCGGCCTTGGAATATGCCGGCATAAGAAGGGCGTCGTACCTGCCGAAAAGCTCGGTAAGCTTCTCTACGACCTTTCGGCGAATTTTAAGGGCCTTATCGTAACATTCCTCGTAACGACCCTTTGAGAGCACGTCGGAACCGTAGAGGATAGTGGCCTTGGTCAAAAATCCGAAGGCCTCGGTACGGCTTCCTACGTAGAGCTCGTCGATATTCTTATACTTTTCGGTACGGTGACCGTATTTAACTCCGTCGAAACGGGAAAGGTTGTTTGTCGTCTCGGCCGAATAGAGTATCTGCCAAGCCGTCTGCGCTGCGAATACCTCGGGGAGGGATATCTCCTCAACCTCGGCGCCTGCGGCCTTATAGGCGTTTACTGCGGCATCAAGGTTTTCGTTATAAAGCTCTTTTACAAGGGCTATCTTCATACCCTTTGTGGGGGCATCGCAGTTATAGTCGATATCTTTAACGTCCTTAAGGCTGGTACCGTCCTTTTCGTCGTAGCCTGCGATGACCGACAGTACCTCTGCGGCGGTGGCGGCATCCTTGGCGGTAACGCCTATCTGCTCACCCGAGCAGGCGCAGGCGATTATACCGTAACGGGAAACGGTTCCGTAGGTAGGCTTTATAAAGGTTACGCCCTCTATTGCGGCGGCACGACGGGGTGCGCCGTTAAGGTCTACGTTCAGTGCGGCCTTTACAGCGCCCTCCTTAACAAGGGAAGCGGCGGCGCAGATATCGTTTACTGAGGTCTCGCCGTAAAGATCGAGACCGAATTCGCCTGTTGCGGTCTTGCCCGAAAGGGTGTAACCGGCGGCGGTAAGCTTCTCTACCGCAGTTGCGGAGAAAAGGGGCACGAAGCTTTCAAGCATTTTCGAGCCTGCGGTTGCGGGGATATCCTTTACAAGGATGTTGTCGTCAACGGCAACGTTGCCGTTTTTGTTTATCTCGGTAATATATTTAGCCAATTTACACACCTCTCTTTACTTTACAAGTCTCGGAACCTGCCAGGAGTCCTCGGTGGCCTGAGGAGCACCGCGAAGCAGATCGGCACGGGCGAAGGGCTGCATTCTCTCGTCACTTCTGAGCACGTTGGTTATTTCGCGAACGTGAACCATAACCTCGGTGTTTTCGGTATCGACGGCTTTAAGCTCGGCCTCTTTTTCGGCCATAGCCTTAAATATCTTTTCCATTCTCTTCTTTTCGTCGGCGGTAAGACAGAGCTCGTTTACCTGCTCGAGACCCTCAAGCTTGGATTTGCCCGAGGTTACCCCGACCTTGGAGGCCGAAACCGCGTCGGCAAAGTTGGAGCCGTCGCCTGCGGTACCGAAGGTATCGGCCGATTCCTTTCCGCGGATGGAAACGTTTGCCTCGAAGAGCTGAAGCTCGGTAACCTCTCCGGGAGCACCGAGGAGCTGATCCTGAGCGGATCCGTCTAAGGGGAAGGCGATAACGTCGCGGATGGTCTCGGTGTCGGCAAGAAGCATTACTATACGGTCAACGCCGGGAGCCATACCCGCGTGAGGCGGCGCGCCGAACTGGAAGGCGTTATAGAGAGCCGAGAAGCTCTTCTCTACCTCGCTTTCCTCGTAGCCCGCTATCTCAAAGGCCTTTCTCATAATTTCGGGGCTATGGTTACGTACCGCGCCCGATGCAAGCTCAATACCGTTACAAACGAGGTCGTACTGATATGCGAGCACGGTGCAGGGATCCTTGGTCTCAAGGGCCTCAAGTCCGCCCTGCGGCATAGAGAAGGGGTTATGAGTAAAGATAATCTGATCGGTGACCTCGTCACGCTCGTACATAGGGAAGTCGACGACGAAGCAGAATTCGAAGGAGTCTTTGTTGATAAGACCCAGCTCCGAACCGAGCCAGTTTCTGATAACGCCTGCGTTCTTGTCGGCGGTATCGGAGGAGGTGTCGCAGATGAAGAATATGGTCTGACCTTCCTTAATTCCGGTAAGCTCGATTATCTCCTTCTTCTGCTCCTCGGAAAGAACCTTGGTAATAGGATCGTCCTTAAATTTAACGGTTGCTTCCTCTAAGAGGGTAATATGGGCAAGGCCTGCCATTTTGGCCTGCTTCTGAGCATATTCGAGGGATTTATCGAAGAACCAACGCTCGTTTCCGATGGGGGTAACGATACCGCGGACCGGCTTATTCATAAAGGGCTTAAAGGGAGCGCGGGTGAAGAAATCGGTCAGGTCGCAGATGATGAGGGGGTTTCGAAGGTCGGGCTTATCCGAGCCGTATTTTGCCATAGCCTCGGCGTAGGGGATCCTTCTGAAGGGAGAAGCGGTGACCTTTTTGTCCGAGAAGGTCTTAAAGATGTCCGAAACTACCGATTCGCAGACCTCTAAGACCTCGTCCTGAGTTGCGAAGGCCATTTCGAAGTCGAGCTGATAAAATTCGCCGGGGGAACGGTCGGCACGGGCATCCTCGTCTCTGAAGCAGGGGGCTATCTGGAAATAGCGGTCGAAGCCCGATACCATAAGGAGCTGCTTAAACTGCTGCGGTGCCTGAGGAAGGGCGTAGAACTTTCCGGGATGCTTACGGGAAGGAACGAGGAAGTCGCGGGCGCCCTCGGGGGAGGAAGCGGTAAGGATAGGAGTCTGAATATCTAAAAATCCTCTTTCCTCCATAAGGCGGCGCATATGGCCGATAACCTTAGAGCGAAGGATGATATTCTTATGAAGCGCTTCGCTTCTGAGGTCTAAGAAGCGGTGCTTTAAGCGGATATTTTCGTTGGTATCCTTGGCGCCGACCTCGAAGGGAAGATCCCTCGTGCAGGCTCCGAGGACGGTCAGGCTGTCGGCAACGAGCTCGACGTAGCCTGTCGCAATTTTTTCGTTTACGGTGGCGGGGTCACGCTCGGTAACAATACCCGAAACAGATACGACCGTTTCCTTTGCGATTCCCTTTAAAAGAGACTCGTCGTGAACGACGACCTGAGTAATTCCGGTCTCGTCACGAAGATCGACGAAAAGAACGCCGCCGTGGTCTCTTACGACCTCGACCCATCCGGCCAGATCTACGCGCTGACCGATGTGCTCCTTTCTGATATCGCCACACCTATGAGTTCTGTACATTTTACATACCTCCGTTTGATGTAATTTAAAAAAACAAAGTCCCGAGAATACCAAAAGGTACTCTCGGGACGAATAAATAAGATTATCCGCGGTGCCACCCGTTTTGACGCGTAAAACACGTCCGCTTTTTTATTAAAATGTGGATGCCGTTGAAGCGTTCCCATACCTACTACTCATTCGAAACGCGCTCTCAGTCGGTGACGCGTAATTCCTGTCGAACTTTCCAAAAAGGCAGAGTCTTCGTATAATATTATATCCAAAAACTTAAATTTGTCAACATTTCTTTGACGAAAATTTTTACTTTACCACCGTTCGGGCAATTATCTCCTGCTGAAGGCCGCCGTCACAGAGCGCACCATTCACAGCCTCGACGAATAAGCGTATCTTACGGCTTTTAAAATTCTTCACGGTGTTAACGGTTTTCGAAAAATCGAACCGAAAGCTATTGACACCGTGCTTTTTTATGCTAAAATTAGGAAGTAAAATTCCTTTTCCGGAGGTATTTTTATGTTAATTTTGGACAGAGTTAAAAATCAGACCACCGTATACGCAAAGGAGGAGCTTGCGGCCTATCTTACAAGGATCGCAGGACCCTTAAACGACGCGAGAATAGAGCTTGACCTCTTTGAGGGAAGCGACGATCATCCCCTGTCGGACGACAGATACACCGTCGAGATCAAGGACGGCAAGGGAAAGATCTCGGGTAGTAACAGCCGCAGTATCCTTATGGGTGTTTACGCATATCTCAAACACCTCGGTTGCCGCTTTTTACGTCCCGGAGATAAGGGTGAGATCGTCCCGAAGCGCGACCTTGACGGAGACTGCTCTGTCGACTGCGCCGCCTTCTACCCCTACCGAATAGAGGTCTTGGAGGGAGCGATAAGCGAGGAGATCGTGATCGAGGTCTTAAAATGGCTTCCGAAGGCCGGCTATAACGGATATTATATTCAGTACGTTACCCCCTATATCTTCCTTAAACGCTGGTATACAAGAGAATTTAACCCCTTCAGAGAGGCCGAGGAGTTTTCCTACGAGGATGCTAAAGAGGTTACCGAGTCTATTGCCAAATTCGCCAAAAAGCTGGGTCTTCAGCTTTGGGCAATGGGTCACGGCTTTATGTTCTATCCCTTCGGAATGAACTACGGTCCCGTTTGGACAACGAGGCTCAGCGAAGAAGCCAAGCCCCACGTTGCCCTTATAAACGGTAAGCGCGAGGTTCGCGGCGGAAATATCGCTTATACCAACCTCTGCTACACCGACCCTGTCGTCCGTGAGAAGATCGCGCAGTATTTCGTCGACTATATGAAGGAAAGGCCCTACGTTGACGCCCTCGACGTAAGTCTTGCCGACGGAATAAATAATCACTGCACCTGCGACGAATGTATGAAGCTTACGGTTTCGGATATATACGCTCAGATGCTCAACGATATCGACGCCGCTCTGACGAAGGAGGGTATCGACGTTAAGCTAAAGCTTTGTATCTACGTCAATACCCGTTGGGCTCCCGAAAAAATAAAGCTCAACAACCCCTCCCGCTTTATTAACAGCGTTGCCGCAGGCCGTCACTACACCGAAAGCTATCCCACAGAGCCCTTTGAGGGAGAAATTCCCCGCGATAACCGCACCGCCTACACCCCCTACGTCGGCTTTGAATATTCCCTCCGCTTTATGAACGATTGGCAGAAGCTGGGCGATTTTAAGCGTCTTATCTTCGATTATCACCTTTACGCCGCTCATTATTTCGATTTTTCGAGCTATATGAACATCAGCCGCGTTATGGCAGAGGACGCAAAGAAGCTTCGCGAACTGAACGTCCACGGTATTCAGAACTGCAAGACACAGCGCGCCTTTATGCCGACCTCCCTGCCTATCTACTCCTTCGGAGAGCTGCTTGTCGACCCCGATAAGGACTATGAGGAGATAGCCAAAGATTATTTCGCTTCGGCCTTCGGCGGCTACGCTAAGGAGACCCGAAAGTATCTCGAGGC
>CASFDQ010000056.1 GCA_949293385.1 uncultured bacterium | reverse complement strand
GCGTAGCAGTTTTGTAGGTGTAAATTTGTTTCCAAAGCGAAGATGAAAAATGCAGTAATACTGCCGTATTATAAGGCTTTTCAGCGAGATTTGTGGCAAATTTACCCGAAAAACCAAATTTTCACTATGGCGCACACCCGTCCGAGCGGCTTTTAAATTCTTATACATATTTATAAAACTCCAACCTCATATTCGAACAATTCTCGTCTTATATTACAATTTTCTGAAATCGCCTTGACACGGGGTTTTCAAAGTATTAAAATTACTTAGAAAAAGATCATTTCGAGGTGTGTTATGGAAAAAGTAATTCTTATATCCATCGACGGTATGAGGCCCGACGGATTCTTAAACTGCAAAAATCCTTTTGCGGATAAAATGATGGAGCTTGGCGCCTATTCGCTTAGTGCCAAAAGTATGAATCCTTCGGTGACCCTGCCTTGTCATCTTTCTATATTTCATAGTGTTCCGCCCGTCCGTCACGGTATAACCACCAATACATATATACCCTTTGCCCGACCCATAAACGGCCTTTTTGAGCAGATCAAAATGGCAGGCGGAGTTTCGGCTATGTACTATGGCTGGGAGCCCCTTCGCGACGTTTCCCGTCCCTCTTCTTTAACCTTTTCGGGCTATGTAAACGCCTATGCCGAGGAGCATACCGACGGAATTTTAACTGATATGGCTATTGAGCGAATAGAGAAGAGTAAGCCCGACTTTATATTTCTCTATATGGTCGAAACCGACGAAAAGGGCGGCCACGACAGCGGCTGGATGAGCGATACGTATCTCGATTATATAAACTGTGCCGTGGATAACGTGCGCAGAGTATACGAAGCGGTAGGGGAGGAGTATACCATAATCGTTACTGCCGATCACGGCGGTCACGACCGCTCTCACGGCAGTGAGCTTCCCGAAGATATGACTATTCCGCAGTTTTATATCGGAAAACGCTTTACCCCCGGAAAAGTTCTGGAGGATAACAGCCTTCTCGATATTGCCCCCACGGTTGCCGATATTATGTCGGTGCCCTGCGCTCCCGAGTGGGAAGGAAGGAGCGTCGCCGAATGAGCGAGGTGTTTTTGCCGACCCTTAGCCGAATGGGCTTTCTGATGCTTCTTATTGCTATCGGATACGTTCTGGTTAAAACAAAGATCGTACCCAGCGAGGGAGCAGGACTTCTTTCTAAGCTCGAAAACTACGTTTTTATTCCTGCCCTTGTTCTCGGAACCTTCCTTAAAGATTTTACGGTAACTAAACTCAGTACCGCTTGGCAGTACGTGGTCTGCGGTATTGTCGTCGTAGGATTTTCGGCGATATTTGCCGTATTTGTTTCCAAGCTTTGCGCTAAGGACAAGTATACTCAGAATATCTATACCTACGGCCTCTCCTTTGCTAACTTCGGATTTATGGGAAACGCCGTTGTTCAGGCCCTTTTTCCCGAGGTCTTTGCCGATTATCTCATATACGTTATCCCCTTCTGGATCCTTATCTACGTCTGGGGCGTACCTTACACCCTTATGCCGAAAAACGAGAACAAGAAAAACCTTTTTTCGGGCCTTAAAAATCTTATAAATCCTATGTTTATCGCTATGGTAATAGGTATAATCTTAGGCCTTGCCAATATATCCCTTCCCGACTTTGTCTGTGAGGTAAGCGAAAGCGGAAAGGTCGGCGGAGTCGTAGGAACCCTCGGCGACTGTATGTCTCCCGTTGCAATGCTTCTTACGGGTATGACCATCGCAAAAATAAGCCTCAGATCGGCCTGTACCAACCTTTCAATATACGCCGTATCCTTAATAAGGCTTGTTCTTATGCCTCTTATCGTTATTGCGGTGCTTTATTTTGTCGACCTGCCCTACGGCGTCGAGCTTTGTACCGTCTGCGCTACTGCAATGCCGTTAGGACTTAATACGATAGTCGTTCCCGCCGCCTATGGCCGCGATACTACGGTGGCCGCAGGTATGGCCCTCGTTTCCCATCTCCTTTCCTGCATCACCATCCCCATTGTATTTTTACTTTTCAGCCTTACATAAAAACGCCCTTACGGGCGTTTTTTTCTTCTGCGTGCCGCAGAGGTTTAGCTTTAAGCGTTAGGGATAAGGGAAAAGGGAGGAGGGGAAACCAATTCCATATTGGACTGTCGTCGATAAAAATACATTCCTCAGCCCTAAGACCGTATTTATTGAGAAGGTATTCAAATATTTCTTTTCCCGGCTTCGTTATATGAAGAGGTCCCGAGAAAACGAGACCGTCAAAGCTGCTTAAAAATTCTCCCGTTTCGGGTATGGTCTTATAGTTTTCGGCAAACTCTATGCATATATTGGAAAGAAGATACAGCCTTGCGCCCTTTTCTCTCAGTTCTTCATAAAGCTCCCTCATTCCCTCAACAGGGGGCAGATTATAAAGCCAGTTATCAAGAACCTTGTCGGCTGTCGTCCATAGTCTTTCGGGTAGACGGTTTCTGAAATCCTTTTTGATCTCGTCGTAATTTATGCTTCCGTCGTCAAGCTTGTTCCAGTAAGCGCGGTCGAATACTACGTCGCCTACGAGCTTTTTATCGTCCTCATCCTTTACAAACGGCGAGGTCATAATATCAGCGTCAAAATCAACGAGAACCTTTCCAAAATCCGATATAATATTCTTATACATATGATCACCTGCTGATATTTTACTGCGGCCAAGAATTTTTGTCAATGTTTTGAAAATACTATTGACAAACGAGAAAACCGTGGTATAATTAAAACAGTAAATATTACTATTTTAATTCAAGGAGAGGTAACTATGAACTTAAAAGGAACAAAAACCGAAAAAAATCTGCTTGCCGCTTTTGCCGGCGAATCTCAGGCCAGAAACAAGTACACCTACTTCGCTTCTGTTGCTAAAAAGGAAGGCTACGAGCAGATAGCCGCTATTTTTCAGAAGACCGCCGATAACGAAAAAGAGCACGCAAAAATGTGGTTCAAGGCTTTAGGTGAGCTTGGCGATACCGCTAAAAACCTTCTTGCCGCCGCCGAAGGCGAAAACTACGAGTGGACCGATATGTACGCGACCTTCGCTAAGGAAGCCGAGGAAGAGGGCTTTAAGGACCTCGCCTTCAAGTTCCGCGAGGTAGCCAAGATCGAAAAGTCTCATGAAGAAAGATATCGCGCTCTGCTCAGTAACGTTGAGATGCAGAAGGTATTCGAAAAGAGCGAGGAGACCATGTGGGAATGCCGCAACTGCGGTCATCTCGTAATGGGCAAGAAGGCCCCCGAGATTTGCCCCGTATGCGCTCATCCCAAGTCCTACTTCGAGGTAAGAGCAGAAAATTATTAAAAACAGAAAGATCCTACGGTCTCGTTCGGACCGTAGGATCTTTTTAGTGTGCTCGGCACGCGTAATAACTTGGCGGTGAAAGTCCGCTACAGGCTTGGCAGTAGGAACTGTTAGCCGAAGACAAGGGCGTCCGCCGTGAGACGGAGTCTGAAAGAAGTCGGATGCGGAGACTTAAAAGTGT
>CASFDQ010000055.1 GCA_949293385.1 uncultured bacterium | reverse complement strand
CATCTGCCCAAGCGTGTACGCCTTTAGGAAAAGCGGCAGTAAATCCGGCAACCCCGATTTGAGCAGACCGTATCATTGGGCGCAGAACACCGTCCGTAAGATGCTGTCCAATCAGGAATACGTGGGAGATACCGTTAATTTCAAAACGTATTCCAAGTCTAACAAGCTGAAGAAACGGCTGAAGAACGCTCCCGAAAATATTCTCATATTCAAGGACACCCACGAAGCGATCATCGACCGCAAGACCTTTGAGATGGTGCAACGGCACTTTGCCGGACGAAAACGCCCCGACAAGCAAGGTGAGATGGACAAGTATGCAGGAATCCTCTTCTGCGGTGAATGCGGCAAGCGGTTATACCTTCACCGAGGGAAAACCGTAAAGCCGGAAAACAACAACTTCCAATGCGGCGGTTTTCAAAGCAGAACCACCGAATGTACTGCACACTATATCCGTGAAAGCGTTCTCGATACCATCGTATTGCACAACCTTAGAACCGTGACTGCTTTCGCAAGAGATAACCCCGACGAGTTTTATGCGATGGCAATGCAGAACGGCGAGGAAGAAGCGGAAAAGTTCTACCGAAATGCCAGGATACAAAAGGAGCAGCTCGAAAAGCGAATCCAAGACCTGGACAACATCATTCGGTGTTTGTACGAGGATAGAGTATCGGGAAGAATCACACCCGAACGCTACGACTCGATGGCAAACGGATATGAACAGGAGCAGGCGGAAAAGAAACGTGAGTTGCAAGAGCTTGTGGAGAGTATCGAAAGAATGGATATGCGCGACCAATGCATACAGCAATTCATTCGAGATGCCAAGCGGTATGTCGAGATGCCGAAGCTGACACCCGAACTGCTGCGAGTGTTCATTCGCAAGATCGAAGTGTACGAGAAGTTCGAGAAATACTCTCGAACGGCAGGCAATCCCATCATCATCCGCTACACCTTCCGCCTCCCCGAACAAGACGGAGTTCCTGCACTCGAAGTCCTCGCACAACCCACAGCAAAAACCGCATAAAAAGTAATAACCGGAAGGCTTTTACACCTTCCGGTTACATACCACCCACTAATTCTCCGTTAAGAACATCACGGAAAAGTAATCGGGAGTTTTTCTATATTTTACAGGAATTTCCTCATATATACGGCAAGCTTACTTCCAAGATCGTCGTAGCCTTTCTGAGTCGGATGTGTTCCGTCCTCGGATATTTCTATTCCCCAGTTATTAGAGTCGACGAGATAGACAT
Organism: uncultured bacterium; assembly: GCA_949293385.1. GTDB lineage: Bacteria > Bacillota > Clostridia > Oscillospirales > Acutalibacteraceae > SFWF01. Next base: position 10,534 of record CASFDQ010000055.1, on the reverse strand, counting down.
TATCGACCTTTTCCTTCATAAGTTCAAAGGCGGCGTCGATACCTCTTACGCGACAATACTTATCGCTTAAAGCCTGAAGGATTATGATGGGCGTTTTCGGGAACTGTTTACGAAGCTTTTCGATAAAGGCGGCATAATGAACCTTAAACTTCTCGATATTTCCTGCTTCCTCGTCGGCAGGCTTATCGAGATAATCATTTGTTCCGAGGAACACCGAAATTATATCGGGGGTACGGCAGTAATTAAAGTTATAATCGCCAATATCTTCAATATAACCCATATCGGCCAGCTTCCAGTACATTGTTTCCATACCGAGACGGTCGGGATCGCCGTAGGGCTTGGTGGGCTGCATATACCAGCCGAATCCGTCGCAGACAGCCATTCCACCCTTAGCGATTATGCAGTAATCGGCATCGAGATCCTCAACACACTGAAAAGCATAGCTGCGCTTTGCTTCGGTTATAGAGTCACCGATAAAGTGAATATAGGGGCGTTCCTTAGTAGCGAAGAGGTTCTCGTCCTCCCCTATCTTAACTCCGCTTATGTAGATTCTGTCACCGAGACGAACGATAAATTTAAGGGAATGCTCACCGTATTCGGTATCAAAACGATAGCCCGAAACGGTACTTTTAGCCTCTACCGGTTTATCGTCGATAAACCATCTTATACCCTCTCCGCCTCCGCGGCAAAGAAGATCGATACGGTTTCCGGTAAAGCCAACCTCGGCCATCGCCGACAGCTTATAGGAAACGATCTCACCGTTTGCGTTTTCCTGCCACACTCCTGTAAAACGGAAGGAAGGATCAGTATAGGGTACGAATTTCATAATACCATCTCTCTTTTCAAGTTTCTTTATATAAGTGCCTTCACCGTCGGCACTGCACTGCATAATAAGATAGGATATCCCCGTAGGACACGGCGTTTTCATCCTTACGTTAAAGAGCACCTTTTCGCCGAGGCGTACCGACGCCAGACCCGACTCGGTATCGAAATCGATATTAACGGTAGCAAAGCCATCGGGAATATCGGCTTTTTCGAGTTTAAAAGAGAAGGGCGAAAGCTCGGCCGCGCAAAGGTCGCAAACGTTATACCAACGGTCGGTAAGAATAAGGTCTATATCACCCTCGCCGATTTTCAGCTCGACCGAAAGGTTGCCTCTTTTTGACATCGGGAAATTCCAGCCTGCGCCACCGAGAGAATTATAGGTTCGGTCATCGGTAAGTTTTTTATACTAAGAACCTCGCCGAAGCCGCCTTCGGGATCGGGGACGGGGACAGCCGCGTAGGTTCGGTTATAGGCACAATGCCCGTTTCCGACCTCCCACATATGGCATCCGGGTACGCTTTTAAGATAGGTATAGGTCGTAAGATCTATAAGGCCTTCGATAAAATCTTCTTTCCTTTCGGTCTCGGTCAGCCAATCGATATCGAATATAAGGATTCGGCGTGAAGCAATATTCTGACCGAGGGAAAGCAGTATTTTACCCTGCGGCAGTTCGTAAGCCTGAAACTGATGAACGCTTTTATCGGCCGAATATTTAGCGCCACCGAAATATCTGAAATCGCTGCTGTTGCGGATGGGGTTAAGAAGTACCTCGCGAAATCCCTTCCAGCTCTCTCCACCGTCGTCACTTATCGCAACGTGTGCGGCATCGCGGTTGGTAAAAGCGTTCTCTCCTCTACCCTCTACGACTGCATTGCCCGGATGAGGCCTCAGGGTATCGTAACTCGGCTGTGGCAGAGGTTTCGTATTATTCCAGAAGGCAAGAACTCTTCCGTCGGAAAGGCGAAGCAGGAAGGGAGTCGTATTTACGCCGTAGAATATAGAGGGCTCGGGGTCGGTCCAGGTATCACCGCCGTCATAGGAAAAGCTTTGGTAAAAAGAGTCGGTGGAATTACGCAGCAGCATCAGCATTTTGCTTTCGCTGAGTTCAACTGCATAGGGCTCGGTCCCGTTAAATTTGCTCCAACGGCGGCCCTTATGAGGATAAACGACCTCCTGCTGAGGGGGCGCGGGAAGCTCACGGCGGGACCAAGTAAGTCCGAAGTCGTCGGAGTAGAAGAAGGTTGCGGTACGGGTGGGGTCACTCTGCTGCGCGGTGAACCAGACGCGATTTGAGAATTCGGATTTTACGGGCAGAAAGGTGTCGCCGAATTTCTCGTCGGAAAGCTTGATTATTTCGGGGTCTTCATCGTCGGGACCTATTTTAGAGCGAAGGACCCAAAGACCGTCTTGGCCGAAGCCCGACGAATAGGTATCTACGGCCGAAAGATATATATCCGCCTCGTCAATATAGGTACAGGAATTCATTTTACCCTTCGAATAGTTTATATTCCAGGAAAGACCGCAATCGGTCGAAGAAAGTTAGGCCTTCTGACCGTCGGTTGCGAAATGACGGGATGCATACAGATCGCCGTAGGAACGTATCTCGCCGTCGGGCAGGATGCAAAGGTCCCTTCGGGCATCCTGTAAAGGAGTTGCCACAACGGTAGGCTTATAAATATGACTAAGGATATCCTTTTGGACGTCGGTAAGTCGGTTTTCAAGATTTTTAAGGTATTTTCGCATAGTCTTAACCTCTTTTCAGTCGGTCATTTTCATATAGTAAATTTACCACACACCGCAAATGATGTCAACAAAAAAGACCCGAGGAAAACCTCGGGTCGGGTAAAATAGAGATCGATCAATTGCACTCTGCCTCAAGGGGGCCTGCAAGCTCCTTAAGGAAGAAGAGACGTCCGGGAAGGGTGGGAATATAGGTAGAGGTGATCCAGGGGGTCTTCTCGTGACGGAGGGTCATCCAGAAGGAAAGTCCCTGCCACTGCATTCCGCGGCCTAAAGTACCGTCGGCACCGCCGATGGCATAGTCGGCCTTAAGGAAGAGTCCGGGGCCGATGGTATTAGCTCTGCAGGGAACGAGAGGAGTTCTCGACTTGAAGCTGGTTAGAGCGTTCTGCTCAACGGTTAAGGGATGGATCTTAGCGCCGATTCTGTAAGGAGCTGCCTCCCACTCTGCGGCGGTAGCGTAGTCAGCAGCAAAGGTAGGCTCCCAGAAAGCGATGTGGCACATACGGCCGATACCGTAAACGAGAACGAGCTTTGCGCCCTCCGCCTTTAATGCACCGATCTTCTCGGGATAGGTGGGAAGATTATCCTTGGTAGCGAAGTTTCTCTGATTCTCGGGAACGGTAAGCTCGCCGAGGGGATTAAAGAGAGCCTGCTCCATAGCATACTTGAAGGAGCCGGTGTTGTCGGCGGGAAGGGTATTTCCGTCGCCGTCTGCCCACTCGTCCATATTGAAGGTATAAACGTGCTCGCAGGAGACCTTCCACTCCTTAAGGAAGTAAACGACCCACTTATACATTCCCATAGGTCCTACGGGAAGGATAAAGGCGATCTTTTCGTTTCTTTCCTTGGCAAGTCTGATCTGCATTGCGATCTCGTGACCCATATAGGTCTCGAACTCGCCGAGAGAGTCGCACATTACGGGGGTGAAGCCCTCGTTCCAATGTGCCTGACGGTCACAAACGGTTTCGGGCTTGTCGATACAAGCGTCTATCTTTTCAAAGTCCCATCCGGCAGGATAGAAGCCTTCAAGGGCAGAACCCTTAACGGTAGAATTAAAATCCATAATTATATTCTCCTTTTATATTTATTTAGGGAAGCATACGCTTCGCTACTATGCGATGATCGGTCATACACTGACGGAAGCCCTCGGCATACTTAACGCCGCACTGAAGTCCGCGAACGCGGGACATAGCGCGAGTGTTTTCGAGAATGTCGACATCGTCGTGGTCTTTGAGCCAAACGAGCTGACTCTCGTGATTTGCAAGCATATCGAGTTTGGTTTCGATCTGATCAGAGATGTCTACGTATTCGGTGGGCTCACAACCGAGGAGGCAGGAGTTATCCATATAATAGATAGGAACTACTTTGCAGGCCTCGCCGAGCTGAGGTTCATAGTGAGGAACTGTAGCGGCAAAGGCGGCCTTAAAGACCAGCTTAGAGGTCTCAACGTGGTCACCCATATAGTCGTCGGGAGCCTGAGTGATGATGAAATCGGGATCTGCGGCACGAATTATCTCAACAAGCTTATCGTGCTGAGCTTTGTCGGCAGAGTTAACGAGAAGATCGCCTACGTCGCAGGTAACAACCTTAAAGCCTACCGATTCGCCCGACTTCTTAGCCTCGCCGATACGGATACGGCGGAGCTCGTCGGCTTCGATAACGACGTGACCCATATTGCCGTTGGCAACGTGACAAACGGTAACGTTGTCTCCTCTTTCCTTGCAGCGAAGAAGGGTTCCTCCGCAGCAGATCTCCATATCATCGGGATGACATGAAATTGCTAAAACATTCATAAAAAATACCTCCTGAAATATATTGACAATTCTTTAGTTTTATGTTAATATTTCGTCAACAAAGTTAAAAATATACTTGTACGGTATATTTGTGTAAAGGAGGCGGCCGCTTTGGAGCCACGCTACGGAAGAAACTCGGTCAATCTGATAATTAACGTAAAACAAATAATGTCAATACATTATTTTGAATTTAAGTCGGACTTCTCCTTCCCCGGAGAAACCCATAATTATTGGGAGCTTGTTTATATCGACAGAGGAAAGGCTATAGTCACCTCGGGAGAGGATAAATTTCCTCTCAGCAAGGGCGAAATAGTTTTTCACCACCCCAACAAGCTTCACGCCATCGCATCGGATCCGAGCGATCCGCCGACGGTGTTTATAATTACCTTTTACTGCCCTTCCGAGAATATGAAATTTTTCGAGGATAAAAGGCTTAACGTTCCTACCCCGCTAAGAAAGTATATTTCGGAGATGATCTCCGACGGGCAGGAAGCTTATTTTCTCGCAGACGACAGTCCCTATGAGCGGGAACTTGTCAAGCGCGCCGACGGTCTTATCGGAAGCGAGCAGCTTATTAAGCTTAATCTCGAAATGCTTCTGATAAAGCTTATACGGTCGTCGACCCTTCCGAAGATAGAGGACGCGAAAAACAAAAACTACGATAAGCTTACCCTTAAAATCATCGATATTCTTACCAATAAGGTTTACGGAAGAATTAAAATCGATAACATAGCTCAAGAGCTCGGATTCAGCAGAACTTATATATCGTCGGTTTTTAAAGATAACTGCGGTAAATCGATAACCCGTTATTTCTCAGACCTTAAGATAAGCGAAGCCAAATACCTTATTCGAAAAGAAATTTATACGATTTCTCAAATTTCAGACTTCCTTTGCTTTGATAATCCGCATTATTTCTGCCGCGTGTTTAAGCGCGAGACGGGAATGACACCAAAGCAGTATGCAGACTCGGTATCGTATCCCGACAAATATGCAAAGAAAACCTGATCTTAAACGGTCGCCTCGGCGGCCGTTTTTTAGGCCTTATTCTGTGATCCGAAGAGGGTCATCTTATTTATAACGGCCTTCTTCATTTCCTCGACCTTGAGGTTGCGGATATCGAGATAAGCCATATCGGCGGCAAGACCCTTCTTCATTCCCTCGTTACCTGCAACGCAAAGGTCGGTAAAGATATTGACCTTGGCGATACCTGCGGCAATGGTGTTTCTGAAGTCGTCGTCGGAAAGTCCGGAGCCTCCGTGAAGCACAAGCGGGGTATCGGTAGCGGCGCGGATGGCCTTAAGTCTTTCGATATCGAGGCAGGGCTTTGTCTTGTATGCGCCGTGGGCGGTTCCGATAGCTACTGCGAGAGCGTCTACGCCCGTAGCGGCAACGAAATCAACAGCCTCCTTCGGGGTGGTATACATATCGGTAAGAAGACCGTCGTCGGTATCAGCCTGTCCTACGTGTCCGATCTCGCCTTCTACCGAAGCTCCGAAGGAATGTGCGATCTTGACCATTTCGGCGGTAGCCTCGATGTTTTTATCGCTATCCCCTGCCGAGCCGTCGAACATAACGCTTGTAAATCCGAGCTTTAAGGCCTCGATGCAGCGGTCGAAGGTAAGTCCGTGATCGTAATGAAGAACTACGGGAACGCTTGCGCGCTCTGCGAGGGCACGGATAGAGGGAATGATAAGCTTAAGCTCACCTGCGTAAAGGAGAACCTCGGCGGTTCCGATAATAACGGGGGAACGCATTTCCTCGGCGGCCTCGATGACGGCCTGAGCCATATCGGTATCGGTAGTGTTGAAGAGACCTACGCCATAGTGCTCAGCCTGTGCCTTTTTAAGTACGTCGTTTAAAGTTACTAACATAAATTCATCTCTTTTCTGCCGTATTTTGCGGCGATTTTTTCTATTTCTGCTTTTTCTCTCAGGCCGTCAATAGAATTCTCGGCAAAGAGGTTGCATGCGGCGGAGGCGGAAGCAAATTTAAGTATTTCTTCATCGCCCCAGCCGTTATAGATTCCGTAAAGGGTTCCTGCGCAGAAGGCATCGCCTGCTCCAACGCTTCCCTTTATTTCTTCTTTCGGGATGTTTAAGGAGGGTACGCAGGTAAAGCGCTTTGTGGCGACGTCGTAGCAGAAGCCTGCATCCTTGCAGTGAATAACTATTTTATCCTTAACTCCGGCATCAGCCATAAGCTCCATTGTTTTTCTGATATTCTCGGTAATTATCTTACCGTTTTCATCATAAGCCTCAAGGTCGGAAAGCATCGTGCTTTCGATCTCGTTCATGATCGCGTAGTTACTGTATTTAAGGGAGGGCATTATTTTCGACCTATAATCGGAGCTGCTGTCGCTGACGACGTCGATAGAGGTTTTGATCCCTCTTCTTTGAACCTCGGCAAGAAGCCTTGCCATAACGGTACCGTATTCACTGTCGTAGGCGTCCATAGCATCGAGCAATAATATGTATCCGATATGAAAAATATCGCAGGAAAGAGAGTCGATATCTATATCGGCAGGAGAAAACTCGGCATTTGAGCCGCGGCCGTGAAAGAAGGTCCTCTCTCCCGAGGGCATACTCATAACGTCACTGAAGCTGGTGGGCTGAGTTTCGCTGACCGATATTCCGCTTCTCTCTAAACCGTATTTGTCGAACTGCGCCAAAAGATAGTCGGCTACGTCGTCCTTACCGACCTTTCCGATGGCAGACACGGAAAGAGAGGGGTCGATCTTCTTAAGGTCGATTCCCGTATTGGAGACACAACCTCCGACCGCCCTTGAAACCGAGCTTACGTTTGCCAGCATACCGACCTCGGGATAACAGTCTACGGTTTTTACTATATCAACGATCACGTTGCCTGCAATTACTATACCTTTAGAGTTATTGCTCATATAAATTCACCTCTGTTTTTATATAATAACACCTTTTTTTGCTTTTTTCAATGTACGATTGTGCTTTTTTGGTACATTTTTGTAAACTATTTTCATCTTTTTCTCATTGTAGGTTATTTTATTTGACAGGCGCGGCGTTTTGATGTAAAATGCGATAAAAGCAATAATTTATATTTAAGGAGATATGCTTTATGAATTTTTACGTCGGACACCCCTTACAGACCCGCGGTGCAGAGGAATATATCCTTCAAAACGGAAAGGGTCAGGGAATGAAGTTTTTATACCTTAGAAACGGTATAGGCCTTGAGCTTTGGATAGCTCTTGATCGTTGTGCCGACCCCTACCGCGTTACCTATAACGGTAAAAATATGGGTTATATGACCCCCGCAGGAAACGTACATCCCTCTTACTATGACGCAGACGATGCAGGCTTTTTGCGCAACTTTACCGCAGGCTTTTGCACGACCGTAGGCTTTGAGGGAGCAGGCGGCGCAAGCGTTGATAACGGAGAATACGTTCCTCAGCACGGAAGAATAGGAAACGCTCCCGCGGAAGGCTACAGTCTGGAAGAGACCGAGGAGGCCCTTATCGTTAAAGCTACAGTTCGTGACTGCGTACTTTTCGGACGCAGAATGGTTTTAAAGCGGACCTATACCCTTTCCTATACCGAAAACAAGTTTACTATGAGCGATACCGTTACAAACGAAGGAGAAGCAAAGGCTGAATTCCTCCTGCTTTACCACTGTAATATGGGTTATCCCCTGCTAAACGAAAACAGCGTGGTCAAATTCCCGAACGAAAAGATGTGGGCAGACAGCGAGGAAGCTCAACGGCATATCGATTCGGCCCTTACTATGGAAAAGCCTCAGCAGGGCTTTATCGAGCGCTGTTATTTCTTCGATCCCAAAGAGTTTTCCGACGGGCTTGTTCATACGGGAATTTTCAGTCCCGACGCAAACGTAGGCGTTACCTTCTCATACGATAAGAAGGCTCTTCCCTGCCTTACCGAATGGAAGATGATGGGCAGACGCGACTACGTTCTCGGAATCGAACCCGGAAACTGCTATCCCTCTCCCAGAACAAAAATGAGAGAGAACGGCGTTTTACCCTATCTTGAGGCCGACGCAAGCTACTCGTCCGAAATAACCTTCAGTTTCACCGACAAGCTTTCAGATTTTCAGGATAACTATCGCTAAGACATAAAGTTTAGTTAAAGTTTACCTTGCTGTTTTATCATGTATTTAACTTTTTTAAGGAGTGCATAGAATGTTCAACCTGTTAGTTGTTGATGATGATAAAAACACAAGACTACTGTTAAAGGCGGTTTTAGAGGCCGAAAAATATACGGTTTTTACCGCGGTAGACGGCCTTGACGCCCTTAAGGTTATGGATAACGAGCATATCGATCTTGTAATAGTTGATATTATGATGCCGGATATGGACGGATACGAATTCACCAAGGCCGTGCGCGAGGCAGACGGCAATCTTCCCATACTTATGATCTCGGCTAAACAGCTTCCCGCCGATAAGCAAAAGGGCTTTCTCGTCGGAACCGACGACTATATGACAAAGCCTATCGACGAGGTCGAAATGCTGCTCCGTATCAAGGCCCTTCTTCGCAGAGCAAAGATCGCCAGCGACCGAAGGATCGTGATCGGCGACCTTGTCCTCGATTACGATTCCCTGACCGTAACAAAAGGAACCGACGTTCAGGAGCTTCCGCAAAAAGAGTTTCTGCTTCTTTATAAGCTCCTCTCCTACCCCGGAAAGATCTTTACGCGCATACAGCTTATGGACGAGATCTGGGGGGTCAGCAGCGCTACGGGTTGGGAAACGGTTACGGTTCATATCGGCCGTCTAAGAAAAAGATTTGAAAACTACGAGGAGTTTACCATTGAATCGGTAAGAGGCCTCGGCTATAAGGCGGTTAAGAACAAATGAGAAAAACCAAGCTTACTAAGACCGACCGAAAAAACAGGTTTTCGCTGACTCTTACCTTCGTTATCGTAATATTCGTCATTCTGGCTTTCTCCATTGCGGTAGCATCGGCTACGGCTCATCTGTTTTCACAGCTCGGTTGGATGGGTCTCGGAGGAAAAAGCGAGGAGATCAGCTTCGACCTTACGCCGACACTCGTTTATCTTTCGATAACCAGCATCGTTATCGGTATAGGAATAACCTTTTTGGCCATTAAATATCCTCTTAAGCCGCTAAACCGAATGATAAACCAGATAAATCGGCTGGCAAACGGAGATTTTAAGGCAAGGCTCAAGTTCGGAAGGCCTTTAAGTGCTCATCCTACCTTTAAAGAAATAAGCGAAAGCTTTAACAAGATGGCGGAGGAGCTCGAAGGCACCGAAATGCTAAGAAGCGACTTCGTTAATAACTTTTCCCACGAGTTCAAAACTCCGATCGTTTCTATCGCAGGGTTTGCAAAGCTGCTCAGACGCGGAAATCTTACCGAGGAGCAGAAAGAAGAATATCTTGCCATAATTGAGGAAGAATCTCTTCGTCTCGCGAGTATGGCCAATAACGTTTTGAGTCTTACGAAGGTTGAAAATCAGACCATCTTAACCGAGGTAAAAAATTATAATCTTTCGGAACAGATCCGTTCCTGCCTGTTGCTGCTCGAAAATAAATGGACGAAAAAGAACACGGAATTCTCCCTTGATTTCGGTGAGATAAGTATTTCGGCCGACGAGGAGCTTTTAAAGCAGGTCTGGATAAATTTACTTGACAACGCTATAAAGTTCTCTCCCGAATATTCCACGGTAGAGGTTCGTATCACCGAAAATGACAACACGGTATCGGTTGAAATAACCAATACGGGAAGCGAAATATCCCCCGAGCATATCGGTAAGATATTCGGAAAATTCTATCAGGCCGATGAATCCCACAGCGGTGAAGGTAACGGCGTCGGGCTTGCAGTCGTAAAAAGGATAGTTGAACTTCACGGCGGAAGCGCTGCCGTCAGATCTTCGGATAACCTGACGGCCTTTACGGTAGAGCTACCTAAAGCGCAGTAGAAATTTAACAGCCACCGACATCGGTGGCTGTTTTTCTATCTGCCAAGAGGCCTCGAGTTCAAAACAATATTCAGAAAAAATAAAAAACGACTAACCTTACGGTTAGTCGTTTCAGACCGCTGACAAAGGTAAGTCAGCGGTCATTTTTTTGTAAAAACAGGTGAAAAATTGGGATAAATATGGTATAATAAAAGCAAAGAACAGTTGCAAAAAAGGGGGATTTCGATGCTTAAGACAGATACAAAAAGACA
>CASFDQ010000054.1 GCA_949293385.1 uncultured bacterium | reverse complement strand
TGTCTTTTTGTATCTGTCTTAAGCATCGAAATCTCTCTTTTTTGCAACTATTCTTTGCTTTTATTATACCATATTTATCCCAATTTTTCACCTGTTTTTACAAAAAAATGACCGCTGACTTACCTTTGTCAGCGGTCTGAGACCCTACCTTTCGGTAGGGTCTGTAATTTTTTCGTTCTGCGCTTAAAATTTCGGCTATTAGTTGGTGATGGTCTTCTCGGTTTCCTTATCAAAGAGGTGAATCTTATCGGGCTCGAGAGTGATCTTAATTCTGTCGCCGGGTCTTGCAGTATTGGTGGGGCTAACGCGAGCGTTGACGGCCTGCTCCTCGCAGTTCATATAGAGGTAGGTCTCAGCACCCATAAGCTCGGTAACTTCAACGTTTGCCTCAACGATTCCGTCGGGGAACTGAGCAATAAGCTCTTCTTCGTTATGAACGTCCTCGGGACGGATACCCATAATAATTTCCTTACCAACGTACTCTTCAAGAACGTTGTCCTTATTCTTGGAAGCGGGAAGCTTGATCTTATACTTAACGCCTGCGCGGGTCTTGGTATCTTCGGTACCGAACTCTACGAAGAAGTCATCGCCTTCCTTAAGAAGCTTGGAGTCGATAAAGTTCATCTGAGGAGATCCGATGAAGCCTGCAACGAAGAGGTTGCCGGGGTAAAGATAAAGGTTCTGAGGAGTATCGACCTGCTGAATGAGACCGTCCTTCATAACAACGATACGGGTACCCATGGTCATAGCCTCGGTCTGGTCGTGGGTAACGTAAATGAAGGTAGTACCAAGCTTTAAGTGAAGCTTAGAGATCTCGGTACGCATCTGTGCACGAAGCTTAGCATCGAGGTTGGAAAGAGGTTCGTCAAGAAGGAATACCTTAGGCTCACGAACGATAGCACGGCCGAGAGCAACACGCTGACGCTGACCACCGGAAAGAGCCTTAGGCTTTCTCTCTAAGAGGTGAGAAATGTCGAGGATGCGTGCGGCTTCTTCAACGCGACGCTTGATTTCATCCTTCGGAGTTTTACGAAGCTTAAGACCGAAAGCCATATTGTCGAAAACCGTCATATGAGGATAAAGCGCATAGTTCTGGAAAACCATTGCGATATCACGGTCCTTAGGAGCGACGTCGTTAACAACGCGATCGCCGATAAGGATCTCACCGTCGGAGATCTCTTCAAGACCTGCTACCATTCGAAGAGTGGTAGACTTACCGCATCCGGAAGGACCAACGAGGATTATAAATTCTTTGTCTTTGATTTCGAGGTTGAAATCAGATACTGCCACAACACCGCCGGGGTATTTTTTGTAAACGTGACGCAGTGATAAACTTGCCATTATTTTGCCTCCTAATAATTTATAACAGGACAAAGCCCTGCTAACGCATATATATATTATAACAAATACTTACGAAAATTACTATATTTTTAATTAACAAATATCTATTCAACTCATTGTTAAAAATGCACAACTATTACAGTAAAATATCGTTTCTGTCGAAGATAAGGGCTTTTTCGCGCTCGCCTATCTCGATCACCTCGCCGGGGGCTAAGGTCTCGGGCAGGGTCAGTTTTCCGATGCTCACTCTGTGAAGCTTGTTTACTCCGAGCCCCACAACGCCGAACATTCGCTTTATTTGGTGATATTTACCTTCGGTTACGGTAACGAACGCGGAGTTCCCGTCGGCAGGCCTCAGAACCGCAGGCTTGCAGACCTCACCGCTGACTAAGGTAATACCGTCAGCAAAGGTCTTTATATATTCCTCTTTCACTTCACCGTCAAGCTCGGCATAGTAGCATTTTTCGGTTTCGGTCTTCGGAGAGGTTACTCTGTGACCGAAATCGCCGTCGTCGGTAATAATAAGAAGTCCCGTCGTATTTTTATCGAGTCTTCCTACGGGAAAAAGACCGTCGCGCCTGAGTCTTTCGGGGATAATATCGACCACGGTCTTTACCCGTTTATCGGTTGCGGCCGAAAGTATTCCTTCGGGCTTATTCATAAGCAGGTAGATATGCTTTTTATAAACCAGCGGCGTGTTTCCGTTTTTGACCTCGGCGGAGTCGTCAAATTTAAAGTCGCCCTTCGTTACTTTTTTGCCGTCAACGGTAATATTCCCGTTTTTAAGAAGTAGTTTCGCTTCGCTTCGGGAAATACCTTGGGAAAGGGACAAAAACTTGTCCATTCTTATAAGGGGCATACTATTTTTCCTCCAAAAGACATACCGCGTGGGCGGCGATACCCTCTTCCCTGCCTGTAAAGCCCAGTCTTTCTTCGGTCGTAGCCTTGACGTTTACCCTGTCTTCCGTTATATTGCACAAAGAAGCTATACGGTTTTTCATATCTTCGATATAGGGAGCGAGCTTAGGGACCTGCGCAATAACGGTAGCGTCGATGTTCGAAACGCTAAAGCCTTTTTCGGTTATCTTTTCGACCGTCCTTTTAAGGAGTAGCTTACTGTCGATACCCTTATAGGCGGGGTCACAGTCGGGAAAATGCTTCCCGATATCGCCCAGAGCGGCGGCGCCAAGCAGTGCGTCGCAGATCGCGTGGAGCAAAACGTCGGCGTCCGAATGACCCAAAAGCCCCTTCGAGCAGGGTATTTCTACTCCTCCGATAAAAAGCAAACGGTCGTCGGCAAACCGATGAACGTCGTATCCGTGTCCTATTCGCATTTTCAGAGCTCCTTTTCTATAAGCGTCGAGGCAAGGTCGATATCCTCGGGGGTAGTTATCTTTATGTTGCGGTAGTCGCCTTCGACCGTCTTGGTCTTTTCGCCCGCCGCCTCCATAACCGAGGTATCGTCGGTAAAGAGGGAAAGGTCGATATCTTTAGCCGCAGAAAGAAACTTTTCTATGTTTACACCCTGTGGGGTCTGAATCGAGACAAGCTCGGTACGGCTTGGGGTTTCGGTAACCATTCCGTTTTCATCGACCCTTTTAACGGTATCCTTAAGGGGAACGGCGCAGGTCACACTGTTAAACCGTCCGAGAGCCTCCGCCACCCTTTCGATAACCTCTACGGGGACGAGGGGTCTCGCACAATCGTGAACGAGGGCTTTCTCGTATTTATCCTTAAAAAGAAGCAGACCGTTTTTAACCGAGTCTTCACGGCTGCTTCCGCCCACTGCTACAAAGCTGAGCTTGTCGATGGCGTAGGCCGCCGCAAGCCTTTTGACGTCGGCGATCTTATCCTCGCCGGTTACTACGGCGATCTCGGAGATAAGAGAGCAGTTTTGAAACGCGGCCATAGTTCTTGCCAAAACGGGAACCCCTACCAGAGGGACAAAACGTTTATCGGTTCCCTTCATACGGGTAGAGTTTCCCGCGGCCACGATTATTACGGGGAGTCCGCCTATTTCTTCCTCTATCCTTTTATATTCAAGAGAAAACTCAAGCTTTTGCATTTCTTTTGTCCTTTATATTATTATAGATCCTGAAGTAAAGGTAGTTTATAAGTATGGCAATAAAGACTCCCATACTCCAGCCTGCAATAACGTCGGAGATATAATGAACGCCGAAATAGATTCGGGTAATTCCGATAAGCAGGGGCAGAGCGATAAAGGCTACCTTTAATATAAGACGCCATTTCGGAGCGGTAACCACAAGAAGAAGGCATAGCAGTAAACATATATAAAGGGCCATATTATTCTGCGAATGACCGCTCGGGAAGCTGGACTCGTCGGCAAATATCACCTTGAACTCGGGACGGGGACGGTCCAGTACGTTTTTAAGGGTTATATTGACGATTCGGGAGATTATGACCGTAATCGCTACGGGAAGACCGACGGTAAAGAAATATTTTCGGGTTATTGCGGTTATAACGAAGATAAGTACGGTAATTATTATAACGCCTACGGCACTTCCGAGTTTGGTTATTCCTCTAAAAAGAATATCCATAGCGGGGGCAAGATTTCGAAGCAGATCGAATACTCCCCTTTCGAAACCGCTTATACATTCGGTAAGGGCAACATAGAGCCCGAGTCCGAAGGGGATAAATAAAAGCAGGGACCAAAAATTATACTTCTTCATATAACGCTCCTTATAAAAAACTGCTGCACAGGGTGCAGCAGTAGTTTTGTTTTTTTAAGAATTATTTGTCGCAGTCGCAGTCTTCGTCACACTCGAACTCAAATTCGAGACGGGTTCCGCAGTTGGGACAAACCATTTCTTCATCCTCGAGCATAGATTCATCGAGATAGATTATATCGTTACAGTTAGGACACTCGACCTCGTATACGTCGTCATCGTCGTAATACTCGTCGTCTTCTTCCTCATCGTAATCGTCTTCGTCGGCATAGAAATCGTCTTCGATGGCCGAAAGGTCTTCGTCTACGGCGTCAAGCTGCTCTCCGAGCTCTGCGCAAGCCTCGTCGATAGCGTCGATCTCGTCTACCATATCGTCGAGAAGGTCGATGATAGCGGTGAGAACCTTTCCTTCTTTGGTCTCGGTGTCGAGAGCAAGTCCTTCAGCAAGGCCTTTGATGTAGGAAATTTTTTCAGCAATGGTCATAAGTGTTCTCCTTATATAATAGTTGGTATGAAATTATGCGCGCTCCATATACTCGCCGGTGCGGGTGTCGATACGGATAAGGTCGCCCTCGTTGATGAAGAGGGGTACGCGGATCTCTGCGCCGGTTTCTACGGTAGCGGGCTTGGTTGCGTTGGTAGCGGTGTTGCCTGCGAAGCCGGGATCAGTCTGAGTAACGGCGAGCTCAACAAACGTGGGGGGTTCTACGCCGAATACCTTTCCTTTGTAAGAAAGGATCTTGCAGGTCATATTTTCCTTAACGAACTTGAAGGCATCGCCAAGCTCGTCTTGTCCTACGGGAACCATCTCGTAGGATTCGGGATCCATAAAGTAGTAAAGTCCGTCGTCGTTATAGGAATATTCCATATCCTTTCTCTCAACGAAAGCGGTAGGATATTTGTCGTTGGGGTTGAAGGTGCGCTCGGTTACGCTTCCCTGAATAACGTTTCTGATCTTAGCTCGAACGAATGCGGCTCCCTTACCGGGCTTTACGTGCTGAAACTCGATTATCTGATAAACGTTTCCGTCCATTTCGAAAGTTACGCCGTTTCTGAAATCTCCTGCTGATACCATGTTTATTTTCCTCCAAAAATAGAACTTTAAATAACCGGTCTGCGATCACGCAGACCTCTTCTATAGAATTATAAGGTCTTTCGGCGAATTTGTCAAGTTTTTACATCCATTCTTTTGCACTAAAAGCATATCTTCTATCCTGACGCCGAATTCTCCGGGAAGATATATACCCGGCTCGTCGGTAACGACCTGCCCTGCGCGAAGGGTCAGCTTATCGGCATTTTGGCTGAGCCTCGGCATTTCGTGAATTTCAAGACCGACACCGTGACCTGTAGAATGGTTAAAATATTCGCCGTAGCCTGCGTTTTTAATTATATCTCTGGCGGCGGCATCCGCATCACTACAGATTATTCCCGCCTTGACGGTTTTTATGACCTTTTCCTGCGACAGGAGGACGGTAGAGTATACCTCCCGCATTTTATCTGTCGCGAAGCCGACCGCGACGGTACGGGTCATATCGGAGCAGTAGCCGCCCACCGTAGCGCCGAAGTCCATTGTTATAAAATCGCCCGCTTCTACTCTTTTATCGGTAGGAACGCCGTGAGGCAAGGAAGAATTTTTGCCCGAGACCGCAATAGTATCGAAGGCAAGACCCTCTGCGCCGTAGCTCTTCATTTTATATTCAAGAAGGGCGGCTATCTCCTTTTCGGTAACGCCGACCTTTATGAAATTTAAAATATCGAGAAAGGCCTTTTCGGCAATTCTCTGAGCGGAGACTATGCTTTCCACCTCGCCCCTTTTTTTGACCGAACGAAGGGAGATAAGGCGGTCGGAAAGGGACTGACTCGGGGTCACCTTGACGTTAAGCTTCGATTTAAGCAGATTATAAAACGCAATATCGTTTTCGGTTTCGATAAGAAGCTTTTCTATTCCCTGACGTTTCAGTTCACAGGACAACTTGGAAATAATGGAGGTAAAGCAAACTACCTCGGTATTCACCGCACTTTTGGTCGCGGCCTCGAAGTACCGTCCGTCGACGAAAAGCTTATTTCCGTTTTTGGTCATAAGCAGATATCCGAGACTCGAAGCAAAGCCGGTCAGATATCTTCGGTTTACGGGGGTATAGATAAGGACGGCGGTCTTATCGGTTATATAGCGAAGGGGTTTCATATAATATCACTCAGAGCCTCTACGCCCAGCATATAGCTCTTTTTACCGAAGCCCGCTATAGTTCCCTTGCAAACGGCCGAGATGACCGAGGTATGACGGAATTCCTCGCGGGCGTGCACGTTGGACATATGGACCTCAACTACGGGCTTATTTACCGAAGAGATAGCGTCTCTTATGGCGTAGCTGTAATGAGTATAGGCTCCTGCATTAAATACGCAGCCGTCATAGTCGGTCATAAGACCGTGAATCTTAGAGATCAGCTCACCCTCGCAGTTAGACTGATAAAAATCACATTCTATATTAAGAGTCTTCGCGTATTCCTTAATTTCGGCATTTATTGAGTCTAAGGTATCGCTTCCGTAGACACCCGGCTCGCGGATTCCGAGCATATTAAGATTAGGTCCATTTAAAACGAGTATTTTTTTCATTTCATAAGTCTCCAGTAATAGTCTTTTATTGCCTTTGCATCCTCGGCCTGAGTACCTGCCGATTCGCAGATAATGGTCGGGGAGCATTGCTTTTTATAAATGAGCTCGGCCACAGGCTCAAAGTCGGGGCCGTATACCGTATCCTCAAAGGTAAGGTGACGTACCTCGCCGCCTGCCGAATACTCGATCTTGGAAAAATGCGAATGAAACTCCTTTAGACGAGAGACTCCTATCGCGTTTTCGATATCGTCGAAGATCTTTTCGAAATCGTCGGCAGTTTTTAGTATTCCCCTATCGCGTGCGTTTAAGTGACCGAAATCGATACAAGGGATAAGTCGCTCGTCGAGCTTACAAAGCTCCAAAACTTCAAAAAGGGTTCCGAGCTGATTGACCTTGCCCATAGTTTCGGGGCAGATACGGATATTTGAAAGGCCTTCGGAATCGAGAGCCGAGATGGCAAGCTTCATCGTATCGACGGCAAGGCTCAGCGCCTCCTCGCGGGAGATCTTTCCGCAGGAGCCGGTGTGAACGACGATCCTCTCGCCGCCCATTGCGTTTACTGCGCGAGCCGACTGAAGAATATAGTCGACCGATTTAATTCTTTTCTCCTCCTCCACCGAGGACATAGATATATAATAAGGAGCGTGAAGAGATAAGACTATATCCTTTTCCTTTGCGAGTTTTCCAAGCTTTTCGGCCTTTTCGAAGCCGATGTTTACCCCTCTTCCACACTGATACTCGAAGGCGTCGAGTCCCATTTTTTCAATATATTCGGGAACGAAAAGACTTGATTTGTATCCCATTTTGGAAAAGCTTTCGCTGTTTCCCGCAGGGCCGAAGCGTGCACTCATTTTTTCCACCTCTTTAGCAGTTTCTTTTCTAAACTCCGCTTAACTTTAAAATTAAGCTTATCCTCGGGGGTTATATCGGTTACGAGTATGGTCTTGACCCCCGAAATTCGGCCGCCCATAATATCGGTAAATATCTGATCGCCGACCATTGCGACGTTTTTCCGCTTAGCTTTCAGAAGCTTTGCCGCCTTAATGTAACCGAAGGGCAAGGGCTTTGCGGCAAGGCCCACGACGGGAAGCCCCACACTGTCGGCAAAGCGTCTCGCTCTCTCCTTTTTAGCGTTGGATAAGATCATAAGAGAAATTCCGTTTTCCTTCATATCGGAAAGCCAATCGGGAAGGCCCTCTCTCAGAGTCTTGTCCCCGTGAGCCACAGACATCGTATTATCGACGTCTAAAAGGAGAGCGGTAATACCGTTTTCTTTTAAAAAGTCGACCGTAATATCGGTTATACGGTTTAATATATAATGAGGCTTTAGCATTTTTCCTCCAAAAATCATAAACAGAAAAAGCGGTTGCACTGCAACCGCTTTAGCTTTTGAGTAATATCGCTCTTAGCGGTACTTGCGTTTGCGTGCCGCTTCAGACTTCTTCTTGCGCTTTACAGAGGGCTTCTCGTAGTGCTCTCTCTTACGGACTTCCTGAATAACTCCGTCTTTTGCCGTCTGTCTCTTAAAACGTCTAAGCGCGTTATCAAGCGATTCGTTCTCTTTAAGTCGAACCTGACTCATTCTAATTCCCTCCCTTTGCATTTTTGCAGAGGATAAACCTACAAATAGTATTATACAATAAACCGCATACACTTGTCAAGTTTTATTTACTAAAATTCGGGAATAATATTCAGATAACCAAAAAACATACCTATAACAAGAGGTTTTGCTGTTGCAAAACCTCTTGTTTGTTGCTTTTACTTTGTCCAGAGCTGAGTATTAGTCTCGGTTCCCTGATAGAGACGGACGTAATCTATCTCGTAGGTTGCGGGAAGGTTTGATTCGTTGCCCGTAATGAGGGTGGGCTGGAAGCTGTAGTTTTCGGTGAAGACGTGGTTATTGAAGATGATATAAAGGGGATCGTTAAAGCCCGACATATCGCTGTCTTTTCCGGCATTTGTGCTTCCGAAAACGCTCTCAGCTGAGGTTATGTCGTATGCCTTGAATAGGGTCTGATCGACGTACATACACATATAGTTGGCGTCCCAGGCGAAGCCGTAGGTATGCCAGTCCTCGGGACTTGTAAGGGTTCTCTTTTCCTCACCCATAGGCTGACCGAATAAGTCGTCGAGCCAGGAGGAAATTCCACCGTCCTCAGCGGCGGCAATATGGGTTATGCCGTGGGTGGTTGCCATATCGGAATCCTTCGAATACCACTTATGGACGTTACAGTAAAGGTCACTGGTGTGACCGAAGACCTCGAACATATCGATCTCGGTAAAGTAGTCGAAGTTCTGCCTTCCGCCGAGCTTGGCCGCGCTCTGCATCCAGAAGGAGGGCCATACGCCTGTTCTGTAGGGTACTCTTGCTCTTATTTCGATATAGCCGTAGCGATATTCCATCGTTCCCTGAGTATGAACCGAGGCGGGAACGGCATATTTAATATCGGGGTTAGAGGGGTCGGTATAGGTCTGTGCGGTCATTTTAAGGCTTCCGCCGTCAACCTTTACAGCTTCGGTATTATCCAGGAGTAAAACATCCTTATAGCCACTCATTTTTGAGGTTCCGGTAGAGCAGACCCACTTATTTTTATTAAGGGTATCGCCGTAGAACTCGTCGCCCCAAACGTAGGTATAGGTTCTTTGCCTTTTATCACTGTGAAGCCAGTTTGTAAGCTTGGTATTAAGGGTTACGCTTCCGCCCTCGTACTCGTGATAGCCAAAGGTAACGGGAGCAAAGCCGTCGACCGTAAGCTTAGCAAAAGTTTTTACTGCGGTCTTCAGATATGCGCTCTGATTGCCACTAAGCTGAATCTTTTCGCCAATGATCGACATAGTATACTTACCGTCAACCGTGACAGTCTCGGCAAGGCCGCGGTTGGTATTTCCGACGAGGATCTCCTTTGCGGTTTCGGTCTTTTCGGTATCAGCGTATACGCTAAGTTCGATACCCTTGTCAGCAAGAAGGAGCTTAAGGGAATTGGCAGCCGCCTTAGCCTCGGTATCGACCGCAGGGTAGATTATTACGTACTCGCTCGGAGCAAACCAATGATTAAGGGTATACACAAAGTCGCCCGAATAACGATTGGGACAATAGTTCCAGACCGCAACAAGATCGCAGACGTCGGTAACGCCGTCGCGATTATAGTCGGAATAAGGGTTTACTTCGGCACCGATAACGGTTTTTCTTATTGCGATTATATCACCCGTCAGCGCTTCCATTCCGTCAAGGTCGGCATCGCCGTGAGATATTGCCCAAGACTTGACTCTGGGATAGGTCTGGGTGGCGTACCACACATCGGTAGAGATTCCCGGCATATTATCAAGAGCGTCGAAGCCCTTCATCTGAGTATCGCGAAGCTCGGTAAAGGTAAATACGGCATAACTTACAGCCTGATCGTATTCCAGAGTGGCATTCTCGTCGCCGTCGGTATCTACGCCGTCGGAGTCGTATTTATAGGTTACGTTGTTATTCTGAGTATGGGTATCGGTATAAACGTTAGTTACCTTATAAAGATTTCCGTAGAAGGTAGCATAGTTTGCATCTGCCTCGGCCTTGGTAGTATAATTTTTAGTACCGATGGAGGTAGTAAAGGGCTGATAACCGACAGAAAAGCAGTTTTCAGCATGAACCTTAGTGCCCCAGGAGGTTCCTACGAGGCCGTAAACGTGGGTGGTACCAACGAGAGTGCCGATAAATCCGCAGTTTTTAAGGGTAACTCCGTTAGTGTAACCGAAGATACCGCCGCAGGAATAGGAATCGGCGGTGACGTTTCTCTTGGCGACGACCTTTACGGTATCGTCGATAAAGATATTTTCGGCAGTTCCTGCGAAGGTAGAGGAAACGGCACCCATAAAGCGTCCGCCTACGACATAGCAGTTCATAAGGCTGAGGTTTTTAACCGTACCCGAGGATACGCCGGGTATAAGACCTGCGGCAACCCAGGAGAAATCATTCGGATACCAGAGGCCGTAGACGGTGCAGTCGTTTCCGTCGAAGGTGCCGCTCCACTGCATATTAGCAGAAAAGCCGTTGTATTTTGCCGAGCCCGTATCGGTTCCGCTGAACCAGGAAACGGGGGTATAGCTCTCGTCGAGAACTTCACCGGTTTCCCAGTCGATCTTATCAATGTCGTTTATATAGATATCGTTTACAAGCTTATAGTGCTTTCCGCCGCCGAGGGCTACTGCGTGAGCAAGCTGACCGACGGTAGATATCTCATAGGGGGAGTCCGTAGAGCCGTCACCTGCTTTGAAGGGCTCTGCAAGGCCGTTCCAGCCGCTGTCCTGCCCGTCGGTAAATATCTTAAGCACGGGATAGGCTTCGGTTGCGATAAAGGCGTCGCCGAGAATCATAACGTTTCCGTCGGTTACCTTGCCCTGCATTTTTTCTTTGGTGACCTCGGTAATGCCCTTGCCGCTTTTATTTGAATAACAGTTTTTGCTTTGAGCAACAACGTTAGCAAGAACACTATCAAGACAGTATACGTTTTCAAAGTTGTATTCGGAGGTCCAGGAGTCGCCTACAAGGCCACCGCGACGCGTGTAGGAAAGAGTGGCAAGAGAATAACAGTTTTTAATGGTGAACATAGCACTGATGTCACCGCCGCCTAAAAATGCGCCTGCATCCTTACCCTTAACGGTTACGTCTTTACCGGCATAACAATTTTCCATAGAGCCTTTAAGTGTGCCTTGGCCGCGGCCTATGAAGGCTCCGAGGTTATACATAGTGTAGGCCTCTAAATATGCTTTATCGATGCCGAGACCGCTGATCTTAACATCTCCGCCGATGGGAATAAGGCCAAAGGCTCCGCTTCCCTCCGAATATACGGTCTGATCGTTAATATAAAGGCCGTAAATAACGTGACCGTCGCCGTTTACTGTTCCCGAAAATTTGGAAGCTCCGCCTGCGGCTTTATGCCAATCGCGGATAGCGTAACCGTCCTCGGCCTCGCCCGTCTGCCAATTTATCTTATCGATATCGTTAAGATAAATATCGTCGGTAAGCTTATAGTGATGATTAGTATTCTTAACCATCCATAGGAGCTCTTCTCCATTCGATACGAGGTAGGGGTCGGTCTCGGTGCCCGCACCTGCAGGCTTGGTCATGGTCGAGCCGTCCCAAACGGGGGTATCGGCGAAGGCAACCATACCCTGCATAGCAAAGCAGGAAACAGCGAGTGTGAAAACGAGGATCAATGCAATAAATTTGAGCATTCTTTTCATATCCGTTTTCCCTTCAAGAAATAATTTTACTATTTTATTATATCATAGGGTCGTATACAAATAAAATTGATATAACCCACAAAATTTTATATAAGTTTTTAGTTATAGATTACAAAACGCTTCTCGAGGGAAATGGAGAAAAGGTTAGGTAAAAGGGGCTGCGCAGGGGCAAAACTGCGTATTGCAGGGGTGCTTCGCACAGTAGACCGCGTTAGTCCCATCTCCGACGAGATCCCGCCTACGGCGCCCTTCGGGTTCGACAGGCGAAGGCAAGACCCGTCGGGGCACGGTCGTAGAGACGTTCTTCGGATGCCGAAGCAATTTCGTTTTTTGCTCTTATTACTCGCACGTAGCGCTACTCACGTCGAAGGCGTTACTCTGACCACTGTCCGCTGACCACTGACCACTGCGGCCAAAGGCCGCTTGCCCCTAGAGATCCCGCCTGCGGCGATTTTGCGACAACGGGTCATCTTGAGCGAAACGAAGTGAAGTCGAACACGCAGTGCGGCACCGTAGGTGACGAGATCTCATTGTCGCAAAATTTCGACTACGCTCAGGATGACCCGTCGGGTGATGGCCTCATTTTAGCGTAGCCGTAGAGTTTTTACGAAATTTTTGTATCTCACGGCGGGAGCACTATCCCTCCACCGCTACGGAAAAGTTTCGTTTGCGACGTTAGTCGCAACATCGTTTATGCGAAGCATAACATCATTTGCCGTAAGGCAACATCGTTTTCCGACCGCAAACGAAAACGATATT
>CASFDQ010000053.1 GCA_949293385.1 uncultured bacterium | reverse complement strand
TTTTGTGGTATACTTTAGAATGTCCATAGTGATGTTCCTTTCAGAATTGTTGTTGTCCAATCTCAATTCTACCACAGGTTCGTCACTATGGATACTTTTTTCTGTTTTCTTACTATTGCAGGTTCATTTTACAATGCGCCTAAATTTGTTTTCCCTCTTCCCTTTTCTCTTATCCCTAACGCTTAAAGCTAAACCTCCGCCGACGGCGGAACCTAAAAAAACCGCCCGTAAGGGCGGTTTTTTTATAGCGGCGTATAATTATTATTGATAAAATATTTCATAATTCCGTCGACCATAGCTTTTGCACACTCGGTATTTTTTTCGTTCATAATGCTATAATCGTTTCGGTTGGTGATAAAGCCGTTTTCGGTCAGCACCACGGGACATTCGGTATTTCGGCACAGGAAGAAATAGTGCCACTTGACCCCTACCCAGATACTGTTATCGTAAACACCTGCCGCCTTGGTTTCCTCAAAAACGTCGCCTGCCGCTTCGGAGGAAAAGGCATTGAAATAGTAGGAAATAAAGCCGTTTGGCGAGGAGGACGACGAGGCGTTTCGGTGAATCGAAATGGCGTAATCGGGACGGTTGTTCCGTACCGCCGACATTCGGTCGGCAACCTCGATATAGCTATTATCGCTTCGGGTCATAATGACCGTAGCACCGAGAGCCTTAAGCTGCTTTTCAAGCTCTAAGGCAAGGTCTAAGTTAAGCTTAGCCTCGCTGTTTTCCGCTTTAAAGCCTGCCGCACCCTGATCCCTTCCACCGTGACCCGCGTCGACGAGGACGGTTACCCCTTCGAGGGAATAGCCGTATTCGTTATCGGCCTCGACTAAGGTAACGGGGTTTAAAAAGCGGAATTCAAGTTGATTCTGCGCGTTATACACCGCCGACCAGCCGTAGAATTTTCCCTTCTGCTTGAGATAAAGGCGAAGGACGCAGTCGTACTCTCTTACCTCGGTCTCATAGCGGGAAAATACGGTATGAGCCGAGAGATCGGCCTCGAAATCGAGACTTTCGGCATAACAGAATACTATCTCGACGTATTCAAAGTCTACCGAATTTATTATAAAGTTGGGGGGATTCTGCCCCGAGGAGGGATAGCGCTGAGGTAAAAGGTCAAACCTGAAGGGGGCCTTCCAGCCGACGTCGAAGGTCATAAGGGTATGATGACCCTCCTCGGCTACCGAGGAAAGGGATACGGTATTGGTTTCGGGGAGGGTTCCTTTATAGACCTTGATATTGGTGCCCGTGTTTTTCGACTTTTCGTAAAGCTGATTTCCGTAGCGGAGGGTATGAAGGGTTACGGTCTGTGAGCCGGTATAAAACTGCCTCGTGTAGGGGGAGCAGTAGTCGACGGTTCCCTTGGGCAGATAGTTGTTCATCGGACGGGAGGTATCGGCGGTATCGTTTCCGTCAAAGGTCTCAGCCGAATCGCAGATAACCTCGGCAATATAGGTCTTTCCGACGTTTTTATAAAGGCTTCCCGCGGGGTAGCCGTTTCCGCCGTCAAACTTATTTATATCGAATTTCTTTACGCTGACCGTCGCACCCGTCTTTGTGGCGGTACCCGAGGGGGAGCTTACGGTATATTTTATACTTCCGTAGCTTTTTACCGACCCCGTCTGATTTACGGGCGCCTCGATACTTCCGACGTAGGTTACGTATTCGCTTAAACTATCGCTTTCGTCCGACTCTTTGGGATAGAGGGTCACTTTTTTAGAATTGAAGGTCGCAGTGACCGAGGAATCTCTTAGAGCGACAATTGAAATAGTGCGTTTTTCGCCCGATTCCACCGTTATGGCAGAAGAAGGATATACCGATTTTATTATTATCTTTTTATAGCGGACGGTATAGGTCTCGGTCTTATCCTTATGGGATATCTTAAAGGTATTCGCCCCCTCCTTAAGAGTAACCTCCAAGGAGAAAAGGCCCTCGGCGTCGAGGCTTATCTCTTCCCCGTTAAGGGTGACAGGGTGCTCAGGATCGCCGCTTCCTCTAAGGGTAAACTTAGGAGAATTTACGGTTACGTCCTTAGACTTAGGCGAGGTCACCGAAAGGGTTGTTTCCGGCTCGGGCTCAGGCTCGGGTTCGGGCTCGGAGCTCGAAGAGTCCCCGGAGGATGAGGGAGCCGAAGAGCTCTCCTGCAAAGGTTTGGAGGAGCCGCTTTCGGAGGAGACCGAGGCGGTTTCGCCGCCGCAGGCCACAAGAGATAGCGCCAGCGCGCATATCAAGATCACAGTAATTAGTTTTTTTAAAATTCCGTTTTTCATAAAAATCCGTTCTCTAAATAAAATAGGTTCGGGATAGCCCGAACCTACTCGTATAATATTAAGCTTCGGTTCCGTCGTAGATCTTTTTAACCTTAAACTGACCGATAGCAAAGTCGTTTACGGTATATTCCAGCTTCTCGCTGTAGTCATCGAGAAACTCATCGAAGGCATCGCCCTTAAGAAGGTAACGGATCTCGTCGGTAAGCTCGTCGAGATAGTACTTATCCTTGGTAACGTCCTTCTTCATAACGAGGTACATAACCTTGTTTTCGTCGTCGTCGATGATCTCGGTCTTGCCCTGCTCGAGCTTCTTAACGTTAGCAAACTTCTCGAAGTAGGTAGCGACGCCGCTATAGGTATCCTCGTAGCTCGTAAGCACCGAGATATTGGCATCCTCAGGCGTGGGCTCTTCTTCCTTTTCATCGGAAGATGTGGTAGTGGAAGAGGACTCATCCGAAGAGCTTTCGTCCTTGGAGGAGGACTCGGTAGAGGAGGTAGAGTCGGTCTCGGAGGAGGACTCGGTAGAAGAGGTAGAATCGGTCTGGGAGGAGGAGCCGGTAGAGGAGCTTTCGTTCTCCTCGGCTTCTTCCTTAGCCTCCTGCGCCGCGTCGAAATCGGCCTTTACCTCGGCGAAATCCTCACCCTTGTCGAGGCGATCCTGATACTTCTTAAGCTCTTCCTTAAGCTCCTCGGTATCGGCATTCTCGTCGTCGGAATAGTTGATAGAAAGCATATAAACGCCGGCATAATTATCCGAAAGAGCGGCGGCGATGTCCTTATCGCTTATAGCCTCCTTACCCTTTTCACCGTACTTGTTTTCGAAAAGAAGGGCGTAGAGAGCGTCATTTAACATAATCTTCTCGTAGGTCGAGTATGCTACGCCGTTTTCGGTCATAACGGTACTATAGCCGTAGTTCCAATAATATTCGGCGGTGGACTTATAGCCACTTGCGGTCTCGTCGTCGAGCTTAACGCCTGCCTCATCGGCCAGCTTCTGAAGAGTTATATGATAAAGGCACTTTTCTAAAGCAAGATCCTTAACGTAGTCTTCGAACTTTTTGCCGTCGATGGTCTGCTTATAATACGAGAAGCCTTTGGCCTCGGTATCGGCAGATTCGTCAACCTTGGATTTAGCCTCACTGTCGGCGATAACAAGGTAGTAGGAATACATTGCAGAAGTTATTTCGTAGTCGCCCGAAGAGATAGCGACCTCGTCCTTACCGTGACAAGCGGCAAGGGTAAAGATAAACGCTACGCAAAGCAGAAGGGCAACAGCCTTTTTAAAAATTTTCATTTTATACCTCCGAAAATTTAAGAAAATCTAAACATTTCATATATTATATAATATTTTCGTCAAAATGTCTATAGGAAAATTGTAAATAAAGCTTATCTTTCCGCAAAGTAGGCTTTAATTTCGGCAAAAGCGTTTTTTTCGTCCTCCGAAAGGGAAGAGATTTCTTTTTCTATTTCGGA
This sequence comes from uncultured bacterium, assembly GCA_949293385.1. Taxonomy (GTDB): domain Bacteria; phylum Bacillota; class Clostridia; order Oscillospirales; family Acutalibacteraceae; genus SFWF01. The sequence continues at coordinate 4,402 of CASFDQ010000053.1, read as the reverse complement.
AATCTCCTGCGTTACGGCAGCCTTGTTTACGGGTTTCGGATTCTCTCCCAAAAGTTTCTTACTGTTTTCATAGAGAATTTTACTTGCGACCTCCTCGGGGAGATCAAGGGACTTATATCCGCCGTCTCTGAAATCGGGGATGGGGTCTCCGTTTATCATACCGATCGCCATACCGTAAAGACGGCTGTGATAGCCCTTTTTATCGGTTAAAATAGTATCGTTTACGTCGGTGCCGAAAATAAGGCGGTCGGCGTATTTTATGAAAAATTCTCTTGACTCGGGTACCTTTTTGGAAAAGACTTCGTAATGCCCGCCGGGGGTAAGGTCTAACATAGCGTTTGGATGCTTATCCAAAAACTCGGCGGCAGCAGGAAGGTCGTCCTCCATAAAATAGAAATGAGCAAGGGCAATTTTAAGGTTTGGATGTTTCTCCAAGACCTTTTCAACCTCTTCGTAATGCTGATCGGCGGTTAAAAATCCCTCACCGTCATAGCATCTGCCGTGGTCGATTACCCACTGACTGCATTTTGAACGGTCCCAACTGTTTCTCGGGTCGCCCGAATGCATAAGAAGATAGAGGCCTCTTTTTTCGATCTCACTATAGAAGGGGTCAAAGGATTCGTCGTAGATAGGCTTGCCGAGCTCCTTACGCTTATCCGGCTTAGCTTCAAGCATTTTTACGCTGTCGAAGCCTTGAGCAAGACCCTCGGTCAGCTGGGTTAAATAGTCCTTGTGACCCTCCCCCTGCCAGAGTCCGAAGCCTGCGAAGGCGTAAGGGTACATCATATCCTTAATCATTAAAATCTTAAGGTTCTGAAGTCTCCTTACCTCTCCCGCCATAGGGACACTCTGAAGGTTTATATGCTCTATATTATAAAGCTTTCTAAACTGCTCCATATAGGCAATAATTTCAGGGGCGGTTCCGTTTCCGTGAATATGAACGTGATTATCTATTATCATAATAACATCTCCTATAAAATTTCTGCTATTTCTTTAAGGGCGTCAGATACCGACTGACCCTTTAAAAGTTTTACGGTATAATAAGGCTCCTCGGTGGGAACAAGGAAGGCTCTTCCCTTAAGTCCGTCACAAATTTTTGCGGCCTGCTCTTCCTTTATTTCGCTCACCTTAAGCTTCAATGCGCCGAGCATCTGGGTTATCTCGTAAATTCCGTTGGCCGCCGCACGGCTTCTGAAAAGGGCGATATCGATAAGTCCCATAACCGCCTTGGGCGGATCACCGAAACGGTCGCAAAGCTCGTCGATAACGTCGCTTACGTCCTCGCTCGATTTAATTTCGGCAATTCGGCGATAGATACCGAGACGGGCAGGAAGGCTTTCGATATAGCTTTCGGGAATATGGGCCGAAATGCTTAAATCCACGAGACATTCGGTCTCGGGCTCGGGGGTCTCTCCCTTTTCCTCCTTCATAGCGTCGCTCAGGAGTTTAAGGTACATATCGTAGCCGACGGCCTCCATATTACCGCTCTGCTCGCCGCCTAAAATGCTTCCCGCGCCCCTTATCTCAAGGTCGCGCATAGCGATCTTAAAGCCCGAGCCGAACTCGGTATATTCCCTTATGGCCGAAAGGCGCTTGGTGGCGATCTCACTAAGTCCCTTGCCCTGACGGTAGCAAAAATAGGCGTAGGCTCTTCGGGGGGAACGGCCGACACGGCCTCTGAGCTGATGAAGCTGAGAAAGGCCGAAGCGGTCGGCGTCCTCTATTATAAGGGTATTGGCGTTGGGTACGTCAACACCCGTTTCGATTATTGTGGTGCAGACCAAGATATCGATCTCCTGCTCAATAAGCCGCTTCCAGACGTCGGAAAGCTCCTCCTCCCCCATTTTTCCGTGGGCAACGGCAACGTTAGCCTCGGGAATAGCTTCCTTTATTTTGTATGCGACACGGTCGATGGTCTCGACCCTGTTATGAAGATAGTATACCTGACCGCCGCGGCGAAGCTCCTTGCGGATGGCCTCGAGTATTACCCCGTTATTATGCTCTAAAACGTAGGTCTGTACAGGGTGACGGTCGCCCGGCGCCTCATCGATAGAGGAAAGATCGCGAAGCCCCGACATAGCCATATTAAGGGTTCGGGGTATGGGGGTGGCCGAAAGGGTCAGAACGTCGACGGCGGGATAATTTTCCTTAAGCTTTTCCTTTTGGGCAACGCCGAAGCGCTGCTCCTCGTCGATTATAACGAGGCCCAGATCCTTAAACTGAACGTCCTTGGAGATAAGGCGGTGGGTTCCGACCACAAGGTCAACGCTTCCGCGACGCAGTTCACTCAGGGTCTTTTGCTGCGCCTTGGGGGAAACGAAACGGGAAAGCATACGTATTTCTAAAGGGAATTCCCCGAGACGCTTTAGAATAGTATTATAGTGCTGCCAAGCGAGGATGGTGGTAGGCACCAAAACGGCGCACTGCTTACCCTCGCTTATACACTTAAAGGCGGCGCGAAGGGCAACCTCGGTCTTGCCGAAGCCTACGTCGCCGCAAAGGAGACGGTCCATGGGGACAGGACGCTCCATATCGTTTTTGATCTCGTTTATACAGCGAAGCTGATCGTCGGTCTCGTCGTATTCGAAGCGGCGCTCAAAATCGCTTTGAAGGTCGGTATCCTCGGAAAAGGCGTGACCCTTTACCGACATACGCTTGGCGTAGAGGGCGGTTAGCTGCTTTGCCATATCCTTTACGGCGGATTTTACCCTTCTTCGGGTCTTCTGCCATTCCTGACCGCCTAAGCGGTTTAGGCGCAGACTTCCCTCCTCAGCACCGCCGATATAGCGGGAAACAAGGTCAAGCTGAGTTACGGGTACGTAAAGGATATCGCCCTTGGCGTATTTTATTTTTATATAGTCTTTTGTAACGCCGCCGGTAGTTATACGGTTTATTCCGTCGAATATACCGATACCGTGGGAGGCGTGAACGACGTAGTCGCCGAATTTAAGCTCCTCTAAAGAGTTATAGGCGTTTTTGTTCCGCTTCTTTGCGGGTTTTACCTCCGACTGAATATAGCGGTGGGTTATAAAGAGGAATTTAAGCTCGGGGATCTCGAAGCCCGAGGAAAGGCCGCCGACGGTAACTACCTCGCCGCGGTTAGGCAGACCCTTTACCTCCTTAAGAAGCATGGTTTTAAAGCCTGCGGTATTCAGGTCGGTATCGAGGATCTGCGCCGCCTTTTCGCTTCCTGCGGCGATAACTACCGTTCCGCCAACCGAGAGATTATAATGAATATCCTCCTTTAAAACGGCAAGGTCGCCGCTCCAAGGGGAGTTTCGTTTAAAGTCGAAGGAAATAAGCTCGCTAAGTCCGAAGGGCACCGATGAGGGCAGGAAGTTATCGAGAAGAATGCCCGAAGAAATAAAGGATAAAAGGTCGGCCTCCTCCATATAGAGCTCTGCGGTCTTTTTGGACAAAAAGCCCTCCTCAAGGTAGGAGGAAATATCTTCGTTTCGCTGAAAAGAGATGCTTTTAAGCCTGTCGCGGACGGCTACGATCTCGCTGGTAATAACGAGGGGGGCTTCGATATAATCGAAGGGGGTCGCCTCACAGAGAAAGGTAAGATAGCGGTCGAGGGAGAAGGATACCCCCGAGGTCAGCGCGTCGATATCGTTTCGGAGAACGGCCTCCTGCTTATCGCTGAGCTTGGCGGTCTTAAGATATCCCTCGAGCTTTTCCTTAAGGGAGTCGGTCCTGCCTGCGGTCTCCCCTGCAGGGAGGATCTTAACACCGTCGCACTGCTGCTCACGGCGCTGACTGAAAAGGTCGAAGGTTGAGATAGAGTCGACCTCGTCGCCCCAGAATTCTATTCGTACGGGATAGTCGGTACCGGGGGCAAAAACATCGAGAATACCACCGCGCAGAGCAAACTGACCCGTACCCTCGACCAGCTCACAGCGCTTATAGCCTGCGGTAAGGAGGGTTTCGGTAAGCTCCCTTAGCTCTGCGGTATCGCCGACCGACAGGGAGACAGTTCCGTTTCTCAGCGCCGACGGGGAAAGGGTATACTGCGTAGCGGCCTCGACCGACATCAGGAGCAGGTCAAAATCCCCATCCAAAAGTTTGGATAGGGTGTCGATACGCTTATGCTCGTATTCTTTTGATACGGCAGTTATGTTTCCTATAAAAAGGTCGCGGGAGGGAAGCAGAAGACCCTTTATCCCGAGAACCGAAAGGTCCTCATTTATTCTTACTGCCTCCGCCTCGTCGGCGGTTATAAGGACGGCCTTTTGCTCGGTCTCTTTTAAAAGAGTCGATATAACAAGCGCCTTATGAACCCCTGCGAGACCGTTTGCCTCTATAGGGAGCCTGCCTGCCATTACGCCGTTTAAAAGGGCGGTATAGCCCTTGGTTCGGCTAATGACCGAGTTTAGAAATTGCATATTTGTCCTCCGGACAG
>CASFDQ010000052.1 GCA_949293385.1 uncultured bacterium | reverse complement strand
GCGACGTTAGTCGCAACATCGTTTATGCGAAGCATAACATCATTTGCCGTAAGGCAACATAGTTTTCAGATCGCAAACGAAAATTATATTTGCGCCCTTGGCGCAAAACGATGTTCCTCCCTTCGGTCGGAAACACGACCCAAAGGGTCGACGCCCCTACGGTTGCCGTATATATTTACGTTTTCGGTATCCGTCTGATCACTGACCACTGACCACTGAAAAAAGACCCCTCACGGGGTCTTTTTTATTATAAATGTGCTACGTCGTCGTCGGTAATAAGGTGGTAGCCTGCGGCTTCAAGGGCGGCTTCGGCGGCGGCATTGTCTTCAACGCGGAGGACCACGTAGGCGTGCCTTTCGGTACGGGTCATAAAGGCGTAGAGGTATTCCATATTGACGTTGTTTTTATCGAGAACGTCGAGGGCGCCCGAAAGCTTTCCGGGAGCGTCGCCTATCTTAACTCCCACAACGTCGGTCATTTTAAGAAGATAGCCTGCATCGCCGAGGGTCTTCTGTGCCGTCTCGTTGTCGTTTACGATAAGGCGGAGAATTCCGAAATCCTTGGTGTCGGCGATGGAGAGAGCGCGGATGTTGACTTCGTTTTTAGCCAAAATATCGGTTATATCAACAAGGGCTCCCTGACGGTTTTCTACGAATACGGTAAGCTGCTTTAACATAATTTTTCCTCCCTTTATCAGTCGTGTAGCTTTCTCTTGTCAACAACTCTTACGGCCTTGCCTTCGCTTCGGGTGATGGACTTAGGCGCAACGAGGTGAACGGCGGGGTTGATACCAAGCATGGTCTTCATAGCCTCGGCAAGCTTCTTTTCCTGCGCCGAAACGCCCGAAACGGTATCGGTGAACATTTCGGGGTTCATCTCTACCATTACGTCGAAGGTGTCGTTGTTGTTCTTGCGGTCGACAACGATCTGATAGTTGGGCTCGTAGCCCTCCTTTAAGAGAACGGTCTCGATCTGACTGGGGAAAACGTTGACGCCGCGGATTATCATCATATCGTCGCTTCTGCCCATAGGCTTGGACATTTTTATATGAGTTCTGCCGCAGGAGCAGGGCTTCCTTGTGAGAACGCATATATCACGGGTACGGTAACGGAGGAGGGGGAAGGCTTCCTTATCGAGGGAGGTGAAAACGAGCTCTCCCTTAGAGCCTTCGGGAAGGACCTCTCCCGTATCGGGGTCGATTATTTCGGCAAGGAAGTGATCCTCGTTTATGTGCATACCCGTCTGCTCCTCACATTCGAAGGAAACGCCGGGGCCGGAGGTCTCGGTAAGTCCGTAAATATCGTAGGCCTTTATTCCGAGGGTCTTTTCAATTTCTCTTCTCATTTCCTCGGTCCAGGGCTCTGCGCCGAAAATACCTGCCTTAAGGGGTATCTGATCGGGGGTGTAGCCCTGCTCCTTAAGGGATTCGCCGATATATGCGGCGTAGGAGGGGGTACAGCAGAGGATAGTGGCCTGAAGATCGGTCATAAACTGAATCTGACGCTCGGTATTGCCCGAAGACATAGGCAGGGTAAGACAGCCCACCTTATGGCTTCCGCCGTTAAGTCCGGGGCCGCCGGTAAAGAGTCCGTAGCCGTATGCAACCTGACAAACGTCCTCGTTGGTGCCTCCTGCGGCAACGATGGCGCGGGCACAGCAGTCCTCCCAGAGGTCGACGTCGTGCTGAGTATAGAAGGCAACGACGCGACGTCCGGTAGTACCCGAGGTAGACTGAATTCTTACGCAGTCCTTAAGGGGCTTCGCTAAAAGTCCGTAGGGGTAGGCGTCGCGGAGGTCGCTTTTGGTAAGGAAGGGGAGTTTGTGAAGGTCATCGATACCCTTAATATCGTCGGGGGTAACACCCTTCTTGTCCATAAGATCGCGGTAGTAAGCAACGTTTTCGTAAACGTGACGAACCTGCTTCACGAGCTTTTCCGACTGAAGCTTTTTAAGCTCCTCGACCGGCATGGTCTCAATTTCTTTTTGATAGTAGTTTTTTGCCATTTTTTGTTTCTCCTTTCGTCTGATAAAGACCGTTTCGGGATGGAGAGGGCAAATAAAAAACGTCCTCTGCATTCCGATCAGAATACAGAGGACGAGAAAATCGAAATCCCGTGGTACCACCTCAGTTCGCCGCTATCTCACGGTAGCGACCTTTTCAGGTACGGTCATACCTTAGTTCTGTGACGGGAACACCCGTTGCGTCCTACTGAAGATATCTCTCGTTCAGCGCACTGCTAACAGAAGGAATTCGTTTCGGTCTCCCTCACCGCCTCACACCAACCGACGGCTCTCTTAAGATTTCGTCCGAAATTACTTTTTTCTGCTCAACGCATTTGGTAACACGCTTATTAGGCGATGATTTATTTTAGCACGGTAAAACGCGAAAGTCAATATTTTTTATAAAAAATTTTTACGCGTGAAAACCGAGATCGAAGGCCTTTTTATTCATTTCTACAAATCTTTCGGCAACGGTATTTTCAATCGCCAAGATCCAGCGGTCGTAGGGAATGTCGAAATATTTTGCGGCCTTGCCCATAAGAACGATGTTTACCGCCTTGGAGGAGCCTGCCTCCTCGGCAAGGGTAAGAGCGTCGAGGGCGTCTACGTCGACTCCCTTAGCGGTGAGCTCGTCTAAAACTCCCTCGGGGTAGGCGGCGGCACCGATAATTACCGGCATAGGATCGATCTGCTGAGTATTGACCACCAGCTTGCCGCCCTTTTTAAGGTAGGGGGCGTAGCGGGCGGCCTCTAATTTCTCGAAGGAGATAATAATATCGGCCTCTCCCGAAGTCACTATGGGGGAATAGACCTTTTCGCCGAAGCGGACGTAGGTTACGACCGAACCGCCGCGCTGACTCATTCCGTGAACCTCGCTGACCTTAACGTCGTAGCCTTCGCTTGTGAGAAGACGTCCGAGAAGCTTTGAGGCAAGGAGACTTCCCTGTCCGCCGACGCCTACTATCATAACACTTTTTGTCATTGCCTTCTCCTCCTTAAACTATAGCATCGAAGTAGCAGAGCTGCTTACAAACTCCGCAACCGACGCAAAGGGTATTATCAATATGAGCCTTGCCGTCCTTCATACTTATGGCGGGACAGCCGAGGGTCATACACTTCTTACAGGAACGGCACTTATCGGGCTCTACCTTAAGGGCAGGCAGAGGCTTGACCGACTTAAGCAGCACGCAGGGGCGGCGGGAGATGATTACCGAGGGCTCCTCTGCGGCAAGCTCCTCCTTTACTGCCTTTTCGCAGGCGGCAAGGTCGTAGGGGTCAACAACGGTAACGCGGTTTATACCGAGGGCCTTACAAAGGGCCTCGAGGTCTACCTTAGCGGCAGGGTCGCCCTTAATGTTGTAGCCGGTGGTGGGGTTGTGCTGATGTCCGGTCATGCCGGTAATAGAGTTATCGAGGATGATAACGGTTGAATTGGTTGCGTTATAGGCAACGTTTACAAGTCCCGTCATACCCGAATGCATAAATGTCGAGTCGCCGATTACCGCAACGCTCTTCTTCTCGGCAGCTTCGCCACGGGCAAGGTTAAAGCCGTGAAGTCCCGAGACCGAAGCGCCCATACAAAGGGTAGAATCGAGAGCATTAAGAGGCGGAACGGCACCAAGGGTATAACAGCCGATATCGCCTAAAACGGTTATCTTATTTTTAGCCAAGGTATAGAACATGCCTCTGTGGGGACAGCCTGCGCACATCATGGGAGGACGGTTCGGAATGACGGAATCGGCCGAAACCGTCTCGGGAGCCTCCTTGCCGAAGGCGGCGGCAATGGTAGCCTGCGAGAATTCGCCGAGGAGAGAGAACATTTCCTTTCCGACGCAGTCGATGCCGAGCGACTTAACGTAATTTTCGATCACGGGGTCGAGCTCCTCGATAACGTAGAGCTTTTTGACCTTGGAGGCGAAGTCCTTTATAGTCTTTTCGGGGAGGGGGTTGGGCATACCGATCTTAAGGATAGATACGCTGTCGCCGAGGGCCTCCTTAACGTAAAGATAGGAACAGCCAGAGGTAATAACACCGATATCGCTGTCGGCATATTCGACGGTATTGTAGATACAGTTTTCCGAAAATTCGCGGATAGCCTCGGTTCTTGCCTCAACGACGGGATGACGCTTTATTGCGTTGCCCGGCATCATTATGTATTTCTGCGGATTTTTTTCATAGTCTTTAAGCACAGCAGGAAGGACCTCGGCGGTCTCTACCACCGACTGACTGTGGGCGATTCGGGTGCACATACGGAGCAGAACGGGGGTATCGAAGCTTTCCGAAAGCTCGAAGGCGGTCTTTGCGAAAAGGTAGGCTTCGGCACTGTCCGAAGGCTCAAGCATGGGAACCTTGGAGGCGATGGCGTAGTGACGGGAGTCCTGCTCGTTCTGAGAAGAGTGCATAGCGGGGTCGTCGGCAACACAGATTACCATACCGCCGTTTACTCCCGTATAGGAAAGGGTGAAAAGGGGGTCGGCGGCAACGTTCAGGCCGACGTGCTTCATAGCGCAGGCCGAACGGGCTCCCGCAAGGCTTGCTCCGAAGGCTACCTCGCAGGCGACCTTCTCGTTAGGCGCCCATTCGCTTTTGATATCGTCATATTTTGCTAAAAATTCGGTAATTTCGGTAGAGGGGGTTCCGGGGTAGCTCGAAACTACACCGAGACCGCCGTCGTGGAGACCTGCGGCAACCGCTTGGTTTCCGATCATAAGCTTTTTCATATATAGTACCTCTTTTTAAGATTTGTTCTGCGAGTCAACAAGACCCTCTGCGCCGTAGAGCTTTCTGAGCTTGGGCTTTTCGATCTTGCCCGTGGGGTTTCGGGGGACGTCGGCGAAGATTATCTTTCGGGGACGCTTATAACGGGGAAGCTCTAAGCAGAACTCGTTTATTTCCTCTTCGGTGCAGGTCATACCCTGCTTGACCTCGATAATTGCGGTTGCGATCTCGCCGAGACGGGCGTCGGGAAGTCCGATTACCGCAACGTCCTTTATCTTCGGATGTGCCGACATAAAGTTTTCGATCTGAACGGGGTAGAGATTTTCGCCGCCGGTTATGATAACGTCCTTCTTACGGTCGACGAGGTAGATAAAGCCCTCCTCGTCCTGCATTGCCATATCGCCGGTATAGAGCCAGCCGTTTTTGAGGGTCGCGTTGGTGGCGGCCTCGTCGTGGTAGTAGCAGACCATTACTCCGGGGCCTTTAAGGCAGAGCTCGCCAACCTCGCCCTGCTTTACGGTCTCGCCCTCGGTATCGACTATCTTTACCTCCCAGCCGTAACCGGGGACACCGATGGCGCCGACCTTATGTACGTTTTCAACCCCTAAATGAACCGCTCCGGGCCCGATCGACTCCGAAAGGCCGTAGTTGGTATCGTACTGCTGATTCGGGAAATATTCGAGCCAGCGCTTTATAAGGGACTGGGGTACAGGCTGAGCGCCGATGTGCATTAGTCTCCAGCGGGATAGGTCGAATTCGTCAAGTTTTATGTCTCCGCGGTCGAGGGCGTTTAAAATGTCCTGCGCCCAGGGAACGAGGAGCCAGACTATGGTGCATTTCTCGTCGGCGGCGACCTTAAGGATGTTTCTCGACTGCGTTCCCTTTAAAATGACCGCCTTGGAGCCGACGAGCAGGCTTCCGAACCAGTGCATCTTAGCGCCCGTGTGGTAAAGGGGAGGAATACAGAGGAAGCAGTCGTCCTTAGTCTGACCGTGATGGGCCTGCTCTACGCGGCAGGAATGAATAAGGCTTCTGTGCTTATGTAAAATGGCCTTGGGGAAGCCGGTAGTACCCGAGGAGAAGTAGATAGCGGCGTCGTCCTCTTCGGTAAGCTCACATTCGGGGAAGCTTCCCGAGCATTCCGAGATAAGGTTGTTATAGTCTTCCGAGAAATCGGGACAGCCGTTTCCTAAATATATAAGGGCACAGCTTTGACTTACCTTTGAAGCGACCGCCTCAACACGGCCGATAAATTCGGGTCCGAAGATGAGGACGTCGGCCTCGGCAAGCCCTACGCAGTATTCGATCTCGTCGGAGGAATAGCGGAAGTTAAGGGGAACGGCCAGAGCGCCTGCCTTTAAGATTCCGAAATAGACGGGAAGCCAGTCGATACTGTTCATAAGGAGGATGGCGACCTTCTTACCCTTTCCGATTCCGTTCTGACGAAGCATATTTGCGCAGCGGTTGGCCTTTTCGTCAAAGACCTCCCAGGTTATCTCGCGGCGATAGTGGGGGCTTCGGCGGCTGGGCTCGACCAGCTCGAATTCGTGCCAGGTGGATTTGCGGGTCTCGGGCTGCTCGGGGTTTATCTCCACCAGAGCAACGTCCTTGCCGTATTTTTTTGCGTTTTGTTCAAGTAGGTGTACAATAGTCATAAGGAAAGACTCCTGCTTTTTAATTTGATCGTAACATACACTATTTTACTTTTTTCTGCCCCAAATGTCAATAGAATCGGGCAACTTTTTTACTTTAAAGCAAAAAAGTTTAAAATTTTCGATAAAACCCCTTGACAAACACGCTTTAAAGTGCTAAAGTATACTCATACCTTAACGAAAGGGTTGATCTTATGTCAACAACTGCTATTATTTCAGTCCCTATGCTGATCTGCTTTTTCGGGCTTATGATCGCCGTAGGTTTTTACTGCAGAAGGCACGCCACCAACGTTGATGGCTTCGTACTGGGCGGCCGCTCGGTAGGCCCTTGGCTTACCGCCTTTGCCTTCGGTACCTCCTATTTCTCGGCCGTTATCTTTGTCGGCTACGCGGGTCAGTTCGGCTGGAACTTCGGACTTGCTTCGACCTGGATCGGACTCGGTAACGCCTTTATCGGCTCGCTTCTCGCCTGGCAGGTGCTTGGCCGCCGTACCCGCGTTATGACGCAGCATTTAGGCTCCCGTACCATGCCCGATTTCTTCGAAAAACGCTACGACTCCAAAAAGCTTAAGGTCATCGCCTCCTTTATCGTATTCGTTTTCCTTATTCCTTATACCGCCTCCCTCTATAACGGACTTTCCTCCCTCTTTAATAACGTATTTAATATCCCCTACTGGGTAGTCGTGGCGGTTATGGCGGCGCTTACCGGCGTGTACGTTATATTCGGCGGCTATATGGCAACCGCGATAAACGACTTTATTCAGGGAATTATAATGCTTGTGGGTATAATTGCCGCGATCGTAGCCGTTCTTATGCAAAACGGCGGATTTACCGAGGCTGTGGCAACCCTCGGAAAGACCGCAGGTGCCGAATACACCGCTATGTTCGGACCTAACCCCATATTCCTTTTCTTCGTCGTTATGCTGACCTCCCTCGGTACCTGGGGACTTCCTCAGATGGTCGGAAAATTCTACTCCATCAAGGACGAGGGCTCTATTAAAAAGGGTACTATAATCTCTACCCTTTTCGCTATCGTCGTTGCAGGCGGCTGTTACTTCCTCGGCGGCTTCGGTAAGCTTTATAAGGGCGAAATGATCGCCGGCGGATTTCATAACCCCGAGACGGGTGCTACCGTTTTCGATAAGGTCATTCCCACTATGCTTTCCGAGCTTGCTCCGGTGATCGTCGCTATAATAATCGTCCTCGTTCTCGCCGCCTCTATGTCGACCCTTTCCTCGTTGGTTTTAACCTCCGCCTCTACCCTTACCCTCGACGTGGTAAAGCCCGCGATGGAAAAGAAAAAGGAGGTAAGCGAGAAGAAGAGTGTTCTTATAATGAGACTCTTTATCGTTTTCTTCGTTGCCGTATCGGCCGTGATCGCAATTCTTAAGGATACTATCTGGTCCGACTCGGTATTCATAGCCCAGATGATGGGCGTTTCCTGGGGAGCTCTGGCGGGCGCCTTCCTTGCCCCCTTCCTATACGGTCTATACTGGAAGAAAACCACAAGAGCTGCCGTGGTCACAAGCTTTGCTTTCGGCGTTGGACTCGAAATAGTTCAGCTTCTTATCGGCGTCGGACTCTTCAGCGTTGCCGATATACCCGTGCTGGGCTTCATCTTTACAAATTCCCTCTACTCGGGTGTATTCGCAATGGTGGGCGGACTCATTCTCGTCCCAATTGTAAGCCTCTTTACAAAGAAATCGAAGCCCGAAAACGTCGACGAAAAGTTCTCCTGCTACGACGCAGTTGTCGTAACCAGCAAGAAGGATTCATTAGGATAATGTCTACTGAATAAAAGAAAACTCAAAAAATCCGAAATATAAAAAGTGCTGTTTCAAAAAGTGAGGCAAAGAAAGCATGAGCTTTCTGAGATTGAGAACAACAACGGACATAGCGATACAGTGGAAGGCTGTATCGGTTAGTTTCGCAGTTACCATGCCAAGATTGCATTTGCGTTTTGCAAGGCTG
>CASFDQ010000051.1 GCA_949293385.1 uncultured bacterium | reverse complement strand
GGCGGAAGCGGTACAGAGGAGGATCCCTACCTCATCGAGACCCCCGAGCAGCTTGCCTATATGTTCTATCGCGGCGCAGGCTCCTATAGCTATAAGCTTATTGCCGATATTAAGCTCAACGATACCTCTAAGGCCGACTGGGAAAAGACGGCCAACACCTGGTTCTCGGGCAGAAACTACGGCTTCTCGGGTCATTTCGACGGAAACGGTCACGTAGTTACCGGTCTTTACGCCGAAAGCACCGACGCTATAGTCGCTCTCTTCCCCTACGTTTATTACAACGCGATCATCGAAAACCTCGGTATCGACGATTCTTCGATAGTAAATCCCTCCTCCGACGGCTATAAGCAGAGCTACTCGGGCGCCCTTGTGGGCTATATCGAGAGCTGGCAGTCCGACGCAAACAACTATAAGCATCCTCCCATCATAAGAAAATGCTTCGTAGGCGACGGAGTTTACGTCGAAGGCTTCTTCGCAGGCGGCCTTGTTGCAGGCTGTGCCAAGAGTGCCGTCTTTGAGGACTGCTACGTTACCTGCGAGCTTACGGGCTCCTCTATGTCGGGCGCATTTATCGCAACCGCCTGGAACTCGGATATTCCGATAGAGGTTACCGACTGCTATGCCGCTACCGTAAACGGAGATAACTTTATATCCAACGGAGCTACCAAGGCAGCGGTCTATACCAACGTTTACCACGACGGTACCCGCGGCGGTGCTCCCGATACGCTGAACATCCTTTCGATGTACTTTATGCAGGGCAGACAGGCCGCAGGCTATCTTAAGGGCTTCGATTTCGCAAAGGTATGGAACACTACCGAAAAGGGCACCCCCGTGCTCCGCGTATTCGGAACCGATAAATATTCCTGCACCCGCGAGCCCAATAAGGTCGAGATATCCTTCGCCACCAACGGCGGAGAGCCCATCGATCCCTTCTTAGGCTTCGGCTACACCGATATCGAGAAGGAGATCCCGACCCCCGTTCGTTACGGCTATAGATTCCTCGGCTGGTACTATACCCCCAACTTTGCGGTCGAGTTCGACCTTACAAAGTATCCTCCCAACGATATGATCCTCTATGCAAAGTGGGAAGAGATCGGCTTCGAGTACGGCTTCGAGGGCGACCTTGATACCGAGTACGACGTTCTCGGAAATATGGAGCATTACCGTCCCGGCGTTATGGGCTACAACCCCAAGAACGTTAAGGCGGGCCTTAAGGCTCTCCATATTCTTGCCGAAAACGAGAAGGATCCTTTGTTCCTCGTTAACTACCGCTTCCCCTTAGAGGTCGGCAAGGAATACGAGGTCACCTTCTGGGTAATGACCGCCACCGAGGATAAGGTCGACGTCGACTTCCTCTACGCCGAGCATCCTCAGGCTGATTCCCCCGTCATCGGCTACGAAAAGATAGTTGAAGGCGCAGGCGGAACGGTAGGCGTCTGGAAGCAGTACAAGGCTACCATTACCGCCGCCGCTCCCTACCTCCTCGTCAGAACGAGCAAGGGCGTCGAGGTATACTACGACGAATTCCAGCTTGTTCCCACCGACAAGGAGGGCGATCTGTCGAGCGTTATCACCTTCGCTCCCGAAAACGTTCAGACCGAGCCCGACAAGAACGGCGGAAACGCGACCCTCGTTCTAATCCTTTCGATCGTCGGCGGAGTCATCCTCCTTGCCGCAGTCGCTACCGTAACCGTTGTTTTCATTAAGAAACGCAAAAAAGCGTAAATAAAAAACCCCCTCACAACGCCCGTTGCGAGGGGGTTTTTAGTTGTCAGTGGTCAGAGTTCCCCTCAACGACCCGAACAGAATTTAATGTTTGATAAAGTAAAGTTTGGACATTTTCCCGTTTAGTTTTGAGGAGTAGGTTTCTACTCATCCGCCTCGTACCTCGGCACCTTCCCTGCTAGGGAAGGCCGACGGATACCGATATCCTACGGTCGGGCTTACCCGTTTAATCATTTCTTGAAAGATAATTTATGTATGGCCGCAGGGGTACCCCGACGAGATCCCGCCTACTGCTATGCAAGCGACAATGAGTCATTCTGAGCCTGTCGAACGCGTAGCGCGGCACCGTAGGTGACGGAATCTCATTGTCGCAAAATTTCGACTCCGTTTCGCTCCGCTCAGGATGACCCGTCGGGGCTCGGGCGTAGCGACGTTCTTCGGATGCCGAAGCAATTTCGTTTTCTTTGCTCTTATTACTCGCGCGTAGCGCTACTCACGCCGAAGGCGTTTCTCTGATCACTGACCACTGACCACTGAAAAAAGACCCTTTCGGGTCTTTTTTATTCTGCCGTCGATATAAAATCGTATATCATTTTTCCGAAAACGCTTTCGCCCTTTTCGTCGAGGGCATTGACATAAGCGCAATATTTTCCGCTCATCAGGGTGGTCTTTATCTTCGACTGATCGTAGCCGAAGTGCTTTAGGGTCGAGAGAAGCAGGACGGTCTGCTCGGGGCGGTTTTGCATATCGTTATCCGACCAGATAATATACATCGGAGGATAGCTTTCGGCAAGACCTACGTAATAAAGGGGAGCCGTTTCGTCGACGATCACCCTTCGAGGGTCTTGCCCCATATCTTGTTTTAAAACGTTAAAATGGGCGGTGGGCTGACCTGCGTCGTGAACAAATCCGGCAAAATCGAGCGGGGAAAGACCGTGTGCGGCAAGATACTTGTCGTTGAAGCAGAGCATCTGGGAGATATAGCCTCCTGCAGAGGAGCCGCCGAGGTATATTTTGTCGCAGTTTCCGTAATTTTTAATGTTCTTCTTTATCCAGGCGGCGGCCGCGGCGGCATCCTCGATAAATTCGGGATATTTTGCGCTCGGATACATACGGTAGTTTATGCTTGCGGCGGCAATTCCGTGGGCGGTCAGGTATTCAAAAAGGCAAACGGTATTTTCCTTGCTTCCGTTAACGATACCGCCTCCGTGAATATACATAAAAAGGCTTTCGAAATCACCTTCGGGCAGGTGAAGATCGAGGGTGGTTGCCGCCCCAAAGGAGGAATACTGTATATCGGTTATACTACGCATTCTTTGCAGCCTCCTTGTCGAGTCTTAAGTTGCGGAAGTAGAGGATAAAGTCGGCTCCGACCATAACGAAGTTAAGAACGTAGAAGAAAAGCACGTACCACTTCGAGGCAAAGTCTGCCATATAGGCCTCGTTTACGAGCTTCGAGATAATGCCCGCAACATAGCCGAAGAGAATAAGGCATAAAAAGCCGAGGCTCTTGCCCTTGGTCGTTCTTGCCTTCCAGGACTTCATAACGTTCATAGGCCAGGAAGCGCCGAAGCTGACGATCATAATAATTTCAAGGATTTCTGCCATAATAAAAACTCCTTTTGCCGTTTTTAGGTATGATACAACACTTTTTGCATATTGTAAAGAATTAAATATAATATAGTTGCTATAACTTTAAAGTTATGGTAGAATAAACAGTGGACAGCGGTCAGTGGTCAGTGATCAGAGAAACGCCTTCGGCGTGAGTAGCGCTACGCGCGAGTAAAAAGAGTAACGGATACCGAAAACATAAATATATACAGCAACCGTAGGGGTGTCGACCCTTCGGGTCGTGTTTCCGACCGAAGGGAGGAACATCGTTTTGCGCCAAGGGCGCAAATATAATTTTCGTTTGCGATCTGAAAACTATGTTGCCTTACGGCAAATGATGTTATGCTTCGCATAAACGATGTTGCGACTAACGTCGC
>CASFDQ010000050.1 GCA_949293385.1 uncultured bacterium | reverse complement strand
ACTTTAGAATGTCCATAGTGATGTTCCTTTCAGAATTGTTGTTGTCCAATCTCAATTCTACCACAGGTTCGTCACTATGGATACTTTTTTCTGTTTTCTTACTATTGCAGGTTCATTTTACAATGCGCCAAAAAATTTTTTATATCCTTGACCGAGGCTCAGAAATATGGTAAAAATAAGTAGGTGATATATATGAAAAAGCTACTTATTTTAATTCTTTCAGTTTGTATTTTGCTCTCTTTCGTCGGTTGCTCCGGTCTCGAGGATATTTTAGGCGGAGACCTTGGCGGAGGTCAGGTGATTTTTAATCCTTCGGGAGAAAAACAGGGAATAAAGCGGGTAGACTGCGACACGCTGGACCTAACGGTCGAGATAGATACCGAGCATCTTTCCCTTGACACCGAGGAATACTACCGCTTTACGAATCTGAATGAAACCGAGCAGAAGGTCTATCTTGAGATAGAAAAGGCGGTCAAAATAGCCGATATAAGCGTTGACCTTACGGAGTTTTCGATAAATTACGAGCGTGCTATGGAGATAGCGCAGATATTTATGGCCGACTGTCCTCAGTATTTTTATATGTCGAAATATATAAACGCTACCCACTACGAGGGCTCTGACGACGCGGTTGAGCTTCGTCTTTTCTATACCGACGGCAAAGTAACCGACAGTATGGAGGGAGAAAAGCTTACGGCGCAGGCCGACCGAGATATTATCGAAGGGCAGATAAAAGAGTTCAACGGGGTCGTTGAGGAGATACTTTCGGATATACCCGTTTACTATTCCGACGAAGAAATGGTAAAGGCGGTTCACGATCATATCATTGAAAACACCGATTACGACGAGCCTGCCGCCGCCCTCGTAGACACCGATGATATGCCTCCCGCATACACCGCTTACGGAGCCCTTTGCGAGGGTATGGCGGTTTGTGAGGGATATGCTAAATCATTTCAGTTCCTTTGCTACAGCCTAGGGATAAACTGCGCGCAGGTATACGGCTCGGGTGACGGAGAGCCTCACATGTGGAATCTCGTTCAGATCGACGACGAGTGGTTCCATACCGACCTTACCTGGGACGATCCTATCGGCGGAGACGGAAGAATTTATTACGATTATTATAATCTTTCCTGGAACGAGATGAAAAAGGATCACGTTATGGACGACAATTTCTTAAAGCTCCCTTAAACATACAAAAAAGCGCAGAGTTAGTCTCTGCGCTTTTTGTATTCAAGTGGGGTCATTCGGGTCTCGCTTTTAAAGACCTTTCTGAAATAACAGTCGTCGTTAAAGCCGCAAAGGTAGGCAATATCTGAAACCGACGCATACATTCCCAAATCTATAAGCTCCTTCGCACGGCTTATCTTTATGGAATTTATGTATTTTACGGGGGTAGTTCCGTAAACGTCGGAAAACACTCGCCGAAAATAGGTTCCGCTGATCTTGCACATTGCGGCAAGTTCATCGGAGCTTATCGCCTTATCAAGATAATTCTTTTTAATATAATCAATCGCAGGTGCAATGATTTGAGCCTTTGAGGAAGGAATATATTTCTGAGCATACTCGTTTTCCATAAGCCCGAGTATCTCATAAAAGATCGAACGGATCTTGTGATCATAGGAGGTCCTGCGCTCACGATAAAGCTTTTCCGCGGTGGCAAAGAGATTTTGCACCTTTTCGGGAGAACGAAGCTCAAGAACAAAAGGCTCGGCGGAAAGTTCGTTTACGGTATCAAAGTTTATACACCAGCATCCCTTCTCATTTTTGCCTGTTTGTATCACGTTATAGTTTGAGCCTTTCGGAAGATAAACCATACTCCCCTTCCGCGTCTGAATATCGGGGCCGTCTATAAAGGAGAATACCTTAGTGTCTTCGGGATAGTATACGATTCCATGGAGGTAGCGGTTTCGGTGGATCGGAGTACCCGTACCCGGGGCAACAAAATGACAACCGATAGTTTCGTTTAAAATTATAGGTTTTTCAAAAAAATCTTTCATGGTCTTTCCTCGTTTCTGACGGGAAGTATAAACCCCTCCCCTACAAGTATTCTTTAAATACTGTTTTGTATTTTACATTAAAATACACCTATTTTCAAGATGTTTTTGATTTTTTGTTTTGTTTTGAACTGATTTTACTTTATTTACATTGATATAAACGTCGCAAAAAAGTATAATGCAGACGGAAGGTGATTCTTATGATAAAGTTTTATGACGACAAAAAAGAAATTCTCGTTTCACAGTATACCGACGCCGATTGGATAGAGGACAGCGGTCTTTCTGTCGATGAGTTAAACGAGGGTATCTTAAAAATCGACGAGGAATATAAAGACAAGGGGCTTTCGCTCTTAAAGGCAAAGCAGTTTGAGTTCGTAATGCAAAACGGACGGATCGCGGTAGAGAAGGAGGATATTTTCCACGATAAGCTCAGCGCCGTAAATCTTATAAGACGGGCGGGGGAAAAATATATCTGGCCCACCTACCCCGAGGAGGACAGAAAGCTCTGCCGCCTTTTTTACGATTCCGGTGCGGCAGATTTTTATCACGATTTCGGCCACACCTCTACCGATATGGAGCGGCTTTTAAAGGTAGGCTTTAAGGGAATTATTGAATTCGCCGAAAAGTGTGAAGCTGAGAAAGAAAATATAACCGACGATCAGAAAAACTTTTACCTTGCAGTTAAAACGGTTTTCGGTGCTTATATAAGCCTCCTGAAAAGGCTTTCGGAGGCGGTAAAGGAAAGCGACCCCGAAGGAGCTAAGGTGCTTTTGAACCTTGCAAATGGCAGACCGGAAACTCTCCGCGAGGCGCTTCAGCTTATTGAGCTTACCTTCTATATTCACGAGTTTATTTTCGGCACCCGCGTCAGAACTCTCGGCCGCCTCGACCGAATGCTTTTACCTTTTTACGAGGCCGACCTTGAGCGCGGCGTTTCGGCAGAGGAACTTAAGGAACAGGTTAAATTCTTCCTCTTTAAGCTTTGGAGTATGAAGGTGCCCTACGATCTCCCCTTCCAGCTCGGAGGAACGGAAAAGGACGGTAACGAGGTTACGAACGAGCTATCGTATATAATTGTAGAAAGCTATATGGAGCTTGACATATACAGTCCGAAAATTCACATAAGAGTTTCGGAAAACACTCCGAAGGATTTTGTTCTTTTGGTCCTTTCCTCTATCAGAGAAGGTAAAAGCAGCTTCGTATTTGCCAATGACGGCGCCGTTATAAAAGCCCTTAAAGGAGTCGGAATAGCCGAAGAGGATGCAAAGGATTTCACCTTTATCGGCTGCTACGAGCCTGCGGTTTATGCCCACGAGATAGGCTGTACGGGAAGCGGACACTTAAACGGCGCCAAGATGCTCGAATACGTTTTTACCGACGGCTTTGACCACAACACCAAGCAGCAGGTTGGCATCCATACAGGGATACCGAAGAGCTTTGAGGAGTTCAAGGCGGCGGTAAAGGCGCAGATAAGTTATGCCACCGAGATCTCATTAGGGGTTATTACACGCTGTGAAAAGCGTTACTCCAAAATGTATGCCGATCCGATTCTTTCGGGAATGCTCACCGAGTGTGTTGAGGCGGGTGCTGACGCCTTTACGGGAAGCGCAAAATATAATAACACCTCCTTTTATATGCATTTTATCGCAACACTTATCGACTCGCTTTGCGCCGTAAAGGAGCTTGTTTATGATAAGAGCATAATAAGCTTCGAGAAGCTCAGAGATACTCTTCTTGCCGATTGGGAGGGCGCAGAGGAGCTTCGTCAAGCGGCACTCTCCTGCCCACACAAATACGGCAACGGCGACCTGATTGCCGACGAGCTGACGGTAGAGTTTACCGACTATTTCGGTAGTCTTGTAACCGGCAGAGCTAACGGCAGAGGCGGAAGGTTTAAGGCAAGCTGTTTTTCCATCGACCACTACGTTAAGAACGCACATTTTGTTCTCGCCTCCCCGGACGGCAGAAAAAATAAGGAGCCCCTTTCTAAAAACCTTTGCGCTACCACGGGAATGGACAAAAACGGAATTACCGCCCTTATAAGCTCGGCTTCTAAAATCGACTACACAAAATTCCCCAACGGGAGCGTGCTTGATTTTTCGCTTCATCCGAGCGCAGTGCAGGGCGAAAACGGTCTTGAGGCCTTCTATAGCCTTATTAAGACCTATTTCGACCTTGGCGGTATGGCGGTACAAGGAAACGTCTTTTCAAGTGATGTACTAAAATCGGCGCAGGCCGACCCGAAAAAATATTCCACCCTTCAGGTCAGGGTTTGCGGCTGGAATGCATATTTTGTAAACCTCAGCCGACCCGAGCAGGACGATTTTATAAGAAAAAGCGAAATGTCTTAAGGACAGGCAAAAAATATGACCCTCTTCATAAACTTAAATGAAGGGGGT
>CASFDQ010000049.1 GCA_949293385.1 uncultured bacterium | reverse complement strand
TCTCTGGAAGACAGGATCGTTAAAAACAAATTCAAAGAATATGCTACGGGCTGTATATGTCCTCCCGATATTCCGATATGCGTATGCGGAAGAAAACCCGAAGGAAGGCTGGTAAACAATAAGCCTATCGTAGCTTGCGAGAACGAGATTTAGATCAATCCCATAAGCAGATGTGCAAAACTCAGGGTGATCTAAAAAATATAAAGGAGTAAACGATGAACAACGATAAATACTATAACGACTCTTTAGCTTATGATTTTGAACTATTTGCCCCTAAGCAGAAAGCTGAAAAACGCGCAGAGATCGTTAAGATGCCCGAGCGTAAAGTTAGCAGATCCGCCAAAAGAGCGGCCAAAAAGAAGGTTTCGAAGACCGCTTCGATAATTATACTTGGCGTGATATTTGTTACTATGATCTGTGCGGGCATAGCGCTTCGTGTTGAGATAAGCGAGGTCAACTCCGAGATACTTTCTGCAAAGAGTAAGCTTGCGGCGCTCAGCGGCGAAGAGACCCGAATCGATATGGAAATAGAAGAACTGGTCTCCTATAAAAATATTGAAGAGGCGGCTTCCTTGCTGGGAATGAAAAAACTCGATAAAAGTCAAATCGTATACATTCGCGTCAACGAAGAAAACAAGGCGATAGACGCGCAGGGAAACGTTCTTACCGCAGAGAGAGAATAGTTTTTCGGGATAAGAATATATTTAAGTTATAATAAAATACGAGAGCTCTTTTTAGGGCTCTCGTTTCGAGCATTATTTGTATATAAGAAAAATGTCGAAAATATGTCTTTTGGAGGTGCGCGATGACAGAAACGAACAGACCGGGTAAGATGATGTTGGTCCGAATTTTTGTTGTTATGCTTGCTTTTGTTATAGCGTTTGTTTCTATCGTGGGAAGCAGACTTGGATATTTGATGATCGTTGACGGAGACAGGCTTCAGTCGATGGCGTCTGAGCAGCAACTTTACGATACCTTAGTCAGCGCCCCGAGAGGCAATATTTACGACCGCGATATGAATCTCCTGGCTAAGAGCGATACTGCTTATACGATTTACCTTATTCCTAACGGGATAAAGAATCTCGGAAAAGAAGAGCAGGCGCAGGTCAAAAACACGATCGCTTCGGGACTTAGTCAGATCCTTCTTCCGATAGACCCCGAGCTTACCTTTGAGAAAATACATTCATATACCGAAAAGCAGACCTACTATATAATCGTTAAAAACAGGGTCGATAAATCGGTCGCCGACAAGGTAAGGACCTTTGTTTCGGACAACAGCGATCTCGGAATAGCTCGTTTTATAGGTGTTGACGAAACAACCAAGCGTTATTATCCTAACCAGACCTTGGCCTCTGCCGTTCTTGGCTTCGTAGGAGACGATAATCAGGGCCTTGCAGGTCTCGAAAGCTATTACGACGCTACTCTTACCGGAGTTGCGGGCCGCGTGGTGGCCGCAAAAAACGCACACGGAGACGATATGCCCTTTTCGTATCAGGTCGTAGAGGAGGCAAAACAGGGTAATTCTCTTGTTTTGACCGTTGATTCATATATTCAGCATATCGCCGAAAAATATCTTGAGCAGGCGGTCGAAGCCAACAAAGCAGGTGACCGCGGCGCATGCGTTATAATGAACGTAAATACGGGGGAGATCCTCGCTATGGCGGTAAAGGGCGACTTTAATCCCAATACCCCGTTTGAACTGTCTGAAGCCGATGAGGCTCTGCTTGCTGAAGAAAACGCAACGGTCACCAGAAGCGAGCTTTTAAACAGGCAGTGGAGAAACAAAACGGTATCTGATACCTACGAGCCCGGCTCTGTATTTAAGATAATTACCGCTTCAATGGCGCTGGAAGAGAATCTTACAAGTCTCGATCATACCTATAATTGCGGATATACGATATACGTGTCGGGTCAGAAATATCATTGTCATAAATACGGAGGTCACGGCACGCTTACCCTAAAAAAAGCGATGGTAAGCTCCTGCAACCCTGCTTTTATCAGTATAGGACAGTTGATAGGATCGGATAGGTTTTCAAAGTATTTCGAAGCGTTTGGACTTACTAAAAAGACGGGAATAGATCTTCCGGGTGAAGGCTCGCCCGTATACCATAAGCAGGCTAATATGGGACCGACCGAGCTTGCGTCATCTTCCTTCGGTCAGACCTTTAAGATCACTCCGATGCAGCTTATAACGGCGGCGTCCGCCTCGATAAACGGCGGGTATCTGCTTCAGCCGTACGTTGTCAGTAAAATTGTTGATAGCGACGGAAACGTTGTCAAGACCGTTCAGAAGACCGTAAAACGTCAGGTTATCAGCGAGTCTACCAGCGAAAAAATGCGCATTATGATGAAGGCGGTCGTAAACGAAGGCGGTGCAAGCAACGCCTACGTTGCAGGATACGACGTAGGCGGAAAAACGGGAACCTCTGAGAAGGTCGCCGAGATGCAGGCAACGGGTCAAAGAGGACTTTATATCGCGTCGTTTTTAGGCTTTGCTCCTATAGACGATCCCGAATTTGCCGTACTTGTAATGATAGATGAACCGCACGGTGACAGCTATTACGGAGGAACCGTTGCGGCTCCCGTTGCGGCCGAAATATTCAAGGATATACTTCCTTATCTCGGATATGAGCCGCAGTACACGCCCGAGGAGCTTGAAAGCTTTGCGGTCAAGGTACCCGATCTTACGGGAAAAACTACCGAAGAAGCCGAACAAGAACTGACAAAGCTTGGATTTAAGCTGAAGATCGTCGGGGAAGGAGAGTCGATACTATCGCAGCTTCCCGTCGGCGGTGAAAAGCTCAGCAAGGGCGGAACGGTTATTGCGTATACCGACGAAAACGCCGATAACGTCAGTATGGTGACCGTTCCTGATTTTACCGGTAAAACTACCTCTGAGGTTGCTGCTGCAGCGGCTTCTGTCGGAATAAACGTTAAGTATTCGGGTAACACGAATACCGGATCGGTAACCGTTGCATACGATCAGGACATTGCTCAGGGGACCGAGGTTGCCGCGGGAACGACCGTTACGGTTTATTTCAGAGATAATACCTCAGTAGACCTTTAGTAGATATTTGGAAAGGAAAATATAATGTTATTACGCGAATTGTTGCCCAATGTTCCGACGGATTATCAAAACGTTGAAGTCGAAGATATTACCTGTGATTCAAGAAAGGTTAAGCCCGGATACGCGTTTGTGTGTATTAACGGTTTTAACCTTGACGGTCACAAATATGCTATGTCTGCGGAAGCTGCGGGTGCATCGATAGTAATCGCCGAAAAAACTACAGGCGCAAAAAATGAGATGATCGTCGCAGATACCCACGAAGCCTATGCGGTAATGTCTGCGAACTTCTTTGGCAATCCTGCTGATAAGCTTAAGCTTGTCGGCGTTACGGGAACAAACGGAAAAACTTCGGTCACCTATATGCTTAAGGCTATTATCGAATCGAAAGGCTATAAGACCGGAGTTATCGGAACCATACAGAACCTTATAGGAGACAGGGTTATCCAGTCTACCAATACGACCCCCGATGCTTACGGACTTAACAAGCTTTTTTATGAAATGGTAAACGAAGGCTGTGAGTACGCAATTATGGAGGCCTCGTCACACGCCCTGGATCAAAAACGCATTTACGGTCTTAATTTTGAGATCGCCGCATTTACCAACCTTACTCAGGATCACCTTGATTATCACGAAACTATGGAAAAGTATTTTGAGGCCAAGAGCAAGCTGTTTGGTATGTGTAAAAATGCGGTTATCAATCTTGACGATCCCTACGGAAGAGAGCTGGTCGAAAAGCTTTCCTGCAAAGTCGCAACCTACGCGTCGGTAGACAGAAGTGCAACGTTTTCTGCCAACGGAATAAATATGAAGCCTGACGGAATAGAATACGAAATGGTGGGAGATTATACAATAAAGCGTATAAAGCTCCGTACCGGAGGAAAGTTTTCCGTCTACAACTCTCTTTGCGCAGCAGTATGTGCGCGTCAGCTTGGATTTACCTTCGATGAAATTGCCGAAGCGCTATACGGCCTCGACGGCGTAAAGGGTAGGGCAGAGGTGGTCGCGACAGGTCGAGATTTCACGGTGATTATCGATTATGCCCATACTCCCGACGGTCTTGAAAATATACTTTCTACCTTCAAAGAGCTAAAAAGAGGACGCCTTGTCTGCCTCTTTGGATGCGGAGGAGATCGCGATGCCACAAAGCGCCCGATAATGGGTTCTGTAGCTTCTAAGCTTTCCGATTTTGTGATCGTAACGAGCGATAATCCCAGAAGCGAAGAGCCGGGGGATATAATCGACGACATTCTCCAAGGTATGAAAAACAGTCGAACTCCCTATGTTGTTATAGAAAACAGAACAGAAGCGATAAAATTTGCTATTCACAAAGCGCAAAAAGATGATATAATAGTCTTGGCAGGTAAAGGCCACGAGGATTATCAAATACTCAAAACGGGTAAAGTTCACCTTGATGAGCGTGAAGTAATCAAAGAAGCCCTTTCAGAAGAGTTTTAAAAATCAGGAGACAGATCTATGGATAACTACGTTTCAATAATCGCGGCGCTCGTTTCATTTGCGGTTACCGCCGCAATGGGTATTCCGCTTATTCCGTATCTTAAAAAGTTAAAATATGGGCAGACTATT
Organism: uncultured bacterium; assembly: GCA_949293385.1. GTDB lineage: Bacteria > Bacillota > Clostridia > Oscillospirales > Acutalibacteraceae > SFWF01. The sequence goes on along the minus strand of CASFDQ010000049.1, from coordinate 13,459 downwards.
CTTGACGAAGGTCCCAATTGGCATAAATCCAAAGAGGGCACCCCTACTATGGGCGGCGTTATGATCGCAGGCGGCGTCGTATTAGGCCTTGCTGTTTCTCTTGCCGTATCGGCGGTTTTCGGCGGTAGTGTAACCGATAAGATCGCGAGCGGATTTAATCCTATTGAGCCCGTTATGCTTTTTGCGGGCTTGGGCTTCGCGCTTGTATGCGGATTTATAGGTTTTATCGACGATTATATTAAGGTCGTAAAGAAGCAGAACCTCGGACTCACCGCAAAGCAGAAGACCGTTCTTCAGCTTCTTGCAAGCGTTGCTTATCTTGCAACCCTTGCTTTCGCAGGCCTCAATACTACATGGATCCCCTTTGTCGGTGATGTGGATATTACTTCTGGCTTCGGACTTATTTTCTGGCCTATTGCCCTTGTATTTATATACTATATGGTCAACGCCGTAAATCTTACCGACGGCATCGACGGACTTGCTTCGAGTGTAACGCTTGTAGTATGCTGTGCCTTTCTGCTTATATGTGCGAGGGTATCGCAGGAGGCTATCAGTTGTCTTGCCGCCTCTGCCGCAGGCGCCTGCGTAGGATTTATACTTTGGAACGCTAAGCCTGCAAAGGTTTTTATGGGTGATACCGGCTCAATGTTCCTCGGAGGAATGGTTATAGCCCTTGCCTTCGGATGCGGCAAACCCATTTTACTGATTCCCGCAGGTATTGTGTACATACTTGAAGCTCTTTCTGTCGTTTTGCAGGTCGGTTTCTATAAATTAACGGGTAAGCGTATATTTAAAATGAGCCCCATTCATCATCACTTTGAGCTTAGCGGCTGGAGTGAGGATAAGATATGCCTTGTTTTCTCGGTAGTTACTTTCTTTGGCTGCCTGCTTGCAGCTTTGCCTGTATATCTTAATTGGTAGAGCTGTTAAATAATTTTAAGGAGGTGTTGGTTTGCCGCAAAAGAAGCTTAGAAAAAAGCCGTCCTTTTTTCAGGAAGGAAAGCTTGATATAACCTTTTTATCTCTTGTTTTGGTACTTCTTTCGATAGGTCTTGTTATGCTGTTTTCGGCAAGCTATGCCTACTCTTATACCTATTTCGGAAATTCATATAAATTTATCTCGCGTCAGGCGATTTTTGCGGTCATAGGCGTTGCGCTTATGCTGATTATTTCTAAGATCGATTACCATATTCTTAAGAAGTTTTCGTGGCTTATCTATATCGCTAATATCGGACTTCTTGTAACCGTTCTCATTCTTCCGCCTATGTCTGACGAGCTCAACGTAAAACGTTGGATATCAATAGGCTCCTTCTCTTTTCAGCCCTCCGAAATCGCGAAATTTGCAATTATCGTAATATTTGCCGCATGGCTTTCGGCCAACGGTGAGAAGATCAAGAAGTTTAAATACGTCGTTTGGATGGTTTTTCTTCTCGGTACCGTTTGTGCTCTCGTTGTCATTGAGCCGCATCTTTCGGCCACCGTTTTGATCTTCGTGATCGGTATAGTTCTCCTTGTCGTCGGCGGAATTAAAAAACGCTGGATAATCGGCGGAGCGGGTCTCGGCGTTGCGGCAGTGCTTATTCTTGTATTTTCCGGTGCTATAAGTTACGGCTCCGATCGTATAAAATACTGGCTCGACCCTTGGGCAGATCCCAGCGGCAGCGGCTATCAGACGATACAGTCGCTTCTCGCTATTGGTTCAGGCGGCCCTTGGGGCAGGGGAATAGGTCAGTCGAGACAGAAGTATCTCTGGGTTCCCGAGCCTCATAACGACTTTATCTTTTCTATTGTTTGTGAAGAGCTCGGATATATCGGCGCAATGGTTATAATCGTACTGTTCTGTGCGCTCGTTTGGCGCGGATTTACGATAGCCATGAGGTCTCAGGATAAATTCGGTTCTCTTCTTGCCATCGGTCTTACCTTTCAGGTAGGTCTTCAGGCAATTCTCAATATACTCGTTATCACCAACACTATTCCGAATACCGGTATCAGCCTTCCCTTCTTCAGTTATGGAGGTACTGCGCTTGTGATACTGCTTGCCGAAATGGGAGTTGTTCTTTCGGTCTCGCGATCGAGTTCAATAGAAAAACTTTAGCTTTTAACCTTATTGCAAGGAGAAATATTATGCATATTTTGTTTGCAGGCGGAGGTACCGCAGGTCATATAAATCCGGCACTTGCCATCGCAGGATATATAAAATCGCAGGAGCCCGATACTAAGATCAGTTATATCGGGACCGCAAGAAATTTGGAATCGAGACTTGTTCCCGCTGCGGGATACGATTTTTATACAATAGATGTCTCGGGATTTGTGCGCAGTTTTTCTCCGAGTGCGGTCGTAAAGAACGTATCGACGGTTATAAAAGCCGCTAAAGCGTCTTCGAAGGCTAAAAAGCTGCTCAAAGAGCTTAAACCCGATATCGTTATCGGTACGGGCGGATACGTCAGCGGTCCCGTTTTAAGAACTGCCGCTAAGCTGGGAATTAAAACGGCCATTCACGAGCAAAACGCATTCCCCGGTCTTACGACAAAAGCGCTGGCTCCTGACGTAGATAGGATAATGCTGGCGATGCCCGAAGCCCGAAAGTATATGAAGCTTAAAACAGAGCCAGATAACGTAGGAAATCCCGTCAGAAGCGAACTGTTGTCGGCCGACAGAAATGCCGCAAGAAAGAAACTTGGACTTGATTCACGGCCGCTTATACTCTCGTTTGGCGGAAGTCTTGGCGCAAAGCCCATAAATGACGCTGTTGCAGGACTTATCGAATACCATAATAATTCCGGTAAGTATTATCATATTCACGCCGCAGGTCGCGCAGGCTATGCGGGTATGAAGGCAGAGCTCGAAAGCAAGTGCGGAAAATTGGCGAAGGAAATAATGCTTCGTGAGTATATAGATGATATGGATGTATGTATGGCGGCCGCAGACCTCGTAATATGCAGAGCAGGCGCCATAACCTTAAGCGAATTATCGGTTTGCGGGAAAGCGTCAATACTTATTCCGTCTCCTTACGTTGCGGAAAATCATCAATATCATAACGCTATGACCCTTAAAAACAGAGGGGCCGCTTCGGTTATCGAAGAAAAGGATCTTACCGATGAGCTTCTAATAAGTTCGGTAGAGGAGCTGCTTGCAGATCCCGAAACCGCCGGTAAGATGGGTAAAAACGCAAAGGATGCGGCTATTGCCGACTCCAATGAGCGTATTTATAAGATCGTAAAGGAGCTTTATTCACAAATATAACACTGCCGCATAGTATGAAATAGAAAAAGCTATTTGCTTTCTTTTTTCATACGAGAGGGTGTTTAAATGCCGAATTTGTACGTAAGCGGTATGGAACGTTTAAGCGGCAAGGTCAAGCTTCAGGGAGCTAAAAACAGTGCACTTCCTATACTTGCGGCTTCGCTTATTGTAAGGGGAACGACCATTTTACATAACTGTCCCGACCTTACCGACCTTCGGGCCGCTTTAAAGATCTTAACTTCGCTTGGATGTGATTGCAGTTTTTGCGAAAATACCGTTACGGTAGATTCGCGAAACGTTACGGGAGAAATAATATCCGAAGATCTGATGCGCGAAATGCGTTCATCCATTATGTTTTTAGGAGCGATCCTTGCCAGAAACGGATCGGCAACCGTTACCGCACCCGGAGGTTGCGAGCTTGGTCCGCGTCCTATTGATATTCATCTTAAAGCGTTGGAAGAACTCGGTTATGCCGTAGAAGAAAACGAAGGATATATTACCTGCAAAAAAAGTGTTACCAAAGATAAGGTTGAAATAAGTCTAAACTTTCCGAGCGTAGGAGCAACCGAAAATATTATACTTGCTTCCTGCGTCTCTAAAAGCAGAGTGATCGTTCACAATGCGGCTAAAGAGCCCGAGATCACCGACCTCGCCGCTTTCATAAATAGGGCGGGCGGTAAGGTATACGGAGCAGGAACCGACCGAATAGAGATCTTCGGTGTGTCGCGACTTTCGTCGGTAGAGCATAACGTAATACCGGATCGAATAGTTGCATCTACGTTTATGTCTGCTTCGGTAGTAACGGGCGGAGATATCTGCGTCAGCGGAATTATTCCCGAGCACCTTACGGCTATCTGCTCGACATATCGCGAGCTTGGAAGTTCTGTAACGATCGATAACAACGAGCTTAGAATCGTTTCCGATTCGAGACCGCTCGGAATCGATACAGTTCGTTCGTCGGTATATCCCGGTTTTCCTACCGACGCCGGACCGCTCCTTATCTCGGCACTTGCCAAAGCCGAGGGTACTTCGGTTTTCGTTGAAACGATTTTTGATAATCGCTTCAATTACGTAGATGAGCTTAAACGAATGGGCGCAGATATAAAAGTTTACGGACGACTCGCTGTTATCAACGGTAAAAGCAGGCTCAGCGGAGCAAAGGTGAAATGTACCGACCTGCGCGGTGGAGCAGCTGCGGTAATAGCGGCCCTTTCCGCGGAAGGTGAAAGTGTTATTACCGATATTCACCACATCGAAAGAGGTTATGAGAATATTTCCGGCGTACTCAGAAGCCTTAATGCAAAGATTATAAAGGAATGATAAAGCTTGACAAAGGAACAGTATAGGAGCGGAACTCCGAAAAAAAACAAAAAAAAGAAGAAAACCGCGGCAATCGTATTCACTTCATTTGTTTTGATTCTGATTGCCGTATTTTGTGTTTTATCATTAACCGTCTTCTTTAAAATAGAAAAAATAGAGATCAAAGGAAGCGTTACCTATACCGATGAAGAGGTTATAGCGGTTACAGAGGTAGAAACAGGTGACAATCTTATCAGAGTGCCGACCGAAGATATTTCCGAAAAGCTTAAGAGCGAACTGCCTTATATTTCTTCGGTCAAGTTCGAGCGTAAGTTTCCGTCAACTCTCAAGATAACCGTTACCGAAACGGAAGAAATGATATGTATATCGAACGGTCAAAAGACATCTGCGGCCGATATAAACGGAAAAGTCCTCAAAACGTATCACGGAGCCGTATCGGAAGAGCTTGTTCCGTTTACGGTCTCAAAGACCGTCAAACTCGAACCGGGACAAACCGTAGACTTTAAAAACGATAGGGAAGAAGAGCTGTTTGATCTGTATATCGACTTTTTGAAGTCGGAAAAATTTAAAGTAAACTTCGTTAATATTTGCGATCCGTTTGACTCCTACGTCAAGATAGAGGATAGGATGATCGTTAAGTTCGGATCCGCCGCCTATTTCGATGAAAAGCTGAGTTATTTAATAAGCGGATATCCAAAACTCTCGGAAAATGAGCGGGGAATATTCGATCTAAGCTCCTGGACACCCGAGACGAACACCCCAAGATTCAGACCGCAATCTATAGACGAGTATCAAAAATAAATATTTTATAAATTTTTGTTGAAATTTTCAAATAGGTATGTTATTATACTATTTGTATAAGTGTTATTGCGCTATTATGGAAGATAAAATATAGTGGAGGAATTAAAAATGGCATTCAGTATGACTAGCGAATTCGAAAACGAAGTAGCACAGATTATCAAGGTAGTAGGTGTCGGTGGCGGCGGCGGAAACGCTGTTAACCGCATGGTCGATGCCGGTATCCGCAACGTAGAGTTCGTTGCTATCAACACCGATAAGGCTGCTTTATATAACTCTAAGGCAAATACTAAAATTCAGATCGGTGATAAGACTACCGCCGGTAAGGGCGCAGGCGCCAACCCCGAAAAAGGCCGCGCTGCTGCCGAAGAATCCAAGGATGAGATCGCTGCTGCTATCCGCGACGCAGATATGATCTTCCTTACCGCAGGTATGGGTGGCGGAACCGGTACGGGTGCTGCTCCCGTTGTTGCACAGATCGCTAAGGAGCTCGGAATACTTACCGTCGGTATCGTTACCAAGCCCTTTGCTTTTGAAGGAAAGAGCCGTATGACTCAGGCGGAAGAGGGTATTGCCCGTCTTTCCGAACAGGTAGACAGCCTTGTTATAATTCCTAACGAGCGTCTTAAGTTCGTAAGCGAAGAGAAGATCACCTTCAAGAACGCATTCAACATTGCCGACAACGTTCTCCATCAGGGCGTTCAGTCCATCTCTGAGCTCATCAACGTTACTGCTCTCGTTAACCTCGACTTTGCCGACGTTACCACCATCATGAAGGACGCAGGTTATGCTCATATGGGCGTTGGCGTTGCTACCGGACGCGACAAGGCTGAGCAGGCCGCTAATGCCGCTATCTCCAGCCCCCTCATCGAAACCTCTATGGAAAATGCTCGCGGAGTTATCGTTTCCATCACCGGCTCCGAGGATATCGGACTTGAAGAGGTCGAGATCGCTTCTAACATCATTCATGAAAAGGCTCATCCCGACGCAACCATCATTTGGGGTGCCCGTCTTGACGATACTCTCGAAGATACCATTCGCGTTATCGTTGTTGCTACCGGTCTCGGTGACGAGAAGAAGAAGGAAGCAACCAATCCCGCCATTGAAAACATTATCGGATCTTCTTCCGAATCGGATGACGGAGACTATGTTGACGTTCTCAGCATCTTCAATAAACAGTAATTAAAGTTAAAGCCCGAGGACTGTTGTCCTCGGGTTTCTTTTTTTAGCAGCAACCGCAGTTGTTGTCGCATCCGCAGCCGCAACCGCCGTTATTACCGGAAGCGAGACCGCCCTGTCCGCCGCAGCAGATGAGTAAGAGGATGATTATAAGGATCCAAGAGCAATTGTTAGAGAAACCGCACATATTGTTGTGCCCTCCTTTCATTGTTTACAAGACATACTATGTTCCAAAGTGCTGATTTGACACAACTTTTAATGTTTAAAGAAAATTCATAATTTACCTATTGACTTTCCCTGACTTTCGGTTATAATATAATCAAGGTCAGATAAAGTCAAACTTCGAAAGGCGTGATATTATGAGAATGAGCGATATAATTGCGGCCCGTATTCTCGAACTTATTGAAGCTTCGGATGAGAATATGGCCGAAATTCAACGTAACGAGCTGGCTTCTATGTTTGGATGTGCCCCAAGTCAGATCAACTACGTGCTTTCTTCGAGGTTTACCCCTGAGCACGGGTTTATAATCGAAAGCAGACGAGGGGGCGGCGGCTACGTTAGAATTTCACGAATTAAGCTGAATCGATCCTCGGCTATTATGCATATAATTAACTCAATAGGAAGAACGCTCGACCCTCTTGACGCGCGGGTTATAATAGAAAACTGCTGTCAGGCTTCTCTTATCTCACCGGATACCGCCAAGCTTATGTCTGCGGCCGTTTCAAATTCTTCAATGTCTTGCTTACCGCAGGAATACCGTGAATATCTTCGTGCGGCAACGCTTAAACAAATGCTTTTAACTCAGATTTAGGAGGTAATGATTATGTTATGTGAAAAATGCGGTAAAAACCCTGCAACCACTCATATTAAAACTGCAATTAACGGAAAAATTACCGAGCTCAGTCTATGCGGATATTGTGCCGCTGAGGCCGGATACAACGGTTTTGCGGGCAGTACTTTTTCGGGTATACTTGCGTCAATGCTTGGTCAAAGTCTTAAGGCGGGTTCGTCCGTAACCGCAAGAAGATGTAAGTGTTGCGGCTCTGCATTTGCGGATATTGCCGAAGCAGGAAAGGTCGGTTGCGCTTCCTGCTATAACGAATTCGGCGAAGAGCTCCTTCCATATCTTAAGCGTATACACGGAAGCGTTCATCATACGGGAAAGAACCCCGGAAAAAATCAACTGATAATCAAGGAAGAAACTAATACCGTTTCTGAACTTAAAGCAAAGCTTGCGGCTCTTGTTGCCGCCGAAAAGTATGAAGAAGCCGCTTTGGTACGCGACGAAATTAAGAAATTGGAGGGCAAGGAATAATGTCATATTGGTATAAAGACGATAAAGCGCAATCCGGCGTCATAATAAGCTCGCGAATACGGCTTGCCCGAAATCTAAAAGATCTTCCCTTTCCGCGAATAATGTCCGCGGAGGTGCTCTCCGAGCTAAAGACGCGAGTTAAAAATGCGGTTGAGGACATAACCTTAAACGGCGATTATAGGCTTAAGTACATCGAAATGGACTCGGTTCCCGAGGCAGAGATCGCTTCAATGGTAGAACGGCATATAATCAGTCCCGATTTCGCTAAAAACTGTAATGGGAGAGCTATCGCAATATCTGACGACGAAAGAATCTGTATAATGATCGGCGAGGAAGATCATATAAGGATTCAGGTTCTGCTTCCCGGCGCCTCCGTGGACGAGGCATATTCGATTGCCGACGATATCGATACTCTTTTAAACGAGAAATTGGATTTCGCGTTCGATAACAGGCTCGGTTACCTTACCGAATGTCCTACAAATATAGGAACGGGGCTAAGAGCATCAATGATGCTTCATCTTCCTGTTTGTGAAAGTAAAGGCGACATAAATACGATTTCCGATGCCGCGGGAAAAATCGGACTAACGGTGCGCGGAATGTACGGAGAGGGAAGCAAGGCGTCAGCAAGCCTTTATCAGCTTTCTAATCAGATAACTTTGGGAATAAGCGAAAAGAACGCAATTGAGAATCTTAAGGCAATTGCCGAGCAGATCGTTGACCGCGAAAAGCAGAATCGTATGCAAATAGGCTCTGTTGAGCTTGAAGACGCGGTATTTCGCGCACTCGGAACCTTGAAATACGCAAGACTTCTGTCCTGCGACGAGCTTATGAAGCTTATTTCCATGATTAAACTTGGCATCGATGAGGGAATAATGGATGAGTCTGACCTGCGTCCTATCGAGATCCTTATCGAAGCACAACCCGCGACTGTATCTAAAAAATTCTCACTCTCGGGTCCCTCCGAAAGGGATGAAAAGAGAGCCCGTGTGATTCGGGAAATATTAAAAAACTGTAATTAAGGTGATATAGAGATGAAATATTCATTTAATTCGTTCACACAAAAGGCAAACGAAGCCCTTAACTATGCCATAAGCTCGGCCGAATATTTCGGTCACACCTACGTTGGCAGCGAGCATCTGCTTCTCGGCCTCCTTAAAACGGGAGGTGGTGTTGCCGCAACGCTGTTAAACAAAAGAGGGGTCACGGTCGACGCGATAGAGGAACTTATCGAAGATACGATAGGTAGCGGTAATCAGTCCTCTTTATCACCCGACTATTTTACTCCAAGGGCTAAAAGGGTTCTCGAAACTGCTGTTAAGTTTACAAAAAAGAACAATAAGTCGCTTGTCGGAACCGAGCATATCCTTTTCGGAGTATTAAGTGACGGTGATAATTACGCTATAAGATTCTTAAACGAGCTTGGCGTTGATATCGCATCCTTGACCGAAGAAACTGTGAGACTTTCCGGCTCCTCCGATGCAGGTAACGATTCGGTCAAGGGCGATAAAAACGGATCGGGTAAAAGCACACCGACGATTGAAAAATTCGGTCACGACCTGACCAAAGAAGCCAAGGAAGGCAAGATAGACCCTGTAATAGGAAGAAGCGAGGAGATAGAGCGTGTTGTTCAGATCCTTTGCCGACGCACCAAAAACAACCCCTGCCTGATAGGAGAGCCCGGAGTAGGTAAGACCGCCATTGCCGAAGGTCTTGCTCTGAAAATAGCTTCGGGAGAAGCTCCCGATATATTAAACGGCAAAAAGCTGATAGCGTTAGACCTTACGGGAATGGTCGCAGGAACTAAATACCGTGGCGATTTTGAGGAACGTATCAAAGCAATAATTGACGAGGTTACCGAAAATGATGATATAATCCTCTTTATAGACGAGGTTCATACTCTTATCGGTACAGGTTCCGCAGAAGGAGCGACCGACGCCGCAAATATTCTAAAGCCTGCTCTTGCAAGAGGTAATCTTCAGGTCATCGGCGCAACGACCATATCCGAGTACCGAAAGAATATTGAAAAGGATGCGGCACTGGAACGCCGTTTTCAGCCCGTTACCGTAGACGAGCCGACGACTGCCGACGCGATTCTTATTCTTAAAGGAATAAAGGATAAGTACGAAGCACACCATAACGTCGTTATATCCGACGAGGCGATCGAAGCCGCAGTCACTCTCTCGTCCCGTTATATAACCGATAGATTCTTACCCGACAAGGCTATAGATCTTATTGACGAAGCAGGCTCAAGGATCCGCATACGTACTTCTAAGGTATCGCCGGAGGTTAAAGAGCTTGAAGAAAAACTGAAAAAGACGTCGGAAGAAAAGGATACTGCGATAAAATCGCAGGATTTCGAAACGGCGGCCAAGCTAAGAGATGAGGAAAAGAAACTTTCCGAAAAGTTAAAGGCTCTCGCCGATAAAAAGCAGCTTGCAAATTCCGCCTCGATAGGAACGGTCACCCCCGATGAAATAGCCGAAATAGTATCCGGATGGACGGGAGTTCCCGTGTCTCAGCTTACAAAGGAAGAAAGCGAACGACTTCTTAAAATGGAAGATGTGCTCCATTCGAGACTTATAGGCCAGAACGAAGCAGTGACCGCCGTTTCTAAAGCTATAAGAAGGGGTAGGGTAGGACTAAAGGACCCCAAACGTCCCATAGGTTCTTTCATTTTCTTAGGTCCTACGGGTGTCGGCAAAACCGAACTGTGTAAGGCTTTGGCTGAGGCTATGTTTGGCAGCGAAAGCGCAATGATACGCCTTGATATGTCGGAATATATGGAAAAGCACACCGTATCGAAGCTTATAGGTTCGCCTCCCGGCTACGTAGGCTTTGAGGAGGGAGGTCAGCTTACCGAAAAGGTAAGAAGAAATCCCTACTCGGTAGTTCTTTTTGATGAGATCGAAAAGGCACATCCTGATGTATTCAATATGCTGCTTCAGATTCTCGACGACGGTGTTTTGACCGACTCGCAGGGCCGTAACGTTAACTTCAAGAACACGGTTATAATTATGACCTCAAATATCGGCGCCCGTCTCATAACCGAAAAGAAGACTTCTTTGGGCTTCGGCGGTAATGATGACATGGAAAAGGACGAAGATCAGATCAAAGAGCTCGTAACTGCTGAACTTAAGAAAGAGTTCAGACCCGAGTTTTTAAACCGTCTTGATGACATCATTGTTTTCCATAAGCTTTCTAAGGATGAAATACTTTTGATAGCGGAAAATATGCTTAAGGGGCTCTCTAAACGTATACTCGATCTCGGAATTGAAGTTGAGTTCGATCAATCGGTCGCTATTCAAGCGGCGGAAGTAGGCTTCGATCCCGTTTACGGCGCACGTCCTCTTAGAAGAGCAATTCAAAGCAACGTTGAGGATACGCTCAGCGAAAAGCTTCTTGAAGGCGAGATATCTAAGGGCGACAAGATCAAATTTTCTTATACTGACGGAAAATACGTTACCGAAAAGCTCTAAAACAAAAGACACCCGTACCGATAATGGTTCGGGTGTCTTTTTTGTCGAAAATTATGTTGACAGCACGTTAATAATATGTTAATATTTAGTAAATTAGATAGAGGTCACGAATTCTATCAGTAGTCTGCGAACCAGGGCGGTAACCCTGCAGACGAAAGGAGCCTTCGCCGAAGTTTCAGATAAATTACCGTTTTTCTGTTGCTGGGGTACTGCAGAATATGCAGTGCACTGTCACATAAGTGAAGCGCTATCCGTAATTTGTGTAATTTTACCACGGTATGCGTATACCGTGGTTATTTTTTTAGGAGGTAAAATTATGACAGTAAAGAAAATATTGCCCAAAATCATCATAATTGCAGTTGTGATCGGTTTCGGCGTTCTTTGCGCGTTCACCGGTCCTATTACCGATCCTGTGGGAACCTTATGGTCTCTTTTCCCGCCCGTGATCGCTATCGGACTGGCACTCATCACCAAGGAGGCTTATTCCTCGCTGTTTGTGGGAATTATTGCCGGAGGTCTTCTTTATACCAAGTTTAACCCGATTCACGCGGTGGACTCGGTTGTAAGCGATGGCCTTATTTCTGCCGTTTCCGGAACCGCAGGTATCTTTGTGGTCCTCGTTGTTCTCGGAATTATCGTTGCCCTTATCAATAAGGCCGGCGGTTCCGCCGCTTTCGGTAAGTGGGCTGCTCGTCACGTAAAGGGCAAAATCGGTGCTTCTATCGCAACCTTCATCTTTGGCGTTCTTATCTTTATTGACGATTACTTCAACTGCCTTACCGTCGGTGCAGTTATGCGTCCCGTTACAGACAATGCCCGTATGTCACGCGCTAAGCTTTCGTATCTTATCGACGCTACTGCGGCGCCCGTTTGTATGATCGCTCCTATTTCTTCCTGGGCAGCGGCTGTTTCCGAATTTGCTCCCGAAGGAACTAACGGTATTGTGCTTTTCTGCCGCGCAATTCCTTACAATTTCTACTCGCTTCTGACCTTCGTATTCATAATTGCTATTACTCTTATGAAGTTTGATTACGGTCCAATGAGACTTCATGAATTTAACGCAGAGAGAGGCGATCTCTTCACCTCCGGCGTTGAACACGATTCTCAGGAAGAAGATGCTCCCGCTACAAGCAAGGGTCGTATTTTTGATCTTATCATTCCTATTGTAGCTCTTATAGGCATTTGCTTTGTTGCACTTCCTTACGTTGGTAGATGTATGGGTGAAGAGTGGGTGTTCAATTCCGCTAACTATGACTCATCTATGAACTTTATCGACGCATTCTCCAATACCGACGCTACCGTTGCTCTTCCTTGGGGCGGACTTATAGCACTTATATTCATAATCATTTATTTCGCGGCACGCAGACTCGTTACCTTTAAGCAGGCAATGGAATGTATTCCCAAGGGCTTTATAGCAATGGTTCCTGCCATACTTATCCTTACTATGGCAACCTCCCTTAAGAATATGACCGGCCTTCTCGACTCGGATACCTTTGTTCAGGGTGCTCTCGCAGGTGCTGCTGATCTTCAGAACTTCCTGCCCGCTATCGTATTCGTCGTAGCTTGCCTTATCGCATTCGCCACCGGAACCTCTTGGGGAACCTTCGGAATCCTTATTCCCATCGTTTTAAGTATCTTCCCCGCAGGTACCGAGCTTGGTACTATCGGTATGTCGGCCTGTCTTGCAGGTGCTGTTTGCGGTGACCACTGCTCTCCCATTTCCGATACGACCATTATGTCGTCGGCAGGTGCCCGTTGCGATCACATCAATCACGTTTCGACACAGTTGCCTTACGCAATAACCGTTGCCGTTATTTCCTTTATTTGCTTCGTTATTGCCGGATTCGTTCAGAATTCTTGGATAACATTAGCAATAGGCGCTGCTCTTATCGTTGGTACACTTTTTGTGTTAAAGGTACTCTCTTCTAAAAAGAAACTTGCCTAAGCAAGTAAAATTAAATCGCTGTGCGGTAAGCACAGCGATTTTTTTTTAGTGTGCTCGGCACGCGTAATAACTTGGCGGTGAAAGTCCGCTACAGGCTTGGCAGTAGGAACTGTTAGCCGAAGACAAGGGCGTCCGCCGTGAGACGGAGTCTGAAAGAAGTCGGATGCGGAGACTTAAAAGTG
>CASFDQ010000048.1 GCA_949293385.1 uncultured bacterium | reverse complement strand
CCCTCGAAATTCTACTCCTTTAGGGTCGAAGAATTTTAAAGGAAGAGGGTTTAGGCTTGGCGAGGCACAAAACGCAGCAAATACTTTCGTATTTGCGAGTATTTTAACAAAGCAAAGGCGAAAATCCTCCCTTTAAAATCAGGTTCGGATTATTCGTGTTTGCTTACCTTTGAACCTCTTTAAATACTATTCCACTTGTAGCCCATTCCCCAGACCGTTACAAGGTGCTTAGGGGCGGAGGGCTGATCCTCTATTTTCATACGCAGGCGGCGGATATTAACGTCGACTATCTTTTCCTCGCCGAAATAGCTCGTTCCCCAGACCTTATTTAAAATATCGGTTCTATCCAGCGCGATATCGGGGTTTTGAAAGAAATACTCGACGATCTGAAACTCGACCTGCGTAAGCTCGATATCCTTACCCGCTTTTTTAAGGGTATGACGGCGGGTATTAAGGACGAAATCGCCAAGGGTTATCTCGTCGGTTACCGAAGCCTTTGCCGCATCGTTTACGCCGACGCGGCGGTAAAGAGAATCGACACGGGCAAGAAGCTCCGAGGGAGAAAAGGGCTTTGTGATATAATCGTCGGCTCCCATCATAAGACCGCTTATCTTGTCCATTTCCTGAGTACGGGCGGTAAGCATTATAACGCCCAGCTTCTGACTGCGGGCTCTCAGCTCCTTACAGAGGGTAAAGCCGTCCATACCCGGCATCGAAATATCGAGCAGAGCTATATCAAAATCGGGCTCGGCATCGTAGATCTGAAGGGCTTCTTCGCCGCTTCCCGCCTCTACTATCTCGTAGCCTGCACGACGGAGGTTTATGGCTTCAAAGCTACGTATAGCTTCTTCGTCTTCGACTATAAGAATTTTTTTCATAGCGTTCTCCTTTACTGAATCGTGTCGAACATATCGGTTACCCTCTCGAGGGTAATTCCGAGGGTGTTGTCGGGATTTACCGCCGCAAGATAGGCGATCGTTTCCGTTTTTTCGAGGAGCGTAAAGCCGCCGCTTTCATACTGCCCCGACTCGTAGTCGGCAGGGTTTACGGCGAGTATTCGGAAAAGCTCCTCCCCCGACATCTCGGTCTCGGGGTCGTAGCTGAAGAGGGTCCTCATTCTCGTCTCGGTATTGCGAAGCAGGAAGATCCTCTTTTTAAGCTCGGTGGGTACGGTTATGCCGTAGCCGTCGGTATAGTTCATAAACACCGACTGATTTATTCGGAAGTTGCTTCCGCTGAAGCTGCACCAATTGGTATAGTAGACCTTGTCGGTCTCTCCGAGGTCGGCGGTCGACTCCAAAAGCTCTAAAAGGGGGATATCGATTATTCCGTCGCCGTCAAAGTCGCGTGAGGATACCGTTCCCGTTCGGTAGGTAGGCTGCGCTTCGGGGGCGGCAGGGTCGAAAAGGCTGCTGAGCACGCCCTCGTTAAACCAGACTATTTCGGTCAATATCCCGTTTCCCTTAAGGGCGTCGACGTAGAGGGCGGGAGTCCCGTCGGTAAGGGTCGAAACCACGGGGGAAAGGTAGGAGCTGACTCCTCCGTCGAGGGCCACCGAGCCAAGCTCGGAAATTCCGTCCTTGGTAAGAGAAAAGACCTTTGCGCCTGCGGTTTTCTCGGTAGTATTAAGATGAAGCACGACCAGATCCTCTCCTCCCTTGTCGGTGAACTCGGCACAGAGGAAGTTTGTGTAAGGCTCTAAGGCGCGCTGAATCAGGGCGGTTCCGTCAAAGGTATAGACCCCGACCTTTTTGTCGACCGTTCCGTAGACCATCCAGCCGACGATTATCTCCAGCGTTCCGTCATTATCAAGATCGGCAAAGGTTACGCTTTCAACGTCGCTTCCGATAAGGCTCAGGTCTCCCCTGCTCTTCCATTCGTCTCCGTCGGAGGAAATAACGTTTATATGGATCGAAAGGGAGGTTTCTCCCGCAATTCCGTAAAGAGCGATCGCTTCGTCGCGGCCGTCACCGTCGAGATCTTTAAGAATAAAGGCCGAGCGGTACAGCCCCGAAAGGGGATATTTTAAGATAAGATTATCTCCCGCCGAGTCTTCAAGGGCCTGCTGCACGGGGTAGAGGTCGCCCTCCAGCTTCGGAGGTACGATAAGCTTATCGACACCCGAGCCCACGGTGTCGCAGCCGGTAAGAAAAAGGCATAAAACCGCCGCTAATATAAGTGAAATAAGCTTTATATGCTTCACGGCGCAACACCTCCCCTTTTACGTAATTATACATAATAGATTATAACATAAATAATTACAAAAATAAAGACTTTTTATGAATATTAGGGATAAAAAACACGCCTGCGAAAATCGCAGTCGTGTTTTATGAGAGTTTGACGGCCGATGGACAGTGATCAGTGGTCAGTGGACAGAAAAGAGTAACGCCTTCGGCGTGAGTAGCGCTGCTCAAAGGGCGTTTTTCTCTTTTTCTGTGCGTAGCACCCCTGCAAAACGCAGTTTTGCCCCTGCGCAGCCCCTCGTCCCTAACCTTTTCCTATGCCTCGGGCTCGGGCTGTTCGACCTTATGCCCCTGCATCTGGCGCAGGCGGTGCTTTATCAGGATAATGACGACTATCGCAATAAGGACGACGGCCGAAACGCCGATAATTATTAAGGGCAGGGGGCTTTGAGGCGCCCGTATATACTGCCAAGGGGTTTCGGTTATAGCGGTATTTTCGCTTCCGACGATAGTCAGCTTTTCGGTATCCTTAAGGGTTCCGATATAGTAGATGTTTTTCAGCCTGTCACATTCGAAAAAGGCTCTATCGGCGAACCTTTTAAGCTTCTTCGTAAGGGTAAGGCTTTCGAGGTCGCTACAGCCCCAGAAGGCTCCGTAGCCGATACTCTCGACCGACTCCGGTACTATTACCTCGGTAAGTCCGACGCAGTTCATAAAGGCGCCGCTTCCTATCACTTTTACCTTTTTAGGTATTACCGAAGACCTACAGCCGCGGATAAGGGTCTGCGACTCTTTTTCGATAAGGCAGTTTCCCTCGCAGTAAAATTTTTCGTTCTTCTTCTAGACGGTTATAGCCTCGATATTGCCACAGCCCTTAAAGGCGTCGGTCTCAATCTCGGCAAGGCCACTTCCGAAATGGATCTCCCTGAGGCCGCAGTATTCGAAGGCTCCGCCTCTTATACTCGTTACCTTGTCGGGAATGGAAATGTTTTCAAGGGCGGTGCAGTCCAAAAAGGTTGCACTCTCGATCCTTTCTATACCCTCGGGGAGGGTCACTTTTTCGAGAGCGGAGCAGCCCGAAAAGCAGCCGCTGCCTAAAGAAGCCACGTTTTTCGGTATATCGATGCTTTTAAGCTTTTTACAGTCCTTAAAGACGTAATAGCCGAGATCGGTAAGGCTATCGGGCAGAGATATCTCTTCTATATCGAGCTCCGAAAAGGCATAAGTACCGATGCTCTTAAGTCCGTTTCCGAGTTTTACGGACCTTATTCCCGAATTCATAAAGGTACTGCTTCCTATTTCCTTAACGTTGTCGGGTACGGTTATGCTTTTAAGGGCGGTACAGCCCTCGAAAGCGTCCGAGCCGACGGTAACTGCGGTAGAGGGGATGTCGATATTTTCGAGAGCGGTACACTCCTGAAACATAGCTTCGGATATTCCCGTTATTTTCCCCTCGAATTTAATTTCCTTAAGGGAGGTACAGCCTCTGAATATTCCGCGGCCCAGCCTTTCGATATTTCCCTTTACGGTAACCTTTTCAAGAGAGGTACAGTAGGCAAAGGCGTGGTCCGCAAGCTCTACGACACTGCTCGGTATGGTAACGCTTTTAAGACCCGTACAGCTTTCAAAGGCATTTGCGTAGATTCGGGTAACGCTGTCGGGGATGGTGAGTCCCGTGATCTTGTCCTCTCCGCTGAAGGCCGAATCGGCGATACCGCCGACCACCTTACCGCCGTATATCGAAGGTATATTAACATTACCGCTTATATCCCCGTAATAACTCGAAATATTTACTCCCGTATAGCCGTAGAGATAAAATTCCGCGTAGGTAGGCTCAGTATAGTAATATTCTACCGAAGCGGCCGAGGCGGTGAGGCCGAAAAGCCCCTGCCCGAAGCAGAGCAGAGCCATAACAAAAACCAAAGCGAGGGATAACGATCTTTTCATACCTTACCTCCTGTTATTTTATGTAAAAATTATACCATATAAGTATAGTTCTGTCAATTGCGGCACAAAAAAACGGAACCTCTGCGAGGTTCCGTCAGCCCGCTGACAAAGGTAAGTCAGCGGTCATTTTTTTGTAAAAACAGGTGAAAAATTGGGATAAATATGGTATAATAAAAGCAAAGAATAGTTGCAAAAAAGAGGGATTTCGATGCTTAAGACAGATACAAAAAGACAATCCAAATTGGAACTGGTATATATAGAAAATTTA
>CASFDQ010000047.1 GCA_949293385.1 uncultured bacterium | reverse complement strand
ACTTTTAAGTCTCCGCATCCGACTTCTTTCAGACTCCGTCTCACGGCGGACGCCCTTGTCTTCGGCTAACAGTTCCTACTGCCAAGCCTGTAGCGGACTTTCACCGCCAAGTTATTACGCGTGCCGAGCACACTAAAATCAAAAAGTCACGGTACACGTACCGTGACTTTTTTCTATGATCTGATCTCCGCTATAGTAACGCCTGACTCCCCTTCCCCGAAAACTCCGAGTCGGAAGGTAACGATATTTTTATTAGTCTTTAAAAACGCGTGCACAGCCTTTCTGAGCGCTCCGGTTCCTTTTCCGTGAATTATGGTAACGCTGGGTATTCCCGCAAGAACCGCTCCGTCAATATATCTGTCGAGCTCCATAAGTCCCTCGTCGACCGTCATTCCGCGCATATCGAACTCATATTTAACGTCGCGCTCAGCCCTCGACGCAACTCCTGTAACACGTCTCGATTTCGGCTCAGCATTTTGCTTTTTAACATCACACAGGCGCAAATTGCCTATATCGGTCCACGTTTTAAGTCCGCCGACGGCAACAAGAACCTTCTTGCCGTCCTTGTTTATCTGCTCTACCGTTCCCTGCTTTTCAATGTCTGTAACAAGGATCGTATCACCGACAACAAGAGGTCTCGGCAAGACGTAGTTATCCTTCTCACGCTTTGTAACGGGGTCAGAGGTTCGTTCGACCTCATCGAGAACAGCGTTTGCGGATTTTTTGGCGCGTCCGTAAAGTTCGGCCGCATTTTCAGCGTTGAACCGTTTCTTTATATCGTCAAGCTCCGAAAGCAAAGCGTTAGATTTATACCTTGCATTATCAACAATATACGACGCGTCGTTCTTTGCTTTTTCAAGAATTGCTTCTTTTTTGTCTTTGGCGTCACTAAGAGCCTTTCGAGCGTCTTCGGCAAGCTTTTGCGCCTCGAACCTCAGCTTTTCGGCTGAACGTTTCTCCTCTTCGGCCTGCTGTCTTGCTTTTTCGAGAACTTCGGTTACGCGATCGAGCTGACGTTCGTCCTCGTCAATAAAAGAATCGGCCATCGAAACGATCTCTTCGGGAATTCCTAGACGACGCGAAATCGCAAAAGCATTTGATTTACCCGGAACCCCGATAAGCAGTCTGTAGGTCGGACGCAGCGTTTTAACATCAAACTCGCAAGACGCATTTTCAACTCCCGACGTATCTATTGCGTAGCTTTTAAGCTCAGGATAATGTGTCGTGGATATCGTCTTGGCTCCGTTTTGTGAAAGAAAGATCATAACTGCTTTAGCGAGAGCCGCTCCCTCGACAGGATCGGTTCCGCCGCCGAGCTCATCAAGTAAAACGAGACTTGGATGTGATGATTCTTCAATAATCACTTTCAGATTTACAAGATGTGATGAAAACGTGGAAAGCGACTGCTCTATGCTCTGCTCATCGCCGATATCGACAAGGATTCTTTCAAAGAAAGATAACTCACTTCCGTCGTCACAAGGCACCAAAAGCCCGCACATTGCCATAAGCGTCAGCAGTCCGACGGTTTTTAGGGTTACGGTCTTACCGCCCGTATTCGGGCCTGTTATGACGAGCGTGTCGTAATCTGTACCGAGAGTGAGGGAGATAGGAACTACTTTATTTTTATCTATTAAAGGATGACGTGCGTTTTTTAAAACGATACGACCCGAGCTGTTAAGCTTAGGCAGCGTAGCCTTCATTTTATAGGCAAGATTCGCTTTAGCAAAAATTAAGTTTAGCTCGGTAAGCGCCGCAAAAGAAATTTTAATGTTTTCCGCAAAGTCGGAGACGCGTGAAGAAAGCTCAGCAAGAATTCGCTCAATTTCTTCACGTTCGGCAGACTGCAAAACGCGAATCTCGTTATTAGCTTCTACAACGGCCATCGGCTCTATGAAAATCGTCGATCCGGTCGAAGACATATCG
Organism: uncultured bacterium; assembly: GCA_949293385.1. Taxonomy (GTDB): domain Bacteria; phylum Bacillota; class Clostridia; order Oscillospirales; family Acutalibacteraceae; genus SFWF01. The sequence goes on along the minus strand of CASFDQ010000047.1, from coordinate 23,461 downwards.
TGTACTATTCCGGGAACTTCAGACTTGTATTCAGATTTGACCGGAACGACGTAACGACCGTCTCGCTGTGTGACTATGGCTTCCTGAAGATATTTTGATCTTGAATTATGCTTAACGATCGAATCGAGTTTTTCTTTAATTACGGCAGACTGCTTTCTGATCCTTCTGCGGATATCGGAAAGAGCAGGAGAAGCACCGTCATACATTTCCTCCGGACTTTTTACGGACGTGTTGATAGAATCCTCAAGAAACTTGTTTGGAATAAGAAGAGTAAAAAGGTCCTCAAGCTTTATTACAGCGGCTTCGGAAATATTCTCACGCCAAGCTTTTACGTTTCGAATAATCCTCAGCGATTCACTGATCGCAATAAGCTCACCCATATTTAGAATTCCGCCAACCTCAGCTCTCGTGATAAGAGAGGACGGATTTACGGGGTTGCCGAACGAAGGGGTAGAATATTTTGCCGATAGTATGTAGGCTTCATCAGTCTTTTCGAGCTCATTTATAACGTTTTCTAAACTGTCAAAAGGACGCAGTAGCATAGCAGATTCTTTTGCAGACGACATAGATGCTTCATTTGCAAGAAGTTGAAGAACAGAGTCAAGCTCCAGAGAATCATAGTATTTTTGTGGGTTATACATTGGTATTTTCCTCAGAATAATGAATTAAAAAAGCTAAGAGTTCTAAGCTTTTGTTCGGTTTTATTTATAAGATATTTTTCTGTTACCGAAGAAAGCGCTTTACAGGCATCCTCGGGAAGCGTAAATAAGAAAAGTTTCTCAAAATCAGAATAAATTATATGCCTCATAGCCGTGACGAGGGTTGAATTCAGAACAGCAAAATCCTTTTGATACTGCGAACATTCGGTACAGTAAAGCAAGCCTTCAAGGGTATCAAAATACATAAGTTCGCTTTCGTACTTAACACACTTTTTGCAAGCCACAAGGTTCGGCATATAACCGATAACACAGAGAAGTCTCAGCTCAACGATAGCCTTAAGCAGAAATATATCTCTTTTCTTTTCGGACAGAAAATAGAGAGCGTTAAGAATCAGCCTGAGAACAGATTCACAGGTTTTATCATCAGGAGTGTGCGTTGACGCAAGTTCACAAAAATACTGCGCCAAGCAAAGCGCTTCAATATCGTCACCCGTGCTGAAAAAAACCTTTATGGGCGAAGCTTCAAAAACACGGAAGAAGTCGCCTTTTTTCTTTAGAGTAAAAGAAGAATAAGAAAGCAGGCAGGTCGAAGAGCCTTTTTTGCTCTTAATGCTTTTAGAACCTGCGGCGTAGGCGGAAATGACGCCCATATCACGCGTTAATATCGTTACGAGCTTATCGTTGTCTCTTATATTCTGTTCTCTGATTATCAGTCCGTCGGTCGTAAACTCCGTTTGTATCATTTCTAAAACTGTCCTGTGATGTTAAATGTTGTTTGTAATTTAAATACGACTCAATTTTTCCATCAGATATAAACTTGTCCCAATATTTATCGATGCTCATCGCAGACCTCCAAAAAATACTTTCGTAAATATTTTTTGAGTAGCCCGCGATAATATTATAGGAAAAATCAGTCAAGGCCGAAGGTATGTATAAGTCCCTGCCTGTTGCGCCAATCTTCTTTAACCTTGACCCAAAGCTTTACGGAAGCTTTTATGCCGAAGAAGGCTTCGATATCGCGCCTCGACAAAGAACCTATCCTTTTAAGCATTGCTCCGCCTTTGCCTATTATAATCCCCTTATGCGATTCTTTTTCGCAGTAAATTGTAGCTTCTACCTCGAGTATAGGCTCGCCGTCTGCGGTATCGCGCTCAAAAAATCGCTCTATATCCACCGCAATACCGTGCGGCACCTCTTTATCAAGAGCTCTCAAAAGCTTTTCGCGTATCATTTCGGCAACCATAACCTTTTCACCTTGATCGGTTACGTCATCGTCGGAAAAGTAATGCGGCGATTCCTTCAAAAACACAGAAGATTCTTTTATAATGATATCGATTCCGTCTCCTTGTACAGCAGAAACAGGAATGACCGATTCGAAATCGAAGGCAGAGGTATACTTCAAAATAAGAGCAAAAAGATCCTCCTTGTCGCGCAAGAGGTCAATTTTGTTTATTACGAGAAAAGCCTTGAGTCTTCTCCGTTTGATCTCGTTTATAAGTTCGAGCTCAGCAGCAGGAATCTCGTTGTCTTCGGTGGAGAATTTCGTTGCAGCCTCAACCACGAGCATAACGGCATCTACGTCACAAAGACCGTTTCCTACGGCTTTCATCATATTTTCTCCGAGGGTATTTCGCGGCTTATGAAAACCGGGAGTATCTACGAAAACAAACTGATTTTCTTTTTCGGTAAGAACGCCCATAATACGAGTTCGGGTAGTTTGCGCTTTATCAGAGACTATGGCTATTTTCTGACCCAGAATTTTGTTAATGATCGAAGATTTTCCGACGTTTGGTCTGCCGACAATGGCAATAAAAGTAGAGTTAGTTTTTAACATCCGATGATCCCCTTAAATGATTTGAAGTCCGATAGCAGAAAGGGCTGCCTCTTCCCTTTCCCTCATAATGCGTTTTTCTTCAGCTTCGTCTATATGATCGTATCCTAAAAGGTGAAAAATAGAATGAACCGTAAGATATGCCATCTCGCGGTCAAAGCTGTGACCAAAAGTTTCGGCCTGTATAAGCGCGTGTTCAACCGAAATAATAACGTCACCGAGAAGTATACGCCCATTCTCCGGATTCACATCATAAACACCGTTTTCACCGAGCGGAAAGGACAATACGTCAGTAGATTTATTTATATTTCGGAAGTCTCTGTTGATATTTTTAATGCCCTCATCGCTGACAAAAGTAATATTTACCTCAGCCGGCTCCGAAACACCCTCGACTTCAAGAGAAGCTTTAACAGCCGACGTAAGAAGAGTCTTAACATTTTGCGGAAGTTTAACCTTGCGTTGCCTGTTGGAAAAGTTTATCAGAACCATTATTTCGACCTCTGTTCTTCAGCGCGTTCGTAAGCGTTGATTATAGCCTGAACAAGCTTATGACGTACAACGTCTTTACTTGACAGCTTAATGATAGCAATATCTTCTATTTTTTTAAGAATTGATACCGCATCCTTTAGACCCGATTTCTTACCGTCGGGGAGGTCGATCTGAGTAATATCGCCCGTTACCACGGCTTTGGAATTGAAGCCTAATCGGGTCAAGAACATTTTCATCTGCTCGCAGGTAGTGTTCTGTGCTTCGTCGAGAATAATAAAACTGTCGTCAAGAGTACGGCCTCGCATATAAGCGAGAGGGGCTACCTCGATATCGCCTCTCTCTTGACATTTCTGAAAGTTTTCTGCTCCGAGCATATCAAACAGCGCGTCATAAAGAGGTCGAAGATACGGGTCGACCTTAGACTGAAGATCTCCGGGCAAAAAGCCAAGCTTTTCTCCTGCCTCAACGGCAGGTCGGGTAAGAATTATACGGTTGACCTGTTTTGCTCTGAAAGCCTTTACGGCCATGGCGACGGCAAGATAGGTTTTGCCTGTTCCGGCAGGGCCTACACCTATAGTAATAGTATTATTATTGATAGCCTCAAGATATTTCTTTTGTCCTATGGTTTTAGCCTTGACCGGTTTGCCTTTAGAGGTTACGCAGACACAGTCCGAATCGGCAAGCTTCGAAATTTGCTCCTCTTCGCCGTCTTCTACCAAAGAAAACACATACTCTATATTTTGATCGGTAACCGATTCTCCCTTCGATATGAGCGCAAGAAGTCCGTTGGCGGCACGAGAAGCAGCGTGAACGTCCTCGGGATCGCCTTTTATGCGTATATAGCTACCGTGAGACGTGATAGTGACAGAATAGCGGTTTTCTATCTTTTTAATATTTTCGTCAAAGCTTCCGAAAAGACTGATAATATCTTCCATCCTGTCGATATTGATGATCTGCTCCGTAATTTATCACTCCCAAAAAATTTTATATCATTATACTATATTTTAATACTTTTTTCAAGAATTACTATCTGTAATTATTAACTGCTTTTCTGCAATGTTCTCGAGGCAGTTGGCTTTTACCGTAACGCAAAAGCTTTCACTCTTTTCATTAGTAGAAACCTCGAGACTTTTTAAAGATATTATTTCGTCGTCTCGCACCTCCTCGCAAAGCTTTTGAAGAGCCAAATTTTCTGCGCCGTCTTTATTTATCTCTATTGTTTCAGTATCTGTTAATAAAAAAGTTCTTCTTATAATCCCTATCGGTATTTTCGATTCCGAGACGGTAAAATATTTTTCGGTAATATAAGATCTTGACGTTCCGCTTACCTTGCTTAAATAAAGAGGGATTTTAAGACCGAAAAAATAAAAGATGCTGCGCCGCTCAGCATTACCGTTAGCGTTTTGAAAAACTAAGTTTTTATCTATTTCGTAAACGTATCTTCTATGTGTTTCGGCGAGAATTATACCTTCTGCTTCAAGAAATTTTTGATTTTCTTCTGTTTCGATAACACCGGAAACGAGTAGCTCACCTTTGCTTACCACCTTTCCGACTTCGGTAACTTTCGTCCCTTCTATCACCTTTATCGATTCAATAACTCCATCGCGCGAAGCAATAATATTCGCAGGCATATCATCCTTCTTTTCGCTTTCGGTCGATTCGGATATATTGACCGTCGCAACAGACCCTTCGATATTGACCGACGTCCAGGCAATGCCGCTTACGTTTATGGGGATAGTTTGTTTCAGTTTGTTCAAGTCTACTTCTTTTCTTTTAACGCCTATATCTAATCCGTTATCATTACATACGCTCAATATACTATTCTCATCAATATTTTCGTTTCCTATGACCTTGACCTCCCAAATATATGAAGAAAGCAGAATATTTATCGATAAGAATAAGGCTATTCCTGCGGCTATTCCCGAACGTTTTTTGATCTTTCTGAAAGTAAAAGAAGCGCCGCGTTTTTCAAGCATTTTGATTTTCACCCTTACGGGCAGGGTCTTTCTTAAAGAAAACAGTTTTATATAGTCGTTTGCCGAAATTGAAATAACCAAGCCGTCATTTCCGCGTTCTATATCCCAAACGGAGTAGCCTTCGCTCATACATAGATTTATAATACATTCAGGTTTTTCGCCGCTAACTTTTATTTTAACAAATCCTTTAAAGAAACGATAAATACGTAACATTACGCTATTCAAACGAAACCGAAGAAATGTTACCGATAACCGAAAATCCCTCGTTAGACAGGTTTTTAAGCCTTAGCCTGCTTCCTGAAACGCTGAAATTTCTTTTGCCTGTTTTAAAACTAATCCTCTCGGATAGGTATTCCCCGATAGAATACTTACCTTCGAAAACAAACCTACCGCAGGAGAAGATCTGAATATACGTATCAGAGCCTGTCAGCGGAAAAACTACGTCACTGTTTTTTATATCCACCGAATCGGAATAACCGAATCTGCCATCATTTTCATTCATAAAATCACTCCATTCATATATAAAATGTTATGTAAATATACAATCAATAATTACACGGGAGTGAGAATATGAGTAAAAGGAATCTGCTTTATATAACGGTATGCTTTTGTTTTATGACAAGTCTCATTGTGTATCCGAGCGTAGCATCTGAAGGCGTAAAGCACGGACTAAGTCTATGCGCTTCCGTGCTGATTCCGTCCCTGTTTCCGTTTACGGTAGCTTCACTTGTTCTTTTTAAGTTAAAAGTACCCGTTTTATCTCAAAAAGCAATAATAATGCTTTTGTCACACCTGGGAGGATACCCCGTAGGCGCAAAACTTATTGATACCGCTTATAAAGAAAAAGAAATTGACAAAAAGACGGCAGAGCTTATGCTGGGCTACTGTGTTAACTCGGGGCCTGCTTTTATTATTATCGTGATCGGAATAGGTATATGGAAGAACAGAACGATAGGTATTATATTATTAACCGCGTCAATACTTTCTTCGGCTTTAATAATGCTAATGAATATGTGTGCGGTTCCGAAGTTTGAAACTGAGATCAAAACGCCGAAAAATCACTCGTCGTTTAGTGATATTTTCGTAGAAGCAACGCAAGAGGCTACCGGTTCTATGTTTAAAATTTGCGGTTCGGTCGTTTTATTCTCTGCGCTCATATCACTCGTTAAGCCTCTGCTTCAAAATTTAACCTTTAGTGACACTTTGCTTTCAACACTTGAAATAACTAACGGAGTGGTTTTAGCACAAAATAATATATATCTAACGGCGTTTTTAATAGGCTTCGGAGGAGTTAGCGTGCATTTTCAGATCCTTTCGATCTGTGAAAACGTTAGACCAAGCTATCTGCGGTTCCTGCTATTTCGAATTATTCAGGGTGTATTATGCTCGGTCATAGTTTCATTTCTTTTAAAAATATTTAAGATAAGCACCCAAGTTTTGAACAGTCATAGAGAATTTTGTTTTGAACTAACCAAATATTCTATTGTCTTCAGCGTTATGTTGATGATTTGCTGCTTGCTGTTTATGCTTTCGGTTAGAAAACCCGATAATTTGTTGTAGCAATTTCCAAAAAGTTCTGTTATAATAAATACATCAAATTTTAGGGTGTTGTATATGAAGAAACTTAAATTCAGTAAAAAACACGAAAAATACTGTATGCAATGCGTACATGGAAAGCTGTTAGAATATAGTGACGAGGTCTTTTGCTCAAAAAAGGGATTTGTTGATAAATTCGGAAAGTGCTTTAAATACAAGTACGATCCGCTAAAAAGGACGCCCGAAGACGCATCTGCTTCAAAAGAGTTCAAACCCGAAGATTTTGAGCTTTAAGGCAACACAACGACAAGCACCTAATTCCCGTAATATATTAAGATCCTCCGATACGCAACTGCGCCATCGGAGGATCTTACCTTTTTCGGAATTATTTAAATTTTGATTACTCTCGGTAAATGAAACGCTGAACGTTTTGAATGCAAAGGCCCGCGCACTATACGAAAACGTATACTTATCCGTATGAAATAAAATATCCATATTATCCCCTTGTAAATAATCGTAATAGATAAAAGAATCGACTTGTGAAAACAAGCCGATTCTTTGGCGCGCTTGAAGGGACTCGAACCCCTGACCTACCGCTTAGAAGGCGGTTGCTCTATCCAGCTGAGCTACAAACGCATTCATATAAAAAACCCCATAAATTATGGGGTTTTAACCGTGGAGCGGGTGATGGGAATCGAACCCACGTCTCCAGCTTGGAAGGCTGGCATTCTAGCCGTTGAACAACACCCGCATTTATTACGGCGAGAAGTATAATAACATATTTCTCGCCATAAGTCAATAGTTTTTTTGAAAAAATTACGAAAAAATAAGTTGCTGCTTTTTAACGGTGACCGTAATTTTACCGGGCGCTGTTTCGCCGCTTTCGATTATTATATCAACTACCCTATCCTCTATTCGCTTTCGGATGTTATTTCTGATATCACGGGCCCCTGATTTTCCCTGTGTGCTTATTTCGGCTATATACTTGCAAACCGAATCGTCAAAAGAAAACTCTATTCCCTTGTCGTCGATCACCTTCTTAAGATCGTTTAGCATAAGTTTTGCGATCTTTTCGTAGTCAGACAGTGAAAGTTTTGAGAAGGCAACGATTTCGTCAACACGAGCAACAAATTCGGGACGCAAAAACTCTTCAAGCGCAGAAACCGCCTTTTCCTTTGCGGAATCAGATTCGGTCTTACCGAATCCCATAAGATTCTCTTTGTTATGACTGCCTGCATTGGAAGTCATAACGATGATAGTATTCTCAAAGTTAACGGTTCTGCCCTGAGAGTCGGTAATACGTCCGTCGTCAAGAATTTGCAGTAAGATATTGAGAACGTCGGGATGGGCTTTTTCGATCTCATCAAACAGAACTACCGAATAAGGTCTTCTTCTGATCTTTTCGGTCAACTGACCCGCATCATCATATCCTACGTAGCCTGGAGGCGCTCCGATAAGACGTGAAACCGAATGCTTCTCCATAAACTCAGACATATCGAAACGTATAAGCGTTTCGGGCGTACTGAAAAGTTGCTCGGAAAGGACCTTTACAAGCTCGGTTTTTCCGACTCCGGTAGGACCTACGAAAATAAATGAAGCAGGTTTTCGGTGAGGCGTCGTCTGCACGCGCGAACGTTTTACCGCCGCAGTAACTAATGCGGCAGCTTCATCCTGACCTATGATCCTTTCTTTAATTTTTTCCTCTAAAGTCAACAGTTTAATAAGATCATTTTCCGCGATTTTTGCGGCAGGTATTCCCGTCCAGAGCTCGATGACCTTAGCAACGTCCATTTCGGTTACGGCATTGTCTGAAGCAGGTTCATAAAGGCCTTTAGCCGTATTTTGATACTGATTAAGTTCGGTCTTTATTCTAGCAAGGCGTTCGTAATCGGGGTTTTCAACCTCGTTTTCGAGCTTTTCAAGCTCGATCTGACACTCAGCGATCTTCTTATTTACCACGTACAACTCGTCGACCGCAGAGTTAGAAAGGCTTGCACAGGCGCAAGCTTCATCCAAAAGATCGATAGCCTTATCGGGAAGATATCTATCACATACGTATCGCTCGGAAAGCAATACAATTTTACGAACAAGCTCGTCGCTGATCGTAACACCGTGATATCCCTCGTAATAACCTTTAACACCAAGCAGTATTCTTATAGAATCTTCAATAGAATTTTCTTCTATAATAACGGGCTGAAAACGGCGCTCAAGAGCACTGTCTTTTTCTATATGCTTCCTATACTCTTTTAAGGTAGTTGCGCCGATAACCTGTATCTCGCCTCTTGAAAGAGCAGGCTTAAGGATATTGGCGGCGCTCATAGAGCCTTCGGCCGAATCTCCTGCCCCGACGAGGTTATGGATCTCATCAATAAAGAGGATAATATTTCCGTCCTTCTTTATCTCTTCGACGAGTCCTTTAACGCGGCTTTCAAACTGACCTCTGAACTGAGTACCTGCAACGAGCGCAGTGAGGTCTAAAAGCATTATCTGCTTATCAAGGAGTCTGGCAGGAGCGGTACCCTCGGCTATTTTAATAGCCAAGCCTTCAACGATAGCCGTTTTTCCTACGCCCGGCTCACCGATAAGGCAGGGGTTATTCTTACTGCGTCTTGAAAGTATTTGAATAGTTCTGTAGAGCTCGTCATCGCGGCCGACGATCACGTCAAAATTGCCCTGCTTGGCGCGCTCGGTAAGATTGGTGCAGTACTGATCGATATACTTTCTGCGCTTTTGTTTGGATTCTTTTTTGTTTTCCTTTTTATCGTTTGAATCAGACCCCTCTGCGTCACCCTCATCCGACTGCGTGGTTCCGAAGATATTATTTAGAAAAGGAAAAGCAGGAGCAGTTCCGAAATCAAGCTCATCGGGATTTTCGCCCATAATGTCCATAAACTGATTAGATATTTGATCGATATCGTCATCGCTTATATTCATATTTTTAAGCATATCGTCGATCGGCTTTATGCCTGCTTTTTTAGCGCACACGAGGCAAAGACCCTGCGGCGGATTTGATGGCGCGTTCTGATCAGATATAAATACTACCGCCGGACGCTTTTTACATTTATCACATAGTTTCATCTTGGGATTTGGCTCCTTCGCCCTGTTTAATAAAGTGATTAAAGTAACCTGTAACCGATATTATCATACAGATTATTGATAACGCGCTGAGGAAATAAAGAGGAATTGACGTGAAAGAGCAAATATCGACCAAAACAGTATAGAACATCGTAATGAATATGACAACGGTAGATAGCTTGCCGAACCACTTGGAGGACATTGCCTTTGTACCGTTTGAGAATAAATACACCGCGGCAAAAAGCGTGAATAATTCTTTAAAGAAAAGCACAGCAAACATAGGTAAAAGCTCTAAGTGTTTAATAACGAGAGAAAGAACTATAACGGCCTGCGTAAGCTTGTCCGCAATAGGATCGAGAATTTTACCAAAGTCAGATACCATATTGAATTTACGCGCAATAAATCCGTCTACGACGTCACTGAGTCCGCTGAGCATAAGTATTCCGATCGCCCATATATAATTATTGGCAATTGATTCATTAAAATATGTAATGACAAATATAGGGATTAAAAGCAAACGAAAAAAAGAAATAATATTCGGCAGGGTTAAAATGTCTTTCATAATAGCGAATCCTCTGAATTAAATATTTATTGAAAACAAAGAAAGGATAAATTTACAAATGAATGAGTCGGAAATTGCATCTCTCGAGAAGATAAGGAAACCGTCGCTGAACAGCGTAGCGATAAACAGGGCTGCGAATGCAAAAATTATTGAATAAAGGATACCCTTAGCTCCTCCGAGCACTCCTCCGAGGATCTTGTTAAGATTACCGAGAACAACGCCCTTAAACAATGAATTAAGAATTTTAGCAAGAAATTTGACTAAAATCAGAAGTATGAAAAAGAGAGGAATTGTAAAAACAAGTTTAAGTATGCTTACGGCACTCGGCTTGACAACAGAATCGGAAATTCGAATTGCCGCCTCCTCTGCGGATTCATCTACGTCGGCCATGACGGCATCTTTGTTTACACCTGCAGATTCAAGCATTGATGCAACAAAACCGGGCATATTCGAGAATACGTCGTCACTGGCAGTTTCAACCGATTCGGTAATTGAATCGACTACCGAGGGCTTGATAGCGCTGTCGTATGTAAAGGCGGCGATCGGACCTGCAAGATTTACCGCCAATATGATAGCAAGTATGAAACCAACGCATTCAAGCAGGGTGCTGACAAAGCCTTTTTTTGCGGCAAAAAACGCACAAAGTCCGATAATTGCTAAGATAATTAAGTCTAAAACAATACCCATAGTTTAGTCCCCCGTTTTAGTAAGATTTATTTTTTCAATTACTGAATTTCTAACGCAAGCTATTGAATCAGAAGATACGGCTTCTACATATAGCGCGTCATAGTTTACGTCGGCTTCCGCGCAGAGCGAACCCAACATATCATACTTATAGACCTTTGAGATCCCAAGTAAGTAAAGATTATCGGATCTGAACGAAAAATCCGTAATATAGTTGTTAACGCTAAACGATGAAACAAGTTCGCCGTTATCCTTATATATCTCAATAATACTCTGATCCTGATTTGCGGCTACATTTCGCAAAACAATAAATTTATTGTTGATATTCTTTAAAGCGGTTACCGAGTAATCCGACTCATTCGTTTTTACGGTATTCTTCTTATAATCGATAAATTCGATATCGCGCGAAAACACCGCACAAAATCTTCCTGCGCCGGATTCATACAGTCCGTAGACAATATCATCACCGTAGCCACTTTTCATAATAGCATCAGCTGAGTCAAAATTCAAGAAATATATATTAGAACTGAAATTTCCGTCCTTCACCGAAAAGGTAGCTACTGCGAGGGTTTTTCCGTCTTTAGATAACGCGAGGGCGTTTACGGTTTCGCCGCTTGAATACCATTCGTAAATTTTCTTATTGCCCTTATTGTAAACATAGACCGCAGAATCATATCCATCGGCTTTTGCGGCTACCGCGTAACAACCCGAATCGCTTATAGCGGCCGTAATGATACTTTTCTCAAGATTATTAACGTATAAATTGTCGGTAAGACTACTGACGGTAATTACGGTCTCGCCCTGTCCGTATAAAAGATACCGCGTTTCAGCGACTTTTATTATCGGTTGGGTATAAGCGTGACTTCTTTCAAATATGACCTTACCGCCTTCATTATAGCAATTTACGGACGTTTCAGTAACAACGTAGTACTTCCCGCTGTCACTGAGAGTATATTTTGGTTTTCCGCCAAATATGCTGAGATCGTAGCCCGAACCTGAGCCGCCCGACGCAAACTTGCTGCCGAAATATTCGACGATTCCCACGGGATGATTTGCCACAATGATAAAATAAGAGATAAGCAGAGTAACGATAAGCATTACGGGAATCAAGAACTTAAGAATACCGAACCTGCCGCTATGCTTAGACTTATCGGAAGCAAATCTTTCTTTTTCTTCGTAGCCTTCCTCGTCGAGATCGGGCGCGGTCGACATTTTTCTGACCTTGCGCTGCGCTCTGAGCGACAAAGAAGGACGTCTTTTCTTTTTTTCTGCCATAACGTTCCTTAATAAAAAACTTTATTTAAGTATAATCCTTGCGGCGGTGCCGTAATTCCCGCCAGACTCCTGTCGCCTGATGACAAAATCGTATCTATCGCACTCGGAGAAATTCGTCCGTCAGACGCCTCTACGGCGGTACCGACTATAATTCTGACCATATTATAGAGAAACCCGTTTGCGGTAACGGATATTTCGATATAATCACCGTGCCTACAGGCTTTACATTCCGAAACGGTTCTGACGGTATCTTCGACCGTTCGTGCGGATGATGAAAACGACACAAAATCGTGTGTACCGATTATTCTTGATAAGCAATCATTCATCTTTTCAAGATCAAGAGGACGCGATATATGCCATACTCTATCAAAATCAAAGGGTGAAGAAATCAAACCGTTAAGTATGCGATATACGTAATTCTTACCCTTCGAATTATATCTTGCGTGAAAATCGTCGTCTACATATTTACATTCAAGCGCGGTAATATCGTCGGGAAGCTTTGCGTTAAGAGCAGCCACGACACCGTTTTCGGGTATGGCGATATCGGTATCAAAATGACAGTAAAACTCACGGGCGTGAACACCTGCATCTGTTCTGCTGCATCCGGTAACTCCAAGACGCTCCTTATAAACGGCTTCAAGAGCGTCCTGCAGCTTTTCCTGAACGGTAACTCCGTTAGGCTGTACCTGCCATCCGTGATAGGCGGTTCCTAAATATGCGATTTTAAGTAAAGCTCTCATACAACACCAATTTTTACGTAAATATTCGAAATGATTATTACGCCGAGAAAAGCGGAAATAACGAGAAAAGAAGCATAGTCTCGGGCTTTCATATGAAGCTGTTTCATTCTTACTCTTCCTTTTCCGCCGTTATAGCAGCGGCATTCCATTGCCTCAGCAAGTTCGTATGCTCTTCGAACGGAAGAGATAAGAAGCGGAATAAGAATCGGCAGCAGGGCTTTGACCTTTTTGACTATTCCGCCCGAATCAAGCTCGGCTCCCCTCGCCTTCTGTGCATTCATTATCTTATTAGTCTCGTCAATAAGCGTGGGAATAAAACGGAGGGCTATGGTCATCATCATAGACATAGTATGAATAGCGCGGCCAAGTCCGATAAACTTAAGCGGAGAAAGAACCCGTTCGATAGCGTCGGTAAGATCGTTAGGCGTAGTCGTATAGGTAAGAACCGAACTCAAAAGAATGAGCAACAACACCCTGACGGCCATAAATCCCGCTCTGATGAGACCGGAAGAATATATCTTGAATATCCAAAAGGAAACAAGCGGCGCTGCTTCTGCAGAAGAATAGAACATATTGAGTACTGCAGTAAAAATAATTATCGGAATTACGACCTTTATGCTTTTAAGATAAAGCCTTATAGGTATTCTTGTGAGAAGCATAATAGTCAGTGATAACAAAGCAACAGAAGCAAGGCTGACTACGTTTTGCGCAAGGAAAACCAAAACGATCATATATACAAGATACAGAAGCTTGCAACGCGGGTCAAGCCTGTGAATTAAAGAGTTTGCTACAAAATACTGACCGAAGGTAATATCGTTAAGCATCTGCCCTACCTCCTTTTCCGAGGTAAGATAAAAGAAAACTCAGCGCCTCATCGACAGTCAGCGGTGAACAGTCAAGGTCGGGATGCTTCGCTTTAATTTTTTCGAATAACGACGTTATCATCGGAACACCAAGACCTATCTCCGCAAGCCCTGAAACGTTCGAAAAAACGGTTCGCGTGTCTCCAAAATATGCCACCTTTCCGCCGTTTAGAACAAGCACCTTATTACAAACGGCGGCAATATCCTCCATGGAGTGAGAAACAATAATAATTGTAGCATTATTCTTTTTGCGATAATCGGCGATAGCGCTGAAGATAGTCTCGCGTCCGATAGGATCAAGACCCGCGGTAGGTTCATCAAATACTACCACATCGGGGTTCATAGCAAGCACACCCGCAATGGCTACACGTCGTTTTTCTCCGCCCGAAAGCTCAAAAGGAGATTTATCCAGAAGCTCATCCTGTACCTTCATAAGAGCGGCGGCGCTGCGTACCGATCTATCGAGTTCGGTACCGACAAGTCCTAAATTTTCGGGCCCGAAAGCAATATCCTTATAAACCGTCTCTTCGAAAAGCTGATATTCAGGATACTGAAAAACAAGGCCAACCTTTGAACGGATATTTTTTATCTCCTTAGGCTTCTCCCAAATATCTTTACCATCAAGAATTATGCTTCCCGAAGTCGGTTTCATAAGACCGTTAAGATGCGTGACAAGGGTAGACTTACCGGAGCCCGTATGACCGATAACACCGAGCACGTCGCCCTTTTCAAGAGAAAACGATATATCATTTATAGCAACCTTACGGCTTGGAGTACCTTCGCCGTAGGTATGAGTCAGATTGTTAACAGTAAGATATGACAATTAGATTCCTCCGAGGAAAATCTATTTTTTAAGAGAATTATCGATCAGATCGCTGATAATAGAAGCACATACGTCTGCAGATATAACGTTATTATCGACATTATACCCCGCTGTTTTAAGTTTAAAAAGCAGATCGGTAGTCTGCGGAACGCTGAGTCCTGCCGATTTGATCTTCTCTACCTGAGAAAAGATCTCGCAGGGGGCACCGTCGGAAATTATATTACCATCAGACATAACGAGAACTCTGTCGGCAAATTCTGCTTCTTCCATAAAGTGCGTTATAAGGATAACGGTTATACCCTTCTCTTTATTAAGCTTCAGAACTGTATCTATAACTTCCTTGCGGCCTTTCGGATCGAGCATAGCGGTAGGTTCGTCAAGAACGATACACTCAGGCTCCATCGCAATGATACCGGCTATTGCGACACGTTGCTTCTGACCGCCGGAAAGCTTATGAGTTGCGTTTAAACGCATATCGTACATATCGACGGCCTTTAGAGCGTTATCGACCCTTCTGCGTATTTCCTCGGGACTAAGGCCAAGATTTTCGGGACCGAACGCAACGTCTTCTTCGACAACAGATGACACAAGCTGATTATCGGGGTTTTGAAAAACCATTCCGACGGCCTTTTTGATAATAAAGTCAGACTCATCGTCGAGAGTTGAAAGTCCGTTTACGCTAACGGTGCCCGAAACAGGCTTTATCAGACCGTTAAGCAGCTTGGCCAAAGTACTTTTGCCAGAGCCGTTATGACCTAAAACCACATTAAAGGTACCTCTTTCAAAGGAAACGGAAAAGTCTTTTAAAACCTCATAATTTTTATCTTCGCTTTCGTATGCAAAAGAAACTTTATCTAAGGTAATGATGTTATCCAATAATATCCCTGCCAGTCCAAACAGTCGTATTTCCACAGGGCAAAACAACGTCTCTCGCGGTAACCTTAAGACCTATTTCTTCCGTGAAGACACGGCTTTCGTTAAGTTTCGGAAAGGTTGTTTTAACCATATAATCGAGTATAGTGGGAGAAAGTCCTCCGGTATATGAATTTAAAAAGACGAAAAGAGCGTCGTCAGAAAGAAGCTTTGCGGTATCGGTAAGAAGTTCGCCTATCTGATTCTCAAGCTTCCATACCTCACCGTCAGGGCCTCTTCCGTATGAAGGCGGATCCATAATAACGGCGTCGTACTTGTTTCCGCGGCGAATTTCACGCTTAACGAATTTAACACAGTCGTCTACGAGCCAACGAACGGATCTGTCTGCAAGGCCGGAAGCCTGTGCATTCTCTTTAGCCCACTGAACCATACCCTTTGACGCGTCGACATGTGTAACCGATGCGCCTGCATTAAGGCAGGCTATCGTTGCGCCGCCCGTGTATGCGAACATATTAAGAACCTTAACAGGTCTTTTTGCAGAGCGAATAAGCTTATCGGCCAGTTTCCAGTTTACGGCCTGCTCAGGAAAAAGGCCCGTATGCTTAAAGCCCATAGGTTTAAGTCTGAAAGTAAGCTCGCCGTATTTAATTGACCAAACATCGGGAACCTTCTTCAGTGTCTCCCAATGTCCGCCGCCGCTGTTTGAACGATGGTAAACGGCGTGAGCCGAACGCCAGCGAGGATCCTTTTTCTCGCCTCCCCAGATTATCTGCGGATCGGGGCGAATCAGTATTATATCTCCCCATCTTTCGAGTCTTTCGCCCGAAACGGCATCAATAAGCTCGTAGTCATAAAAATCATCAGTATAACGCATTTATAAATCCTTAAAACATTGTTTTTTGAAGAGTATCTCCGCCGAAGGGAATACCGAGATGATCGTAAGCAAGCTTAGTAACACAGCGGCCTCTTCCCGTACGGCTTAAAAATCCTATCTGCATAAGATAAGGCTCGTAAACGTCTTCGATAGTAATGCTTTCTTCACCGACTGCAGCAGCTAAGGTATCAAGTCCTACCGGACCGCCGCCATAGTTATGAATGATCGTCTTAAGCATTCTACGGTCGAAATCGTCAAGACCGAGCTCGTCTATTTCAAACCTTTCAAGAGCGGCTCTCGCAACATCTTCGGTAATTATTCCGTCGTATTTAACCTCACAAATATCTCGAACGCGCTTTAAAAGTCGGTTGGCGATTCTTGGGGTTCCTCTTGAACGAGATGCGATCTCAAGGGCTCCCGTATGTTCAATCTCAATACCGAGTATACCTGCGCTTCTCTCGATTATCTGCGAAAGCTCTTCGGGAGTATAGAGTTCTAGTCTGAGCAATACTCCGAAACGGTCACGAAGAGGGGCGGTAAGCTGACCCGAACGCGTAGTAGCACCAACAAGAGTAAAGTGAGGTACGTCGAGACGTATCGACCTTGCAGACGGGCCTTTGCCTATAATTATATCAAGCGAAAAGTCTTCCATAACGGGATAAAGAACTTCTTCGACCGAACGGGAAAGACGGTGAATTTCGTCGATGAATAAAACGTCTCCTTCGGAAAGGTTAGTAAGAAGAGCAACGAGATCGCCTTGTTTTTCAATTGCAGGTCCCGAAGTGATTCTTATATTAACTCCCATCTCTCTTGCGATAATGTTAGAAAGGGTCGTTTTTCCGAGACCGGGAGGACCGTAAAGAAGCACGTGATCGAGAGATTCATTTCGCGCTTTTGCGGCCTTGATATAAATGTCAAGATTTTCCTTTGCCTTTTCCTGCCCGATATAGTCAGCAAGCGTTTTAGGGCGTAACGAGTTTTCAAGTTCGTCAGCGTCGGCAGAAAATTCAGGTGCAACTATTCGGCTTTCAAATTCCATATCATCCATCTAAAACACCTACCTTGAAAGATTCTTCAGTCCGCCCTTGATCAGCTCGTCTACCGAAAGGGTCTGATCGAGTTTTGATACGGCGGCAGTAGCTTCGCTTTGCGAAAATCCCAAAGCAACAAGAGCCGCAATGGCTTCCGAGCTGTTTTCGTTTTTTGAAGTAGCCTGAACAAGTATATTGTCGTCTGATAAAGTGATTGCGCCCTTTGATATTTTATCCTTAAGCTCAAGAACCATTCTTTGCGCAAGCTTAGGACCGACACCGCTTGCTCTTGTAAGGGATTTAGCGTCACCGGAAACGATAAAGAACGAGATCTGATCCGCGGTAAATTCCGACAGAAGAGATATTGCCATTTTAGCTCCAAGACCGTTAACGGAGGTAACCAGTTTAAAGCATTCAAGCTCCTCGGAAGTAGAAAAACCGTAAAGATCAAGAGCGTCTTCACGAACCGACAGGTAGGTATGAACAAAAACCTCCTTGCCGTTTTGAGGTAAACTCGATAAGGTTTTAAGGCTCGAAGCAAATTTAAAACCGACGCCGGAGCATTCAATTACAGCATACTGGTTGTCGGAATAAAGAAGTTTTCCTCTGAGAGAAGAGATCATTAGATACTACCTCCTGAATTTAACATGCCGTAAAGAGAGCCGGCCGAATGTGCGTGACAGACCGCAAGCGCCAAAGCATCTGCAGTATCGTCGGGTTTAGGAATTCTTTCAAGTCTCAAAATGCTTTTGATCATATCCATAACCTGCTTCTTTTCGGCTCGTCCGTAACCCGTAACAGCAGACTTGACCTGAAGCGGGGTATACTCAAAAATCGGAATCCCGTGCTTAACGGCAGCAAGAAGTATTACTCCCCTTGCCTGCGCAACGTCGATAGCCGTCGTTGTGTTCGTGTTGAAGAATAATTTTTCTATTGAAAGCGCATCGGGCTTAGTGCGTAAAATAATTTTACAGATATCGTCGTAAATCTCGGAAATTCGCGAAGAGAATTTTACGCCGGCTTCGGTAGTGACTGCGCCGTATTCCAATACGTTAAACCGATTAGCGTTATAAGCAACAACGCCGTAACCTACTATAGCGTAGCCGGGATCGATACCTAATATTACCAACGCACAAACCTCCCCATAATATTACTAATAGATTATAACAGAATTTTACCGTAAGTGCAACGCTTATTTTAATTTTTAACAGATTTTTAAACAATTTCGAAGCGTTAAAATTTTCATAAAATCTTTTAATCCATCTAATAAGAAAAATCATCGATCAAAAACGAGGTATACGGCGAATTCGCGAGCAAATGAGAGATTTTAGGAGTAAATTTGATTTTTTGGCAGAATATACGCATTTTAATGGCAACAAACAAGAAAAATAAAAATACTTGACATTTAATCGACATAGATATATATTATCATTGTTATCTTATACGCATCTGTGCTTCAGCAAGATTCAAAGTGGTGGCTTTAGCCGTTATAAAGGCGGCTGAAAAATCCTTTGCGGAGAGCCATATTCGGAGGATCTGCAGGTATCGTGCAGGATTATTACTTTATAACTTGTGCGGCACAAAGTGTCCGCAAAGGAGGATGCGCTTAAATGAAAAGCGAAAACATAATTGAACTTAAAAACATCTCTATTTCGTTCGGCAGTCAGACTGTGCTTGACGGCATCGATCTCAGTATTCGCGACGGCGAATTCGTTACCCTTCTCGGACCTTCGGGATGCGGAAAAACGACAACACTTCGTATAATCGGCGGATTTGAAACTCCCGACGGAGGAGATGTTTTATTTAACGGCAAACGAATCAATGATCTGCCCGCCTATAAACGTAACGTCAATACTATTTTTCAGCGTTACGCCCTCTTTCCGCATCTGAACGTTTATGAAAATATTGCGTTTGGAATGAGAGTCAAAAAAGCGAAGGATGCCGATATTAAGAAAAAGGTATCCGAAATGCTTAAGCTCGTAAACCTTGAAGGTCTCGAAAAGAGGAAGATCGATACTCTTTCGGGCGGTCAGCAGCAGCGCGTTGCCATCGCTCGTGCTCTTGCAAACGAACCAAGCGTGCTCCTTCTTGACGAGCCTCTCGCAGCTCTCGATCTGAAGCTTCGTAAGGATATGCAGGTAGAGCTTAAAAAAATTCAGCAGTCGCTCGGTATTACTTTCATTTTCGTTACCCACGATCAGGAAGAGGCTCTTACGATGTCTGACACGGTCGTTGTTATGGACGCAGGTAAGATCCAACAGATCGGTACGCCCAAGGATATATATAACGAGCCCAAAAACGCCTTCGTAGCCGATTTTATCGGAGAATCCAACATTCTTGACGGCGTTATGCCCGAAGACTATAAAGCTACGTTTTCGGGATATACCTTTAACTGCCTTGATAAAGGCTTTGAAAAAAACGAGCAGGTCGACGTCGTCGTTCGTCCTGAGGACGTTGATATCGTTGCCCCCGAAAAAGGTATGCTGACGGGTGTTGTTACTTCCGTAACCTTCCTTGGAGTTCATTATGAGATAATCGTCGATATAGGCGGCTTCAAATGGATGATCCAAACGACCGATGAGGCCTTTGAAGGCGACACTGTAGGTCTTTATATTGAGCCAGATGCCATTCACGTTATGAGAAAATCCGAATATTCCGGTATGTTCGGAGATTACAGCAGTTACAGCGACGAGATCGATCATCTCAACGACGCAGAGGTAAACGAGGAGGACGAGAATGAAGAAAACTTCGATTGGTAATCCTCATATTGCTACTCCATACGTCGCTTGGTCTGTAATTTTTATTGTAGTTCCCCTTCTTATGGTCGGATATTATTCCTTTACCGATGAGGCGGGTAATTTCACTTTTGCCAATATTTCAAAGATAATTGAATACAATTATCTTAAGATTTTCGGAGTATCCATACTGTACGCACTTGTAGCAACTATAATAACCCTACTAATTTCCTATCCTTTAGCATATTTTATGACCAAAACCAAGCTTAGTACGCAGGGCACCTTAATGCTTCTGGTGATGCTGCCTATGTGGATGAATCTGCTGATACGGACCTATTCCCTTTCCAATATACTCGAAAGAAACGGACTTATAAATACTTTTTTAGAGTCTATCGGTCTCGAAAAGGTCCAACTTATAAACACCCCCGGCGCAGTTATCCTCGGAATGGTCTATAACTTTATTCCTTATATGATACTTCCGATCTATTCTGCTTTGTCTAAGCTCGATCACAGGCTTCTTGAAGCCTCGTCTGACCTTGGCGGAAACGGCTTTACTACCCTTAAGAGGGTAATCATTCCTCTTAGTATGCCGGGAGTTATATCAGGTATAACGATGGTGTTTGTGCCTTCGGTCAGCACCTTTTACATCTCTCAGAAGCTTGGCGGAATAAGAAACGAACTTATCGGAGACGTTATTGAGCAGCAATTCAAGCTCAACAGCAACTATAACCTCGGCGCATCTCTTTCGCTCATTCTTATGGTTATGATAATTATAAGTCTTATGATAATGAACAAGTTCACCGCCGACGATGATGACGGAGGTGTTATTGTATGAAGCTGATATCAAAGATCTATATCGCCCTTATTATATTCTTCCTTTATGCTCCGATAGCAGTAATGATCTTCTTCTCCTTCAACTCATCAAACAGTACTGCAGTTTTCGAAGGATTTTCTCTTCGCTGGTATACCGAGCTTTTCGCTAACGATACCGTGACAACGGCTCTGCTTAACACTCTTATTCTAGCCGTAAGTTCAGCCGTTATCGCTACGGTCTTAGGTTCGTTCGCAGCAGTAGGAATTCATTCATACAGACGAAAATGGTCGAAAGGCGCAGTTATGTCCGTGACGAATATCCCGATGATGAATCCCGATATCGTTACAGGCATATCAATGATGCTTCTGTTCGTATTTTTCGGAAGAATGTTAGCTCTCAGAAACTCTCTCAATTTCATAACGCTTCTTATTGCCCACGTCACATTTAATCTGCCTTACGTTATCCTTTCGGTAATGCCAAAGCTACGACAACTCGACACACACCTTTCCGAAGCTGCATTAGACCTTGGTTGTACGCCGTTTAAAGCATTTTTCAAGGTTATTCTTCCCTCGATCTCGTCAGGTATCGTAACCGGATTTATAATGACGTTCACCTTGTCGCTTGACGATTTCGTTATAAGCTATTTTACAACCGGTCCCGATTTTCAGACCCTTCCCCTGCTTATCTACTCTATGACCAAGCGTCGAGTTACTCCAGATATGTACGCGCTTTCAACGTTGATGTTTGCCGCCGTACTTACGCTTCTAATTCTCTTTAATTTCGCACAAGCCCGTGCTACAAGAAAGAAGGCCGATCGTTGAAAAAAACAATTGCGCACATCTTAATACTTTCGCTCTTAGTTACTATGGTGTTAACCTTTTCGGGATGCGGATATGAGTATCAATACCCTGAGGTCGAAGGCGACTTTACAAATCACGATCTGGCCGGAACGACGCTTAACATCTATAACTGGGGAGAATATATGTCCGACGGAAGCGAGGGTTCGATAAACGTTATTAAAGAATTCGAGAAGCTTACGGGTATTAAGGTAAACTACTCGACCTTCGACAGTAACGAATCTATGTATTCCCTCATCAAATACGGAGGCGTTTCTTACGATATCGTTATTCCTTCCGACTATATGATCGAGCGTATGATAAATGAAGATATGCTTCATAAAATTGACGTATCTTCCCTATCCAATTATCACTACATAGACGACAAATATAAAGGCCTTTATTTTGACCCTGACAACGAATACTCTGTACCCTTCAGTGTCGGAATGGTCGGCCTTATCTACAATACGTCGATAGTTAAGGAAACTCCCGACAGCTGGTCGATAATGTGGGATAAAAAATATGAAAACGACATTCTAACCTTTAACAACCCTCGTGATGCCTTCGCGATAGCTCAGTTTAGACTCGGCCAGGACGTTAACACTAAAAGCAGATCTGACTGGGACTCAGCAGCAGAACTCTTAAAAAAGCAGAAAAAGGTTCTTCAGGCATACGTTATGGACGAGGTTTATAACAAAATGGAGTCGGGTTCTGCCGCAATTGCGCCTTATTATGCCGGCGATTTTTTGAGTATGTACGATAACAACGAGGATCTCGCTTTTGTTTATCCGAAAGAAGGAACCAACATTTTCGTAGACTCTGCTTGCATACCGAAGAATGCAACAAACTACGAAGCCGCGTTGCTTTTTATAAACTACCTTCTTGAGCCGAGTATCGCGCTTGCCAACGCCGAATTCATTTACTATGCGACGCCCAACAAATCGGTAACCGACAACCCTGAGTATTCGCTTTTCGGAAACGAAATTCTTTATCCTTCGGAAGAAAACACACCTAAAACTCAGTACTATCACGATATGGATCCCGAGACCCGAGCTTATTTCGATAAGCTGTGGCAGGACGTAAAGCTATACTAAAAATTAAAGCTCCCTTTCTTGCTCAAGATAGGGAGCTTTGTAAATTTATTGAAAATCCTTATTGACATAAAATAGTTTGTGTGTTATAATGTCAAAGTCGCATTCGGAGGGATATCGAAGTGGTCATAACGAGGCGGTCTTGAAAACCGTTTGGGGGCAACCCCACAAGGGTTCGAATCCCTTTCCCTCCGCCACAAAAGTTTATATAAATAATTTTGTTGCAATACGGAGTAGTACTCAAGTTGGTGACGAGGCACCCCTGCTAAGGGTGTAGGCCGGGTAACCGGTGCGAGAGTTCGAGTCTCTCCTACTCCGCCAGAAAACGACAGATTCCGACAGGAATCTGTCGTTTTCAACTAAATCCACCCTTGCGGGTGGGTGAAATATTGCTTTGCAATGTGAAATACGCCTGTGGCGTGTGAAATTCGCCTCGACGGCGAGTGGGTGGATTTAATTTCACTTGATGCGATAGCATCAAATTTCACAATTTACGGAGTAAATTATTTCACCGTGAGCGTAAGCGAACGATTTCACTAAAAACGAACGGTTATGCAAGAGTACGAATTCATACGCAAAACTGCCGAAAATATCTTTTTTATAGTCCTTAGACAGAAAACGACAGATTCCGACAGGAATCTGTCGTTTTCAACTAAATCCACCCTTGCGGGTGGGTGAAATATTGCTTTGCAAT
>CASFDQ010000046.1 GCA_949293385.1 uncultured bacterium | reverse complement strand
CGCGGCACCGCAGGTGACGGGATCTCATTGTCGCAAAATTTCGACTTGCACTCAGAATGACCCGTCGGGGTAAGGCCGATTTTCTTTTCGCGCCCTACGCTCGCCATCAATTTTTACAAAAAACAAAGAGGATATGTATTGATTCAAATACATATCCTCTGATTTTATCCCTAACCACACCCACCTTACCGTGGGGTCATTTGTTTAAGTTTATATTTTATTTTCTTTTTCTAAGCTTTTCACCATACCGTTTCCTTGCCTTAACGCCGAAAAACTCTCCTAAAATAACAGCGGGGCCGTATACGGAAATCTGAAATCCTATCAAAATGAGCATATCCCACCATATAGGATACCAGCCGAGCCTTTCGGGATTTTCCCCTATAACCGGAAGATCTCCGAAATAAATCGCTTCGCCAAGCAGTCCTACGGGCCCGCAAAAGGTGTATGCGTAATTGCTTAAATACGATATGAAGTGATGAAGAATAAGGACGACAAGAACAACGGGTATAAGAATCTTAAAATTCACCGACCTTGCCCTGAAGCCCTCAACAAAGGCCACGATGAATTTGAAAGCAAAGGCACAAAGAAGAGTAATTACCGTAAAAACAATTCTTTCGGCGAGAAGGTTTTCGCCGCAAATAAATCTTATAAGTATGGCGAAAGCCGAGGTCATAAGCGCCGCCGCCCAGAACCCAACGAGAAAAACCGCCATATAAAGCCCGAATTTAGTAAATACCTTCTTCATGCTCACCCCACCTTTGCTTTTAAGTATATCATAACTTATATATATCATCAAGAAGTAATATCCAATACTAATGTTTGGTATTATCGTAGGATTGTGTTCTCGACGACCCTTGAATATTGCAAATTTAACTAAAGTCAAACGGTGACCGAGCACCCCTTGCCTATTGACATGAATTCTTCCGATATGTATAATACTTCCGAGGTGTTTTAAATGCTTAACATAAACGACATCAGAATGAGGGATTCCTTTATCGTGGCAGATAACGGATTTTATTATTTATACGGCACTATAGGTGAGCAAAGCGGGGAGAAAAATCTCTACGTTTTTAAAAGCACCGACCTTGAAAATTTCGAAGAACCGAATATTATTTTTACCCTTTCAGAAAAATCTTGGGGTAAGCAGGAGCTTTGGGCGCCCGAGGTGCATTTCTTTAATGATAAATGGTATCTTTTCATATCAATTCTTGGGCATAACGGACTTCGCGGAACTCAAATTGCGGTAAGCAACGCGCCCGACGGAGTTTTTGAACCTGTGGCAAACCGTCCTGCCACTCCTCTTGATAAGAGCTGTATCGACGGCACACTCTACGTTGAAAATGATATCCCTTATATCGTTTATTCCCGTGATTGGCCCGATAATTTCGTAGAAGAAAAGGGTGCATACGTAGGACAAATTGCTGCGCAGGAGCTGTCACCCGACCTTAAAGAGCCGATAGGCGAACCCTTTATTCTTTTTGAATCTGACGAGGCGCCGATTTCTGCCGGCAGACCCGCCGTTCACGAATTTTTCGGCAAAACCGTAACCCGTTACGGCTCGGACGGTCCTTTCCTTATGAAGCTTAAAAACGGACGTCTGCTTCTCCTTTGGTCGCCCATACCAAAAGGAAATTATCTTGTTGCCTCGGCATATAGCGAGGGCGGAATTAAGGGCAAATTCATTCATAACGAAAAGCCTGTTTTCGATGAGCACGGCGGTCACGCAATGCTTTTCAAAGATTTCGAAAACAAGCTTCGAATGTCCTTCCATTGGCCCGAAAGGAATATGTGCGAGAGGACCCGAATACTAACCGTAAAAGAAACCGAAACCTCTCTTGAGGTAACCGATTAGGGGATAACTATGGATATTATTAAATATTACGTCGAACAGTTTAATATTAACGACGAAGAATTTATAAAAAATGATATTGATAACGAGAAGGCTTACGAGTGGATGAAAAGGGAAATCCCTCTTTTCACCTGCTCCGATAAAGACATAGAAAGAGCCTACTACTTCAGGTGGTGGACGTACAGAAAGCATATTAAGTCCACTGACGACGGTGTTATAATAACCGAATTTCTCCCGAGGGTTCCTTGGAGCGGTGAGCATAATGCAATAATTGCCCCCGTAGGACACCATTTATGCGAAGGCAGATGGCTTAGAAGTTCGGAAAAATACCTTAAAAGCTATATAAAGTTTCTCCTTCAAAAATGCACTCACAGTTTTGATTACAGCACTTGGTTTATCAGCGCAATTTACGAATATTCCGCCATTACAGATGATTTCGATTTCGGCGACGATTTTATCGACCTTCTCGAAAAGCACTATCGGCACTGGGAAGAAACCCACCGAATTGCCGACGGAAGCTTCTGGTCGATAGACGGCTACGATGCTATGGAATTTTCTGTAAGCGGCACCGATGAAAAGCTTCAGACTATGCGTGGAATCCGTCCAACCTTAAACAGTTATATGTGTGCAAATGCATTGGCGCTTTCAAAATTTGCTGCCGTCTACGGCGATAACGAGCGTGCCGAAAAATATCTTAAAAAGCACGAATTTTTAAAGAATTTTATAAACGAAAATCTTTTTGAAGACGGCTTTTTCAGAGCTTATCACTATTACGATGATGAAGACCCAACCAAGGTAAAAGATAAAAAGCAGGTCTTCCCCAAAGAGCTTATAGGCTTTATTCCCTTTATGTTCGACATTCCCGAAAAGGGCAGGGAAGAATGCTTCGACCTGCTTTTGGACGATAATTGCTTCTATAACGAATACGGTCTCACAAGCCTCGAGAAAACAAACGAAAGATTTCTTTATGAGGTAGATCACGAATGTCTGTGGAACGGCTATATCTGGCCTTTTGCCACCGCACAAACTCTCACCGCCCTTATAAAGGTTGCAAAAGGTTCAGACAGCAAAAAATACAGCGATATGTTCGTGGTCCTGCTTAGTCAGTATGCAAAAATGCATAAAAGAGTAACCGAAGAGGGCAAGACCATCGACTGGATAGACGAGGTAATGAGTCCTGTCGACGGCAGCTGGTCGAGCCGTGAGGTTCTTAAAAACCGGGGCTGGCGTGAAGGAAAGGGCGGCTATGAGCGAGGAAAGGACTATAACCACTCAACCTTCTGCGACCTTGTAATTTCGGGTCTTGCAGGTGTCGGGGTCAGAGACGGAAAACTTACCGTAAACCCCGTTTTAAGCGACGATATTGAATATTTCACGCTTAATAACCTGAAGGCCCTCGGCAAAGAATATGAGATCAGCTATACAAAAGAAAACGGTATAACCGTTATCGAACATTAAAATAAAACGCTGCGGTGCCGCGCTACGCGTTCGACAGGCGAAGGCAAGACCCATTGTCGCAAGAAAAGTCGCAAAATCGCCGTAGGCGGAATCTCGTCGGAGATCAAAACTATTCCGCCGCGCCCTACGCTCGCCATCAATTTTTACAAAAAACAAAGAGGATATGTATTGATTCAAATACATATCCTCTGATTTTAGTGTGCTCGGCACGCGTAATAACTTGGCGGTGAAAGTCCGCTACAGGCTTGGCAGTAGGAACTGTTAGCCGAAGACAAGGGCGTCCGCCGTGAGACGGAGTCTGAAAGAAGTCGGATGCGGAGACTTAAAAGT
>CASFDQ010000045.1 GCA_949293385.1 uncultured bacterium | reverse complement strand
ACGATTGAACTGCTTGCTTCTTTAATTCTGCACTGTATTTCTTGTTCTTGTGCGTTCTTCTTGGCATAAATTTAATCCCCTTAAAGTAGTCTTGAAAACTTTTTGTTTTTTCAAGTGTCTACTCTAAGGGGATTATATCAGATAGAGAGCGGTTTTGCCGTAAGCTTATCTTTTTTCAACTATATTATTTATCCATACTCCCTTTTTGACCAGTATCGCTCCGAGGACGCATTTTACCGCCTCGATAAGCTGAACCGAGATATAAAGAGGAATTATCGGAAGAGACGTAAAGGCGGCGAGCAAAAAGGCGGTGGGGTAGGAAAGACCCCATATAAAGCCGCAGTCGAAAACAAGGGTAAGCATAGTCTTACCGCCCGAGCGCAGGGTAAAGTAGCAGCCGTGAGCAAAGGCATAAAAGGGCATCATCGCCGCAACTACGAAAAGAAGCTCAGTGGCAAGGCCTCTTACTGCCGCCGTAGTATTATAAATAAGCGGGATAAAGGGGGCGGCGGCCGCCATAAGTCCTCCCATTATAAGGCAGGTAGCTACCGACAAAGCCAGCAGTCGCCATACGGTTGTCTTAGCTTTTTTTATCTCGTTTGCGCCGAGCTGCTGACCGACGATAATGGCAATAGCGTTACCCATCGACATAAATACGACGTTAAAAAGGTTGTTGGCGGTGGTGGAAATGTTGGTAGCGGCCACCACGTCGAGACCCCTTCTCGAATAGCACTGCATAATAGCGGCCATTCCCACCGACCAGAATATCTCGTTAACAAGCAGGGGAGAGCCCTTGGTCAGGATCTTAACGGTTAGGGCTTTGGGTATTTTAAGGCTTTTATAGGCGCCCTTTATAAAGGGATAGATATCCTTCTTAATATGAACGTATAAAACTATTATGGCCGCCTCGGCAAAACGGGAAATTACCGTAGCAACAGCCGCACCCACGACCCCCATCGGTCCGAAGGGTAAAAAGGGAAGACCCTGACTGCCGAAAATGAAGATATAGTTAAATACGAGGTTTACCGCTATCGCAACGACGCTGGCGATCATCGGAACCTTGGTCTCTCCCATTTCGCGCTGGGTGCTTCCGTAGGCCTGAGAAAGGGCGAAAGCGGGAAGCCCTATAAGCATAACCTTCAGATAGCCGAGTCCGTAGCCTAAGGTTGCGGTCCTGTCGGCTGCCGAGGTGTCGGAGGAAAAATAAATGGATATAAGGGTATCGGGGATAATAAGGAATATCCCAAGGGCAACAGCCAAAACGACGACTCCTATATACAGCTTCATCCGAAAGCAGTGTCTGATACCTTCATCATCCTTTGCGCCGACGTACTGCGCCGAGAAGATACCCGCTCCCGCGTAGCCGCCGAAAATTGCGAGGTAAAATACGAATAAAAGTTGATTTACTATAGCTACCGCCGACATCTGAAGGGTGCCGACGCTTCCTACCATAACGTTATCGAGCAGGCTGACGACGTTTGTAACGGTGTTCTGAATAACTATGGGAAGAAGTATGGCGACGACCTTTGCGTAAAAGGCCTTGTCGCCGATAAGATTATTCTTTAAGGTTTTTGATAGGGTCATATTCTTCTCCGATGGGTTCTTTGCCCTCTGCGGCCGCCTCGGCACGCTTTTTCTCTCGGTACTCGAGAGGGGTAAGTTCATATTGCTTTTTAAAATCTCTTTGGAAATTGGAAAGGTCGGAATAACCGCAGTTTTCACATATTTCCTTTATCTGCATATCGGTCTCCGTAACAAGCCTTGAGGCATAGTGGAGTCGGAACTGCTTTATCTCGGCATAGATCGTTCTTCCGGTATATTTTTTAAATATTCCGTTGAGATAGTTGGCGTTAAGCTGCATCTCGTTAGATACGATATTGAGGGTAAGCTTGCGCCTGAAATTGTCCTGAAGGAAAAGCAGAACGTCGAAGACCTTTTGCTTTTCGGGGATGTAGTCGTCCTGCGGGTTGGTGTTGACCTCGTAGGTAAAGAGCATAATAATTACGTTTAAAAGGCTTTCCTGAATATACTTTTCCTCATACGAATTAAAATCGGGACGGCTCTCTAAAAGAAGAAACAGATTCTCTACATATTTTGCCATTTGAGGGGAAAGCTGGGCTATAAGATTGGCCTTGGTCTTTACCAAACTGCGCCAAAAATCCTCAGGCATACAGACCTTCGGAAGGGTTATTCGGTGAATGACTCCGGGACTTGTAAGATGGATCTCGTGATAGTCGGTAAGACGGGCGATATATATGGCGCCGCGCTGAAAATCAAATTCTTTTCCGTTAAATATGTGTTTTCCGCGGCCGCTTGCTACGAAGTCTATCTCGTAGGCTTTATGCCAATGAAGCTTTTCGCTTTTTGCTTTAAGCTTCTCTATGACCGTTCGCTGCTTTTGGCGAACAAGTTCGAATTTCGGTTCCTGACGGGGCAATGCGGTATCTCCTTATTTAATGATATAGTCTGAGATAAAGGCAAGCTCTTTCATAGAAAGATTTTCGCTTCTTGCCGTTTCGGGAAGGCCCAGCTCGCCGAGGGCCGCGCGGAGCAGCTCCTTAGATACTCCGAGGGAAGCCGAAACGGTGTTTACGAGGGTCTTTCGCCTCTGCGCAAAGCAGGCCTTTACGAAGTGGAAAAAGGCCGCCTCGTCACGGATATCTACCGCAGGCTTATCTCTCAGGGTAAGTCTAATTACCGCGCTGTCGACGTTCGGCGGAGGCATAAAGGACTCTCTTCCGACACCGAAAAGAATTTCGGCATCAGCGTAGTAGCTGACCGCTACCGTAACCGCGCCCGCTTCTCTGCTTCCGACCTCGGCGCAAAGCCGTTCGGCCGCCTCCTTTTGTACCATAACGGTTATGTTATCGATGGGAAGCCGACATTCCAGCAGATGCATTATGATCGGGGAGGTTATATAGTAGGGCAGGTTTGCACAGACTGCGATCCTTTCGCAGTCTGAAAACTTTTCTCTTATCAGAGCATTGAGGTCAAGCTTCATCGCGTCGCCGAAGATGACCTCTACGTTATCCTTATCGGCAAGGGTCTTTTTTAAAACGGGACGAAGCCGTTCGTCAAGCTCTACGGCCACGACCTTCTTCGCCGCATCGCTGAGCTCTCGGGTAAGTACCCCTGCTCCGGGGCCTATTTCAAGGGCTCCCGTATTCTTATCGCAGGCCGAGGCCGCCATTTCGGGACATACCGTAGGGTCGACAAGGAAATTCTGACCGAGGGATTTTTTTAAATTAAAGCCTTCTGAGCGGAGTATTTTGCTCAGGGTGTCAAAATCTGCAAGATTCATATCGGTTCTCCAAAATACTGCTTTTTTACATATTATAATTATAATGATAAAGAAAATTTTTTCAACCCTGATTTTTATATGCTATCCGCGTGACAAGTACAGTTTATTTTTGTTAACAACTTATTAAAAAACTCGGTTTAATGGGGTTTTGTCGGTGAATAACTGTGGAAAACTCGGTGGAAAACTTGAAAAAATACTATTTTTGTTCTCCTGTGGCGCACATTTGTACATTCCGACGAAATTGTTTTTCTCAACAACTTAAATTTTTACATATTTTATAACTTACCCACTATTGACAAATCGGGGGTGAAAGTTTAATATATTAGTATCACTTTAATATGCTAAACTATTTCTTTCAGGAGGAAATACAATATGTTAAAAAACGAATATCTTAAAAAGGTCTACGCCGACTGCGAAAAGCGTAACGCAGGCGAGTCTGAATTCCTTCAGGCCGTAATGGAGGTTCTTTCTTCCCTCGAGCCCGTTATCGAGCAGGATCCCAAGTTCGAGAAGGCAGGCGTTATCGAGCGTATGGTAGAGCCCGAGCGTATGATCTCCTTCCGCGTTCCCTGGGTTGACGATAGTGGCAAGGTTCAGGTCAACCGCGGCTTCCGTGTACAGTTTAACTCGGCTATCGGACCCTACAAGGGCGGTATCCGCTTTGCTCCCAACGTAACCGCTTCCATTATGAAGTTCTTAGGCTTCGAGCAGACCTTCAAGAACAGTCTTACCGGTCTCCCCATGGGCGGCGGTAAGGGCGGCGCCGATTTCGATCCCAACGGAAAGAGCGATAACGAGATCATGCGCTTCTGTCAGAGCTTTATGACCGAGCTTTCTAAGCATATCGGTGCAGATACCGACGTTCCCGCAGGCGACCTCGGCGTAGGCGCACGCGAGATCGGATATATGTTCGGTCAGTATAAGAGACTCCGCAACGAGTTCACCGGCGTTCTCACCGGTAAGGGCCGTTCTTTCGGCGGTTCTCTCATCCGTCCCGAGGCTACCGGCTTCGGCGCAGTTTACTATACCGTTGAAATGCTCAAGACCTTCGGCGAAGAGATCAAGGGTAAGACCTTCGTTGTATCCGGCTTCGGTAACGTTGCTTGGGGTACCGTTAAGAAGATCACCGAGCTCGGCGGTAAGGTAGTAACCATCTCCGGTCCCGACGGATATATCTACGACGAAAACGGTGTTAATACCGATGAAAAGATCGACTTTATGCTCGAGATGAGAGCAAGCGGCCGCAATAAGGTTCAGGATTATGCCGATAAGTTCGGCGTTCCCTTCTTTGCCGGTCAGAAGCCTTGGGGCGTTAAGGCCGACGTTCTTATGCCCTGCGCAACCCAGAACGAGGTTGGAATGGCCGAGGCTGAGCAGATCGTTGCCAACGGCGTTAAGTATTACGTTGAGGTCTCCAATATGCCTACCCGTAACGAGGCTATGGCTTACCTTAAGGAAAACGGCGTAGTTATCGCTCCCGCAAAGGCTGTTAACGCAGGCGGCGTTGCAGTTTCGGGTCTTGAGATGAGTCAGAACTCTATGCGCTACAGTTGGACCGCAGAAGAGGTCGACGCAAAGCTTCATCAGATCATGGAAGGCATCTATAAGGCATCCTGGGATGCTGCCAAGAAGTACGGTATGGAGGGCGATCTCGTTGCAGGCGCCAACATCGCAGGCTTCGAGAAGGTTGCCGACGCAATGATCGCGCAGGGCGTCTGCTAAGCGACGGATTTGATTTCATTTTCTGCGAAGCAGAAGATTTCATTGTGCCTTTCGGCACGATTTCATAAAACAGTAAAAACCTCGATGATGAACTCATCGAGGTTTTATATATTTTTCGTTATTTGTCTTCAGCGATAAAGGTTCCTCCGGGAATGGGGTAATATTCCTCCCTTACTCTGGTCTCGTCCTCGAGGGTGACCTTCAGCTCAAGCTTTATCTTGTCGTACTTCGGCTTTATGACGGCGGGATTTGCAAAGTCGACGACTCCGAGCCCTCCCGAATCCTCAACTATGTTTACGATGTTGTCGCCGTTAATTACGACAGGACGAAGAAGGGAAAAATATTCCCTGTGTCCCGCCTTGAAGGTGGGTAGAATATAGTTTTTATGAACCGAATCCCAGAATACGGGCTGATCTCTGACGAGACCTATCATTTCGACCTCGGGAATACTTCCTCCCGAGAGCTCCTCCCGCCATATTGCGTCGTGACTGTTTTTATCGATAATATAAAAGCAGTTCTCGTCCCTATAGCAATAATAACCTTCGCAGATATCCTGCCTTAAAAACTTTTCACTCATTTATTATTCCTCCCTCAAAAGGTCTTTTTATATAATATGCACCGCTTTACGGTTATATTATACAGCCGATCAAGGGACGAATTCGGGACATTAGTCGATAAATGTTACAAGCTCCGAAATTTCTTTGCGTTGTTTTTTCGGGGCGGCACATTCCTTTTTCGGATAGCCGAGAGCGATTATATGCCTTATCGCGCCGCTGACGCCGCAGATATTTTTAACCTCATCTTCGTTAAACCATCCGAGAATACAGCTTTCTACTCCGACCTCATTTGCCGCGCAGGTAATATAGGCCGAAAGGATACCGATATCTATCTGTCGGTAGTCCAGCCCCTTATGCTTTATTCCGAGCATCGCCCCTTTGCAGGGAGGCTCTTCGGAAATTACCGCCATAACGGGCGCGTCGGAGGTAAATTTGTTCATACCTTTTTCCTGCGTCGCGGCGGCAACCTTTTTTGCGGCCTCGTTTCGGCAGACCGTTATATGATATGACTGACCGTTGCAGGCCGAGGGGGCAAGACGGGCGGCAGCAAGAATGTCCCCGAGCTTTTCGGTCTCGACATCTCTTTCGGGATCGAAGTCTCTGCAGGAATAACGG
>CASFDQ010000044.1 GCA_949293385.1 uncultured bacterium | reverse complement strand
TGCAATACCTATCTATCTTTAAAAAATGCCGCAAACGTAAAAAAATCGGACGGCTTCAGCCGTCCGACCTTTTAACTTATTATTTACTCTGCTCCGCCTCGTATTCGGCGCAGTAGGCATCAAGGAATTTAAAGAGATTATTCAGGTCTTCTTCGTTTTCCTCATACCAGACCTTGTAATCGAAGTCTTCTGCTTTGGGGTGATTTACGATTTTAAGATACGGTTCATCACGTGAAATATCCTCAGACACGATCTTCATAAATTCTTCTGTAGAAAGATGCAACCCGATAGTTTTGCCAAATGCTTCCAACAGTCGGTTCTTGTACAAATCCATATTGTTGGAGAAACCGGAATTGATGTTTTCGTCATTTAAAATGTGAGGCAACGCAAACAAACCATAATATTTCAGCTCATCAGCCTTATCTTCTGTGCTTTTGGTCGACGATAGAATTACAGGACATATCCGTTTTGACTCTATATAAAAATTATAGAAATTTTCTTTGCATTTGTCGTCGCGATGTTTAAACGGAACGTCTATGTCACGGCAGCGAAGCAGCGAAACAACTCCGAACATTTGATAAGCGGTTTTCATTCTAAGTTTGACAGGCGTTTGTTCTGAAGTCGGGTTATTTGACGTGTTATAAATAAGTATCGGTAAGCCTTTTATCCCTATCTCGTATAACTGCGCACATTCCGCAGGACTTTGAAAATAAGATGCCATATCCGATATTACGCAGGGCTGATATTCTATATTCTCAAGCTTTTGGGTGTACGCTTGTATTTGCTCTTTCGTATATATTTGGTTTATTACCTGTTCTGATGTTAAATTAACATTAGTAGGAGTTTGAATAGGCGGTGTCTGCGTTTCTTCTGCTGAGCACGAGCAAATAAAACACAAGACTATCAGCGGTATAATAATACGTATAACATTTGCTTTGCGCAACCTTGGTTACCCCCTCTTTTTAATTTGCTTTTTTGCAGAATTTTATATTTTGATAATTTCCGGAAAAGTATACATCGTAACCCGTATGCATCATAAGCTCCCAATAAAAACCATATTTTGCCGTGACTATACCGCTTTCTACTTTTGCAGTATGATAAACCATATAGTCATTGCCGTAAGCAATGATGCAATTGCTTAAATATGATGGAGTATATTCGTACTCGTTATCATGAAGATAATCATTAAAAATGCTCCACGAACAGCTGGAATAGTTGTTTTCGTAATCGTCAAAGGCATAGTTCATACAATTGTAGCTTTGATTAGGTCCAATAACGTAAAAGTCTCTCAAGTAGTTCGCGTAATATTGGTTTGCACCTGATAGCGCATCGCTTTTCTTCACAATGGCATAACATTTAATCCCCTCCACCTTTCCAACCGAGTCGCTTGTTCCTGAAGCTCCGTCACTGTCAAGCGCATCGGATACCGAGAAATAATAGGTTCCGGGAGACAAGGTTCTTTGTATTCTTGAAAACGGTTCGTTATCGTACAGCGTATCGTCGTCGTTTATAGAAATACGATTTAAGTTATAATCAAAAACTTGCAGCAGGGTATCGGTAGGTGTCGCACCGTCAAGACCCGCTGAATCCATTGTTTCAAACACATAGATTCCCGCGGTATCTATCTTAATTTTAAACATAGGAGCCGTTCCGTTTATAAGCTTTCCCCAGGCCTTAAATTCCTGCAGTTGCCCATTTGCATTTCGATATTGGTCATTTATATAATAAAGATTCGGACTGTAGTTAATAGCTATGCTCGGTTTTGAACTGCTATGTTCACTCGAACAAAAATGCTTGCTGGAGGCCGAAGGATTTGCTGCAACGAGAGCAAATCCGCAATTATGCGGTTTTCCTTGTCCGTATGTATCGTAATTTATAAAATCACGTATGTGCCTTGTTACGTCAAAGGTATACCAGCCCGAGCTGTTAATCGTTTGCATATCGATAGTGCCGTCATCGAAACTCGGTTTGTTACGGTAGGTAAGTGTAGTATGATTCCAAGTAGCGGTCGTTCCGTAAAGACGAATGGAGGAACTGTTTGTTTTTCCTGAAGCTTCGCGAACTCGGTAGGTTGCATAGTTAATAAGGTTTGATTGAATATAGTTGTAATTCGACATGCTTTTAGGCTGGATAAAAGCCATTCCTTCTCCGTATGACGTTCCGTGATCGCCGACAATCATATACGAACTCGAATAATATCCCGAGGAGGTCGGCTGTGCACTGTATACCGCCGTATCATAAAAACCTGTTCCGGGTATAGTTACCGAGGGGTCGATAACTACCGGATATACCGTGTCGGGGTCGGTTAGAAAATCGTTATCAACCGTTACGGTAAGGATGTATTTTCCGTTTTTAAGGTCTTCTAATTTAAGACTGTTATAAAGGGTGAAATGACCGTCGGTCTCGTCGCCGGTATAGGAGTCTCTTGCGTCGACCTGACCTAAGATAAGAGCTATCTCGTCGGTAGAAGGATCGGCGAAGGGAATCGCCTCTCCCTCGGTATAAAGGGGATAG
>CASFDQ010000043.1 GCA_949293385.1 uncultured bacterium | reverse complement strand
AAATCGGTAAGAGATCTCGGTCTTTTATCCTCCGAAAGCTCCGAAAAGCCTAAGCTTTCCTCCATATAAGAAGGCAGGGTCGAAAGGTCTAATCGGCTTAAGTTATAATCGGTATTCCGATCTACCTGTGATGAAAAGACATCTTTAACCGATCGCTTTGTAGCAGCGGCCGATTCTTCGGTCGTTTGAGCCGAGACGGGTACCGTAAAGGCAAGTACCAATGCGGCGGCAAGCAGAACGGTAAAAAGCTTTTGAAAAACTGATTTTTTCATAAATAGTTTCGTCCTTTCTTATTAAGCTGTTTTTATGTTGTATTTCGTCTGCATTAACCATCGCACTCACCCCTTTCGGTTTTATAGTTAAATTATACCAAATATATACACTTTTGTCAATATCGTCATCCTATATCCTTTCGACTCTTTCGTTCAAGTAAAACGTAAAAGATCGGATAACCGAAGCCGTCCGACCTTTTAACTTATTTTTTATTCTGCTCCGCCTCATATTCGGCGCAGTAGGCATCAACACCTGCCTATTTTAAAAGCTTGTTAGCCTCGTCGCAGACTTTTTGCATATCCTCCTGCTTATCTTTATAATACCTATTTATATCTTTTACCGTATCGTCGTTTAGGTCGTAGGAAAGGGAGACTTTAAACTTCGTCGAGGCAAGGTGAGGGGCTATGTAATAATCGATATCAACAGAGCCGTCGGAAAAGATTTCCGAATAAAAATCTGCAAACGTATCGTTTTGGGTGAAATTATGACCGGTTACTGCCGATGATTTGTCTTTTGGTTGTAAAAAATGCTTGAGCAGAAGGCCGGCCGCTTCCGGATAATGCGTACTTTTAACTATACCCCAACCTCCGAAAGATGCAGATAAGCTCTGCTTTTCAGAATCTTCAGGCTTTGGAAGGTATGTTATTCCAATGTTTTGAATTTCTTCGCTTTCCAAATTCGAGAGATATCCGGAAACGACCAGCGCCTTGCTGTTTGTAAGGAACATGCCGCATTTGTTGTCGCCGAAACCGCCTCGGTAGGGCTTAAGGGAACCGTTTTTTTTCATTTGGTAAAAAAGGTCGGCAACCTTTTCAATTTTGCCTTTTGAATTTAAAAACAGTTTTCCGTTATCAAGTGCAAAATACGAATCTCGGCTTACGGCGTACGGTGCTTCTTCGAGAGCTACAGCGCCGACATATCCGTTGCCCAAAGCGGTGATTTTTTCGGCACACCATTTGAAATTTTCAACAGTCCATTCTCCCTTGTTGTAAAATTCTTTAGGAGAGGTAAGCTCTGCTTCTTTGAATATCGCCTTGTTGTAGAGGCAGACGTCTATGTATTGAAGAGGATTCCCATATCCGTTTACAAGATATGGGTCACCATTAACCGCAGAAGCATAAAGTATAGATTGGTCAAGAAGATCATCAATATTAAGACCGGTAGAGGTAATTGGCATAAGACATCCAAAAAGTTCGGAAAATTCTGAAAAATTTGCAACGTCGCATATATCCGACGAAAGATCGGCAGCAACGTAGGATTTAATATTCTTCACGTATTCCGATTCCGTATGCATTCGGTATGAAACGTTAAAACCGTATATATCAACCGCTTCCTGCATACCTGTAGGAAGTGATGATAGCCACGACTTTCTATGCATATCTACGGTTAACGTAACGCCGTCGTATTGTTTAAAATCGGCAGAGCTTGATGTTTTTGACAAATTTTCCGAAGAAGTACCGCTTACGATATCGCAAGCGCAGAAAGATAGTAAAATCGAAAAACACAACGACAAAATAAATAGCCGTTTCATATAAACCTCCCTTACTCGTGTATATAGTATTCACTGGGGATACCATAAACGGAACTTGAAAAATAAGCGTATGGAGTCAAATTATGTTGTAATAAATATCCTGAGGGCGTATCTTTTGCAGTAACGATACCGTTATCTATGCGCGCATAATGGGATATGCTTCCGTTCGAATAATACACAACAATACAAGTTGAGGATCTGTCACCTTTTCTATATCCATAACTCAGAAGAACGTTGTATATATTCGTTTTAGGCATTGAAAGGCACGAGAAGTCTTGAACCGCATATCCAAAACAATTATAATGTCCATTAGGAGGGCCTATTACATAAAACTCGTATGTTAAAAAAGCATATCTGTGCATATCGCCGTCATAACCTTCATCAAGATAGTTTCCGCTATCGATAAATAGGTAACAAGCTTGATAACTGGCCGATTCGTCGTAATCCGACACAAAAACATGATATATCCCGGGAGAAAGTGTTGCTGTAATCGAAGCTCTTGCATTCCCCCAAGAAAGAGTATTCGGATCCACTTCATTGTAATATAGACGGTTAAAGTCTTCGGAGTATATCGTTAACTCAGTTCTGGCTGCAACTTGTCTATTATCAACAACTCTGGTTGTGTGTGTCAAAATATTATAAGTAGCCGTTACCGGAACTTCAAAAGTATATACCCATTGATCACAAATAATATATTTGCCCCAAGCCGGAGTACGATCGTACCTATAATTGCTTACAGAAGTGTGAGGTCCGATAACTCCTACGTTGTGCGAAGGCACATCGCTATAGTTTATTATCATCGACGGGGTAAGGGAACCGCTGTAGTTTGCCGAGCAGAAGTGCTTGCTTGAAACTCCCGTAGCAGAGGATTTAAGCGCAAAACCGCGGTAGTAGGTATAACCGCCTTCACCACGGGCGTATTTAAGCCGCTCCTTCACAAGAGGAGTTATGTTAAAATTGTACCAACCCGATTTGTTTATCGTAAGACTGTCGGTGG
This sequence comes from uncultured bacterium, assembly GCA_949293385.1. GTDB lineage: Bacteria > Bacillota > Clostridia > Oscillospirales > Acutalibacteraceae > SFWF01. The sequence continues at coordinate 5,875 of CASFDQ010000043.1, read as the reverse complement.
GAGTTTTAAGCTGAGAGAGGTTGTTATAAGTAACCGTGCTTTGATTCCATGCCGCCGAGGTGCTGCAAAGCTGTACCGTCATAGAATTAGTCTTTCCCGAACCCTCGTAAACCTTATACTTAGCCGAAGTTACGTTGTTGGGCCAGATATAGGTAAGGCTTTCAAAATAATTTTTTGCTCGCGTAAGCGCAATTGCTTCCTTACCCGACGTGCCGTGATAGCCTGCTACTATATATGCGCTGGAATAATAGGCCTGCTTGTCGGGATTTCCGCTGTATACGGTGGTATCGTATATGTAGGTCGCGCTTATAGTCAGCGTCGGGTCGACTACTACGGGGTAGACGGTGTCAGGGTCGGTTAAAAATTCTTTGTCGACGGTAACGGTTAGGGTATAAAGCCCCGGTCTTATCTCGGTAAGGGTAAGGGAGTTATAAAGGGTGAAATGACCGTCGGTCTCGTCGCCGGTATAGGAGTCTCTTGCGTCGACCTGACCTAAGATAAGAGCTATCTCGTCGGTAGAAGGATCGGCGAAGGGAATAGCTTCGCCCTCGGTATAAAGGGGATAGTAGCCTTCCGCATCAAATATAAATCTAAAGGTGTTTTTACCGGGATAACGGTCTAAAACGATATTCTCTTTAACTCCGCTGTTTATAGGGACGTACTGAAGATGAACCCCGGTGCCTAAAGCGTTGCGGTATTCTACCGTCTGCTCGGTCATTCCTCTGTGTGTCGCGGTTTTAAGCTCTGCGGTAGAAAGGGAAGCCGAGGCCGGTGAGAGGGTGAAGCGTTTACCTTCGTAGGAAAGGGACACGCCCTGATTTATCGAAGCAGGCATATCTACCTTAAAAAAGTTCGCGGTATTCGTGTAGCTTTTAGCGGTATAAAGGCTGTTTCCTATCTTCGAAAGCTCTGCAGAAGATACGGGGAGCTTGGTTTCTGCCGCTTTAATAGTATTATCAATAAACTTAATAGCAGTAGTTTCCTTATCTACGTACTTTACAGGCTCGCTGAACATATAAAGGGTTAAAGTATCGTCCTCGTTAAGGGTAGTAAAGGAATAAAGGTCTTCTACGTATAAATCGGTAAGAGATCTCGGTCTTTTATCCTCCGAAAGCTCCGAAAAGCCTAAGCTTTCCTCCATATAAGAAGGCAGGGTCGAAAGGTCTAATCGGCTTAAGTTATAATCGGTATTCCGGTCTACCTGTGATGAAAAGACATCTTTAACCGATCGCTTTGTAGCAACGGCCGATTCTTCGGTCGTTTGAGCCGAGACGGGTACCGTAAAGGCAAGTACCAATGCGGCGGTTAAAATTACGGCGAATATTTTTCTGAAAGCATATTTTTTCATCGCTGTTTTTCTTTCTTATTATATCATACTTATATACGTTCCGCAACTCTTCTGCTAAACCCATTGGTATCACCTCTTTCTGTTTTATGGTTAAATTATATCATAGTTGTACAGTTTTGTCAATGCGCGTTGTCAAATTTTAACAAAAGCGTCGAAGGAATATTGCTTTTTAAGCGTTGACTAAACCATTTTAACTCGTGCCTACCTAAAGACTCCGTTTTTTGCTTTTTTCATCAAAACACTAAAATAATCCCGAAAAATAAAAAATATGGCTGAAATTGGATTTACCGGGAAGAGAAAAACTCCGAACCGGGAAGAGGAAAACTCCGAACAGCCTTGACAAATAGATTTTTTTATGGTAACATAGTTAAAAATGAAATTTCCCTTAAGGAGGGTTTAATAATGGAAAGAATTAAAACTTTATCTTCTCGCGACCTCGAGGCTTCTGCTAAGACCGGCGGCTGCGGCGAATGTCAGACCTCTTGTCAGTCTGCAAGCAAGACTTCCTGCTCTGTCGCTAATCAGCAGTGCGAAAAGTGCAAAGAAAGCAAATAATTTAAAAGCTTAAAGCTTTGCCGCAGATTTCTCTGCGGCAATTTTTCTGTAAGAAGGACGTTTATGATACACGCATATAAGCTTAACGGATACAATATCATTTTGGACGTAAATTCGGGCTGTGTTCACGTGGTGGACGAGGTTGCCTTCGATATTATTTCCGATTACGACAAGAAGGAAAAGGCGGTTATAAAAGCCGAAATTCTAAAAAAATACGGCGACCGTGAGGACGTAACGAGCGAGGATATCGACGGAGTTTTCGAGGATATCGAAGCGCTGAAATCCGAGGGAAAGCTCTTTACCGAGGATAAGTACAAGGCTCTGGCGCAGCAGTTTAAAAAGCGTCAGTCGGTTATAAAAGCCCTCTGTCTTCACGTGGCACACGACTGTAATCTCGCCTGCAAATACTGCTTCGCCTGCGAAGGAGAATATCACGGACCCCGTGGTCTTATGTCCTTCGAAGTAGGGCGTCAGGCCCTCGATTTCCTTGTCGAAAACTCGGGAACGAGAAAAAATCTTGAGGTCGACTTTTTCGGCGGCGAGCCCTCCCTTAACTTCGAGGTAGTAAAGCGGCTTGTAGAGTACGGCCGCAGTATCGAAAAGGAGAAGGGCAAGAACTTCCGCTTCACCTACACTACCAACGGGGTAATACTGACCGACGAGATAATGGACTTCTGTAACAAAGAGATGAGCAACGTCGTTCTTTCTCTCGACGGCCGAAAAGAGGTCAACGACCGAATGAGGGTAAACCGCGCAGGCGCGGGCTCCTATGACAGTATCGTTCCGAAGTTTAAAGAGTTCGTCGAAAAGCGCGGCGGTAAGGACTACTACATCCGCGGCACCTACACGAGATATAACAAGGATTTTGCCGCCGATATCCTTCACATGGCCGATCTTGGCTTTAAGGAGATCTCCATTGAGCCTGTAGTTGCCGAGCCTTCCGCTCCCTACGCTCTAAGGAAAGAGGATATCCCCGAGCTTTTGGCTCAGTATGAGATCCTGGCAAAGGAAATGATAAAAAGGAACAAGAAGGATGAAGGCTTCACCTTCTACCACTATATGATCGATTTAGACGGCGGCCCCTGCGTAGTTAAGCGGGTCTCGGGCTGTGGCGTGGGAACCGAGTATATGGCGGTGACCCCCGAGGGAGACCTCTACCCCTGTCATCAGTTTGTAGGCAAGGACGAGTTTTTACTCGGAAACGTTACAGGCGGAGTTAAAAACCAAGAGGTCTTGGAGCAGTTTAAGTCCTGCAACATCTATTCTCATACCGAATGTGATGACTGCTTTGCGAGAATGTACTGCTCGGGCGGTTGTGCCGCAAACGCATACAACTCTACGGGAAGCGTTACGGGAGTTTACGGTCTCGGCTGTGAGCTTCATAAGAAACGTATCGAATGTGCCATAATGATAAAGGCGGCCGAGGCCTTCGGGGAGGAAAAGGATGCTTAAAATATTTTTTCCCCTGTCTTTTGTGAAAAAGACGGTTTTCGGGGTAATTATGTACCTTGTACTCTACGTTTTAGGCTCTCTTACAAAGGGAATTATCATAACCTTTACGGGGGCTACGCAGTTTGCGGGGTATTTGGCCTTCTTCGTGTCGGTCTACGCATTCGCGGGACTTTTCGTTTTGTGTCTCCGTCATCTCGGCTACATAAAGGATAAAGATAAAAAATAGCAGTCAGGTCTTCCTCAGCTTTGAGGAAGACCTTTTTAATTATTTCTTAATAAACTGCTTAAACGCTTCGTACAGTCCCGTGGAGGCAAGTCCCGAAACGAGGCCGCCGAGGATGATATCGGGGGAAACCCCGAGGTTTATCCACATATTGAGACCGAGTCCGAGAACCCCCATAATTAGGGGGATAAACTTATTGACCTTATCGGTGGTCACAACGTTCTTGAGCATGTAACCGACGCAAAGGCATATCCCGACTATGACGGGTATCGAAAACTGATTTAAAAATTCCATTTTATTTTTCCTCCTTTATAATTGCGCTGTAGCCCTTAGCTTTAAGCTCAGCGGCGAGTCTTTCGGCGTTTTCTTTTTTAGAGAAATAGCCTACCTGAACGCGGTAGTGCTTTTTGGCTTCGACTACTACGGGCTTTTTCTTAAGGCCGAGCCGCTTTACAAGAACCTCGACGATGGCCTCGGCACAGGCTTCGGCGTACTTTTCGGTAAGAATAATCTTCGAGTCGGTAGCCGAGTCCATAAAGCCACATTCCAAGAGTACGGCGGGCATAGCCGTAAGCCTACATTCGGCAAGGTCGGCCTTGGCAAGAGGCTGAGCACGGTTGCCCTTTAGCCCCGTATGCTTTATAAGAGCGTCGTAGAGCTCCTTCTGCCAGGCCTTAGTCTCCTTGTCAACCTTAGTATAGGTGTAGGCGACGATTCCCCCGCCCGTACCGCCGTCGATTCCTGCGTTATGGTGTACAGAAATATAAACCTCGGCGCCGAATTTGTTGGCGGCCGCCGCTCTGTCCTCCACCGATATTGCCTTTTCGCCGCTAGTATCGTCGGTGCGGAGAAGCTCGAAGCCTTCATAGACCTTAAGCTTCTTCTCGATCTTGTCGCAGATACGGTCGTTTAAAACCCATTCCCTCGTCTCGTTTTTGTCGAGCTTTTTGGGTATGCGTTTTCCCGCAGTATACTTATAGTGTCCTGCGGTAAGTGCTATTTTTCGCATTTAATTCCCTCCTATCGTTTTTGGATCGTGGTAGCCCTCAAGCTTGTCGATGCGCTTACTGTGACGCTTTATATCGCCCTTTACCTCGGCAAGCTGGGTCACCACGTCGATATACTGATTTTCCTGCTTTTCAAGTCGGTGCTCAATGCCGTCTATACCCTTCTTTATATATCCTATGTCGGTATGTAGCATTCCGATATTCTGCCCGTCGGAAACGTCATCCTTTTTCTTGTTCCGAAAGGCGACCACCGTAGCGCAGATAAGACCTCCGAAGCCGGTAACAAGACCGCAGATTCCAAACGCTAACTCTGCCATTTAATTCACCTCCTCGATTTTATACTATTTCTGCCTTCATTACTTCGTGGTCGTCTCCACCGCCGAATATCTGGTCGGCAGGTGCGGTGCTTTCGAGAACGGCGAAAAACTCTCGGTCGCCGTAGGCTGTGTAGGTGTTGCCGTTCTCGCCTGTTACGGTGCGAGTGCTAAAGTCGTAGTTTAAACCGCAAGTAACATCAACAGATGACGGGGAATAGCCGAATTTTCTTCCTACAACCTCGTATGTTGCCTCGTCTATGATGTCAATATCCATCGTATTGTCGTGAAGCACATATCCGCTTATAGGCTGTATGCTATATCCTTTGTGAACGCCATCCACCAACATTTTTCTCATAACCGTATTAGGAATTAAGGTCTGTGATAAGATTTCGCAAGTTACCATTTATCTGTTCCATCCTTTCGCATAAAGGTAATTAAGCCAAGTATCTCCGTTGGGTGCGGTTGCACCCTCTGTATCTAACAAGGTTTTGGTCGCAGGCGAAAAGGTAACCTTATACTTATAAGCATTATCCGTTCCCGATATATCTTTTAAGGCGGTTATCAGGCTTTTTGCGCTTTCTGCCGTTAAAAGGGTCGAAGCCGATATGTTAATGTTTCCCTCGGCTATAACTCCCTCAATAGTAAGGTTTTTAAGGCCTTGCATATTTACAAAGCAATCTGTTACCTTAACACCCTCATCAGAGATCATAAGGTTAATCGTTTCAGTGGCCGCAGAATGCCCGAAAACGCTCATTATAGACAAGGCACCCGACAAATCTACCCTTATGCTCTTAAATTTAGCTCCGTAAAACATATAAGCGTTATTTGTGCTTTGCGATAGGTCGATACGGTCAAATATATCCTTCGTTATTTCGGCATAACGGAACATCATATATGCAGAGGTGGGAACAATAGGATATTTCGGATTGAAGGTTTCGTCAGTCCAGCCTACCCCTGCAAAAGCGTTATCGTA
>CASFDQ010000042.1 GCA_949293385.1 uncultured bacterium | reverse complement strand
CCGTCTCATTTTCCTCGGGAGGACATAAGGAAAAGTTTCGTTTGCGACGTTAGTCGCAACATCATTTATGCGAAGCATAACATCATTTGCCGTAAGGCAACATAATTTTCCGACGCAAACGAAAATTATATTTGCGCCATTGGCGCAAAACGGTGTTCCTCCCTGCGGTCGGAAATACGACCCTTTGGGTCGGCCCCTCCCCTACGACATTATCATATATTTATATTGAGAATAAACGTTTATCGCCGTCTCATTTTCCTCGGTTAGAAATTTTTGTTTTGTGCGCCGACGAGATCCCGCCTGCGGCTATGCAAGCGACAATGGGTCATTCTGAGCCTGTCGAACCCGTAAGGGCGGCACCGTAGGTGACGGAATCTCATCGTCGCAAAATTTCGACAGGCTCAGGATGACCCGTCGGGTGATGGCCTCATTTTATCGTATCCGTATATATTTACGTTTTCGGTAACCAAACCATTTAAACCCGAACCAGCCTTAAAGGGCGGTTTTTCGGCATCTTTCGGTTTATCGTCGTCCGTAGGCGAAAGCCTTACGAACTCCTCTTCACCAAAACCTGCTCAAAAAATCGCTCCTTTAAGGTCGACGAGTTTTGTAAGTAATGTAATTTTTTGATATGCGAGGAAAAAACGCAGTAAATCCTGTCGGATTTACGAGTATTTTGACGAAGGATAGCGGAAAATTCTTCTTCCAAAACCTGATTCGAGTCCCAATGGTTTGGTTAACAAAAAAGAACCTCTCAGACGAGAGGTTCTTTTTGATTATTTGCTGGTCATTTGGTAGTAAGAGCTGTACTGTGCGGCCTTTTCGGGGGTCATATCCACCATTGTGAAGCCGCCGAAGTCTTTAAGGATATACTCGACGGTGCCGGAGTTTGCGCTCTTACGGTTGGCGACGTAGATTCGGTAAACACGGTCGGTACGGGCGGTGAATACCGTATCCTGTGTTACGTCTTGCTCTCCGATGAAGTTGCCCTCAAGGTCGTAGACCTTTATCTGCGTCCAATTGGGCGCGGCACTCCAGGCGGTGGAGGAGATAACGAGGCTTCTGAGATATACCTCGTCGCTATAGCAACGATATCCCGTTGTTCCGCTTGCGGGCTGAAGGTCACCTGCCGAGCCGATTCCGCCGAAGGTCCAGCCAAGGTCGCTTATAAGGTCGACCATTGAGGACTTGTTCACGAGGGTATAGCTCTTGGAGACTCCGTTTAAGGTAACGGTAAGGGTCATTTCCTCGGTTATCTTCGTAACGTCGGCAACGTAGCCGTAGTTATCGATGATCCCGCTGACGGTATTTCCGCTCTTGTCCTTTAAGGTGAAGGTAGCAGAGGCGGAGAGTCCCTTATTGTTGGGAACTGCAACGAGCTGTGCGGCGTTTGCCTCGAAGGTATTCATCTCGTCGGTGCGGCGAAGGTTATCCTGAAGGTTTACCTGAGTTCCTGCGGCATACTTGGTGGTGCCATTATGACCCGTAAGGGTAAAGTCGGTAGCCTTAGCGCCACTTACCGCCTTATACATATTGTCGGCGGCGTCGAGACCTAAGATATTATAGCCGTTTTGCGCATAGTGAACGGGGCTGTAGGAGAAGAGGCCATCCTTGACCGAATCAACCGAGACCTTCTTGCCGGAGGTGGCGGTGAAGCTGTATGCATCGGAGGAGGCCTGATCCCAGGTGTCGGTGATGGTGGATACCATATAGATATCCGAGTTCATATTGGCAAGTGCCTGCTGTGCGGCGCGAGGACCTGCGTATTCGCTGACCGTAACGATATTCTTGGTGCAGTCGTTGCTGCGAGCCGAAAGTATTCCGCAGAAGGCGTCGACTCCCGAGGTCTCGAGGGCGGCAATATAGGCGGCGTGAACCTCCATAAACTGAGAGGCATACTGCTCGGGGGTGGTGTAGACCTCATAATCCTGCCAGCCGCCCGTGTTGGCGGTGAGGATCATATTACTCTCACCCTGCAGCCAGTAGTAGCCTGCCGAAGCGATCTCGTAGTTCCCGCTTTCGTTTATGACCTTTACGGCGTTCTTAATAAGGTTTGAGGTAGAGGCGGTGTAGCCCTTTTCTTTCCAGAAATGAATGGGAGCACCGTCACGACCCTGCTGAATGATGACCACCTTTTCGCCCGTAAGCTCATACCATTCATAAGCAAGGGCGGGAGCGAAGCCGATGGAGTTATTGTTCGTGATAGAGGCAAACTTATCGGCCATATAGGTGTTCATATCCTTAAGGGTGGAGGATTCGTAAATATATCCGTTACCCTTATCGGGAGTAATGGGCTTTGTGTTGTCAAGATCTCCCGCAACACCTCTTGCATTGGACTGACCGTCCACAAGGAAGAGAGCAACCTTTGCAGGTTTTACCGATATCATATGGAGGATTCCGTCAACCTTAAGGAGTACGGGAGCCTCGGTAAGCTTTTCGGCATGAATGGTATTGCCCGAAAGGGTTATGCAATCATTTTTGCCTACAAGTTCAACCTTTTCGGCATCGAAGGTATAATAGTCGTCGAAGGAAAGCTCAATTCCCTTGATGACAACCGCATCGGTGCTGTCGAGGGAGCTGTTTACGTCCACAAGTCCAAGCTGAGCAGAAATCGCATTTGCAAGAAGGATTGCGCCTGCGGTGGTGGGATGAACCCCGTCTTTGAGCATTTCGGCGGCGTTAGACTCGTTGATGCCACAGGCCGTCCACATATCGAGATGCTCTACCCCGTAAAGGGCGGCAACCTCGTTAAAGGCGGTTCTTATCTGCTCGTAGGTAGGCTTATGCTCAGCTCCGCCTGCACGTTCGCGGTTTGCATAGGAGGGAGAAATGAGGACGAGGTGGGGGCTGTTATCCTCTTTGAGGATATGCTCACATATTGCCTGAAGGGCGCCGTAGATAGTGGTCTTATCGAATTCGCTTCCCTTAGGCGCTATAGAGCCGAGGGCAGAGCCGTAATACCAGTCGTTGGTGCCTCCGAATACCGTCCAGATATCGGCCTTGCCCATATCGTCGTTTAAAATTCGCTCAACGATAGAGGTGTACTCATAAGAGGTGCCAAAGGTAGCGTTTATGTGATTCTTAGAATAGTCGTTAACGGCTAAGGTGCTTCCTGCCTGACCGTAGGTCGTTCCCGAAAGACCCGTGGACGAGACAACTCGGTCAAAATAGTAGGACGAGGCCGAAGTGAGACTGTCGCCCACGGCGTTCCAGGTCATATCAGAGGAGATGTTTCTGTTGACAACGGTATAGCTTCCGAAGAGACTTGCGTCGAGCTTATCTACCGCAAAGATACCTGCGGGGCCGTGCTGAGCCAAAAGCTCGTCGGCGGTAAGGCTGACGTTGGTCTTACAGCGGACCATTATTCTATAGGTATGGCCCGGCTTGGTTATAAAGACGGTGTTTACGCCGTTATTAAAGAGAACAGTATCGCTGAGACCTGTTTCGGTATTTAAAACGCAGTTACCTTTTTCGTCATATTCGGTAATATTGGTCCATACGGTGTTTTTATTGTTCTCGATAATGATATATTTAGCCGAGATTGGGTCGGAAACACAGTGCCTTGCCTTGGTTGCGGTGGAGACGTTTCCGTAGCTGTCGACCTGACCTGCAGTCCACTTTATACCGCCGAGCAGGTCGGTCATAGCTCCCGTATCTGCGCCCGAGATGGCGATGGTGCCGATAAGGTGCTGACGGAGGGTAGCCTGATCAAACTTATTGACTACACCGTCAAGATTTACGTCTCCCTGAACCGCCTTGCCATTAGCCATAGCCACAAGGTCGGTTACGTTAACAAAGCCGTTGCGATCAGTATCGCCGTTTGCGAAGGAAATTATCGTAAAGCGGGTGGATTTTCCGTCGAATACAGAGGTAACGGTTACAGGGATAGCTCCGACACGGTCGATTATATCGGTGTCTACCGTATACTGATCGGAAACGAGGGTACGGGTATCGCCCGAGGCGTAGGTGCCTGTGAGCACGAGACCCGTAAGGTCTAATTTCTCACCCACGCGGTAAACCACCTTATCGGGAGCGGTGACCACCTTAAGGCTCTCAAGATAGCCGCCCGAATAGCTTTCGGCGTCGATAATATTAGCTGCGCAGGGATGATTAAAGCCGGTAACGATGGTATCGTCGGTGGCCGAAACAATCTCAAGAGAGAAGGAAAGGGTTCCCGTAGTTTCGGTATAGCGCTTGGTGCGCAGGGTCACGGTCTTCTCGATATCTCCGTCGGCAAAGGTTAAAACGATGCCGCTGGTGGTATGATAGGAGGACTGAACGGCAGAGCCGGGGTTATCCTGAACGATGACCTTGGCTGCGCCCTTGCTTCCGCCCTTACGGAGGACCTTAACGTCAAAGTACATATCCTCGTTTACGGTATAGGAGGGCATTTCGAAATCGAACATACCTGCGCCGCCGTTATCGAGGACGTAGATTCCGTCCAGCTTAGCGGTACCCGAGACGACGGTAACAGTAACGGTATGGGTATCGTCGGAGAGGGTCGGGGTCTCGTAAATACGGGCGGTCTTCTGGGTACTGTCGCCCTTAACGGTTACCGTCTGCGCCTCGCCGCCGTCGATAGCTACCGAAAGAACGGCTTCGGTGGTGGTCTGCTCACCGAGGAGCCAGGCCATAGTTCCCTTAAAGGTAAAGGTAAGGGAATTGCCCTCGCTGCCCTGAAGGACAGAGCCCTGAAGAGCACCTGCGTCGGTAACGGTGGCGAAGGTTCCCTTATCGAAGGTATCGGCATCTGCGCTGTCGAACTCGTCAATTCCTTCGGGCGCGGCAGAGCCGATAGCAAAGGCAGAGGTTGCCTTATAAACGCCGACGTGGCTTATAACGGGGGCGGCAACTGTGCCGTCGGAGGCGGTCATACCGGTAAAGGTTATGCGAAGCTCCTTTGCCTGAACGGGCTTTTCTAAAATAACGCGCTTGCCGCCGATGGTACTGCCCCTCGAGAATTCTATCCATACTCCTGCGGCATTTTTATAGGAAACGGTGAAGGACTCTATCCTCTGACCGAAGCGGATATCCTCTTCCAAGGTAAGAGCGTCGAAAATTGTGGTCTGACCGAGGTCGATATAAAGGGATGCGGTCTTGGTGCCGTCCTCCGCCGCCCAGTAGGTAGTGTCGTTTTCGTCGGCAACGTTTGAAGGCTTAAACTTAATATCGTTGTTTTTGACCTCGCTTGCGGAGATTATAACTCCGTCGCGGGCAAGCAGATTATTGTCAAAGAAGGAGGCTTTTATATTCTCGCCCCATTCGAGAACGCGGTTTTTAATGGCGGCGTCGAGGGTGCCCTCGTTGTTAAGGGGAACGTTTAAGAGAAGCGCCGAGTTGTGTCCAACGCTATGGAGATACATTTCCTTAAGGGCAGCAAGGGTCTTGGGAGCCTTGGTATTCTCGTGCCAGAACCAGGTCGAATTGATTCTCGCATCAACCTCGGGAACTACCCAATAGTTTCCTTCTTTGATACCGTAGGCACAGTTGGTATCTTCGTATTTTATTGTGGGACCCATAGAGGTAGCCGTAAGACCTGTGGCGGAGCTATAGCTTCCGTTTGCCTTGGACCAGTTTTCCTCGTTGGCGACACCCAGCTCGTTTCCGATCCAACGGACGTTACCGTAGGAGGTTCCGAAGAGGAGGGGTTCGTCCTCAAAGCCTGCGGCAGTTCCTTCCCACTTATGCATTTCCTTAACGAAGCCTACAAAATCGTACTCCTGAGCATCAGCTCCCGAGCCTTTTGCTCCGTCCAGCCAGATCTCGGTGAAATGGCCGTTACAGCCGTAGATGGGATTACTTAAGATTTCTTCGAGCTGATTTATATAATATTCGTTATAGTCGAGATAGTCCCCCGCCTCGTCGGTGGGGTTACCGTCCTCGTCGTAATAGCCGTAAGACTCGGCGTTTCTGTCCCAAGGAGAGACGTAGAGACCCATTTCCACGCCGTATTTGGTGCAGGCGGCCGAAACCTCCGCAAGGACGTCGCCTGGGTAGTTTGTTGAGGCGATGTCATATTCGGTATATTTACTGTCCCAAATGCAGAAGCCGTCGTGATGCTTGGCGGTGACGATTATCTTCTTGAAGCCTGCGGCGATCATAGTTTTAACATAATCCTCTGCTTCAATGGGGGTGGTGAGGTCGAAGGTTGAAACGGGGTCGGTGCCGTCGCTCCATTCGTTACCGTTGAAGGTCGACATAGAGAAATGAAGGAAGGCGGCAAGCTCCTGACGCTGATAATTATACTGATAAGGTGAGGGGGTGGGACCGAAAGCGGCTACGTCGGAGGAACCGTTATCGGAAAGCATTGCGTCGGTTATAAAGGTCTTATCCATAAGAGTTACCGTATAGTTTTTCGTAGTTTTACCGTCCTTTGCGGTGACGGTATAGGTGACGGGCGTAGTGAAGTCCTGAGCCCCTGCGGGGGTATAGGTAGCGCCGCTTGAAACGGTGACCACGGGGGTTACGGAGGAGTAATCTCCGACGTTATCTACGCTTACAAGAATCGATGAGGCTTCGTGGTTTATGACACCCTCTGTTCCGTCGACGATAAAGCTTTCGATAAAAGCATCGTCGGAGTAGTTATAGACCTCGATCTCGCTTATACAGGGCATATCGCTTACTCCGTCGAGGACCGAATAGAAGGTAACTCTCAGGTATTTTGCGGTATAGGCCTTGTCGAGGGTAATGCTTTTATACTGACCGATGCCGAAGCCCGTATAGATATCGGTGAAGGTTGCGCCGTCGTCGGAGACCGAAAGTCGGAACTCGTTTGCACGGTATACGCTGCCCGCCTTCCACTCGTAGATATCTACCGTATCGAAGGAGGCGGGAAGGTCCCACTTATACTGACACCAGATGGGGGTAGTTGCAAGGGTAGAAGCGCGCCATTCGAGGGATGTCCAGCGCTCGTAAGCGTTGTTGCTCTCGTTGCGGTTGCCGTCGTTGAGCTTTCCGCAGTGAAGGTCGTGGTCAGAGTCCTTATAGTTGCTTATAGCCTCGGGAGTCGCGTAGACGGCGAGGTTTTCGGAAGGCTCGGCAACGTTTTTATATACCTCAAACTCGGTAATGGTGGGATTGTCGGTTACGCCCTCAAGCACCGAGGTAAAGGTTACGCGGATATGCTTTGCGGTATAGTGCTGAGTCAGACGGACGGTACAGCCGTCTATACCCATTCCCTTTCCCGTATAGATATCGGTAAAGGTATCGCCGTCGTTTGATACCGACACCGTATAGCCGTCGGCGCGGTTACCTGCCGTATTCCACTCGTCAAAGGCGAGGGTATCGAAGGTGACGGGCTCTTCCCAACTGAGCTGCATCCAGACGGGAAGATCTTCAGCCTTCCAGGTGTTGGGAGCCCAACGGGTCGAGGTATCTCCGTCGTTGATATTGGCGGCTGGATAGCTTCCGTGCTCATCTATAGCAGTTGCCGTCGCACTCAGGGCGAGGTTTACGGGAGCGCTTTCGTCGGTAGTATCCACGGCTATGGTGGTAATAAGAACCGAGGTAACGAGAATCGCTACCGCTAAAATTACGGCTAGAAACTTTTTGAAACTCATAATACATCCTCCATATTTAATAAGTTTTAGAAATATTGTATAAAACTTGACTTTAATATAAATATAACATATAATCAAATTACAGTATATGGACGATTTGCGTGAAAATATGCAGAATTTTCACAAAGGAGAAGAATTATGCCGCTGCTTAGCTTTAAACAAAACTTCAATCAAATATTTCAGCGAGACGTGGCGGGACTTCATATGAATATAAACTGCCTCGCGACGGTTACTCTTGCCCCCAACTGGCACAAGGATAGCGCCCGTCAGCCCTACGTTCGTATGTACTATATTCAGAGCGGCTACGCCGAGATTCATTACAGAGGTAAGCAGATAGACCTTCTCCCCGGAAACATTTATCTCATTCCCTCCGAGCTTGACTACGGATATTCCTGCCCCGAGGAATGCTTTAAGCTTTTCTGTCATTTCACCCTTATACGTCACGACTATCAGGACGTTTTCGCCAAGGTTGACGAGTGCATTATACTTGAAGACCGTATGGACACGGTCAACGAGGTTATACGGCTTTTTGACAAGGGCGATCCCGAAAGTGTCGTTCGTCTTAAAATGATATTACAGCACAGCGCCTTTGAAGGCATACTTAAATCTGGAATCGATTTTTCGCAGTTTGCCGAGCATTCCCCTCTCGTTGAAGCGGCCATCGAATATATTATTGAAAACTGCAGGATCACGGTCTCGGCCGCCGAGATCGCAGAAAGACTCTGCGTTGCGCCTAAGACCCTTCAGAAGCAATTTAAAACCGAGGTTGGAACGCCACTGGGTCAGTATATTCAGGAAATGGTACTCCGACGGACAGAGATCGATATACGAAACACCGATATTTCCATTAAGTATATCGGTGAAAAATACGGTTTTTCGGATCAGTTTTATTTCTGCCGCCTTTTTAAAAAGCACTATTATATGCCGCCGTCGATATATAGGAAAAGAAGGTATATTGTTTAGGCGCTTCGCGCAGTGAACAGTGGTCAGCGGACAGTTGACAAACGGATACCGTTTTTAATTTTCAACTTTCAATTTTAAGTTTTCTTTTTTTCTGCGCCGACGAGATCCCGCCTGCGGCGCCCTTCGGGTTCGACAGGCGAAGGCAAGACCCGTCGGGTGATGGCCTCATTTTATCGCAGCTGTATATATTTACGTTTTCGATATCCGTTACTCTTTTTACTCGCGGGTCGCGCTACTCAAAGGGCGTTTTTCTCTTTTTCTGTGCGCAGCACCCCTGCAAAACGCAGTTTTGCCCCTGCGCAGCCCCTGTTCCCTGACCTTAGGCCCTCGGCCCTAACAAAAAAGAACCTCTTGACGAGAGGTTCTTTTTGATTATTTAGTTGATTCTTCCGTAAAGGGGAAGGTCGGGGGCATCCTTCTTGGGGGCGCGGTTGGGATCTGCGGAGGCAGATACGGTCTGAGAAGGTCTGCGGTCGCCTCTTCTGCCGCCTCTGCGGTCGTCTCTTCTGGGGGGACGTCTGTCGCCGCCTTCGGGGCTTATAACGACACGTCTGCCGCTTCCTTCGCCTACCGACGCGGAAACGACACCTTCGATATCCTGAACGGCGGTATGAATAATACGGCGCTCATAAGGATTCATAGGCTCGAGAGTTCGGCTTCTGCCGCCGGCTGCAACCTGAGCAGATACGCGCTTTGCAAGAGAAATAAGAGTCTGCTGACGCTTTTCGCGGTAATTTCCGATATTAAGAGTAACCTTTACGTAGCCGCTTCCCGTGTTTGCGGCAAGGGAGGTAAGATACTGAAGCGCATCGAGAGTCTCGCCTCTTCTGCCTATTACGACGCCGAGCTTTTCGCCGTCGAGCTGAAGATAAATACCGCCGTCAACCTCTGCGGCAGATACGGCTACCTTCTCACAGCCCATACCTTCCATAACGGTTTTGATATAAGCGGAGGCCTTTCCTGCGGAGGAGGCGGGGTCGAGCTTGTCGGCGGGAACGAGATTTTCGGGTACTGCGGAGGCTGCCTCTTCGGGCTTAGTCTCAGCCTTCTTCTCATTTGCCTTTTTTGCTTCGGGCTTCGCTTCCTTTTTAGCGGGCTTTTCGGGCTTTTTCTCGTTTTTCTTCTTCTCGGGCTTAGGATCGGGAAGCTCGATAGAAGCCTTTACCTTTGCCATAGAGCCGCCGAAAAGTCCGAGGGTCTTTTTCTTGAAATCACAAATAACTTCGATTTTAATTTCGTCTTCGTTTTTAAGTCCGAGGGTAGTTACGAGACCTTCTTTTGCGGCTGCGGTTGCCTCTAAGAGATCCTTACCCTCTCCGATATATTCTTTAATCAAGGGAAATGCCTTCTTTCTATTTGTCCGATTCTTTATCGGTTACGCGATTAGCGATATATTTTTGTTCTTCTTCGTAAACCCTTACGATATCCTTAGCTCTCTCTGCGGCAAGCATTTTCTGCGGTCCGTAGAAATACTGAACTCCGGCCTGAATAAGTCCGCCTACAAGGCTCGAGCAGGCCCAGTAAAATCCAACGGCGCCGGGAACCGAGAAGCCGATGAAGAGGGAGATCAGGGGCATCGTTAGTATCATTCCGCTCATTGAAGGAGCGTCGGGATTGGTCCGCTTCTGAAGCCTTAAGGAGATAATGCTGGTCAGCATCTGCGCGGCAAAGGCCATAATGGGGATAAGCCAGATCCACTGAAAATTATTAAAGATATCAATATTAAACTTAGGGGTCTCGGTAAGATTCAGTCCGAAGAAGGAGAAGTCGAGACGCTCAACGGCCGAATCGACTCCGGCGGGAAGATTACCCGTGCTCTGAATAACGTTGACCGCTTCAACCTGACTCTTTACGCCGAGAGTCTTCATAATTTCTGCCGCCTTTTCGGCAGAAACACCGCCGAAATAAGTAAGCGGCTGAGTAATGAGATAATAAACCGAGAAAAGGAAGGGCATACGGATAAGGGTAGGAAGACAGCCGCCCGACATAGAGATATTCTCCTGCTGATAAAGCTTCTGCATTTCCTGACTGTAGCGCTGCTTATCGTCGCCGTACTTTTTCTTAAGCTCGTCGAGCTTGGGCTTTATGCGCATCTGACCCACAGAGGCCTTCTGACTCTTAACGGTTAGGGGAAGAAGCGCAAGGTTAATAAACAGAGTAAATAAAAATACCGCCGCGGCAAAGTTATTTCCCATTATCATCGAGAAGAAGTTAAGGATATAACTTAGCGGTACGTTTATAAGATCAAATAAAAACTGCAATTTTATTCACCATCCGGTCGGGTATCTCCCGACGGCCTATTTTTCTTCTTTTTCGGGGGTACGGGATCGTATCCGCCCTTACATAAAGGATTACATCTTATAATTCGGTAAAGGGCCAATAAAGAACCCTTAAGGGCGCCGTGCACCTCTATCGCTTCTATTGCGTAGGCCGAGCAGGTCGGCGTAAAGCGACAGCAGGGAGGCTTCGTGGGAGAAATTCCCTTCTGATAAAACCGTATAAAGCGAATAAGTAATTTACGCATCTTGGTTTAAAATTTCGGCTTCCTCAAAATTTTTAAGCATCAAAGCCGAGACTTCGGTGCTTTTTAAGGTAAGTATTCTCGTTCGGGCGACAAAAACGATATCGTAGCCCGATCTTATTCTGTCGGAGACAGAGGCAAAGGCGGCGGTTATGACCCTTTTTGCGCGGTTTCGCTGAACGGCACAGCCAAGCTTTTTTCCTGCGGTAATTCCGATACGTATGCCTGAGCTTCGGCGGTTTTTAAACGCATAGGCTACGAACGCGGGAGTAACTAAAGTAATTCCGCGTCCGTAAATCCGTCTGAAATCAGAGTTCTGCTTCAGTTTTTTGAAAGAGTACATAATAAATAATTAGTATGTGAGCGTCTTTCTGCCCTTTGCTCTGCGGCGGGCAAGTACCTTGCGTCCGTTGGCGGTAGCCATTCTCTTCATGAAGCCGTGTTCCTTCTTACGATGGAGCTTCTTGGGCTGGTAAGTTCTTTTCATCTTGAACCCTCCTTATTCTTAGTATGACCCTGCAAAGGGATAATCTCCCTTTTACATAGCCTATCAGTTTAAGATTATAACTCACACCACCCCCATTTGTCAACCTTTATTTCGTCTTTTTGTTTGTTGACTTTTTATTTTGGGATGGGTATAATTGTTTTATATATAATGTGTATGCTTCGGAGGTTTAGCATGACAGTTAAAGAAAGTTTTGAAACTAAGGTCACGAAAAGCTGTGACGTCCTTGTTTGCGGAGGCGGCTTCGGCGGAATTTCGGCCGCTTTATCGGCCGCCCGTCAGGGAAAAAAGGTCATTTTAACCGAAAAGCTCTACGTTTTAGGCGGTCTCGGCACTGCGGGTATCGTCACAATATATCTCCCCCTTTGCGACGGACTGGGCCGTCAGGTCTCCTTCGGCATCGTCGAGGAGCTTTTCCGTCTTTCTATATCTATGGGAGCCGAGGCAGGGTACCCCGAAAACTGGCTTGACAGCACCGATCCCGCAAAGCGCACCGAGAAGGATCCCCGCTTTCAGGTTCGGTATAACCCTCATCTTTTCGCCATTTTAGCAGAACAGCTTCTTATAAAAGAAGGTGTCGAGATACTTTACGGCACCTATGCAGTTGCCGCTCATACCGAAGAGGGTAAGATCGACGCGGTTATCTGTGAAAACAAGTCGGGACGCTTCGGAATTTCAGCAAGATCGGTGGTCGACGCCACGGGAGACGCGGATATCGCCCTCTTTTCGGGTGCTCCTACCGAGAAATTCGGTCAGGGAAACGTTCTTGCGGCCTGGTATTATTCTGTAGGAGACAAGGGTTATCAGCTCAGAATGATCGGCGCTTCGGATATTCCCGACGAGGACAAGAACGGCAAGGAATCGAAGCCTCTTATCGACCGCAGATTTTCGGGTCTTGACGGAGAGGAGCTAAGCCAGCAGACCATACTCTCCCACGGGCAGACCCTTTCCGATATAAAGGCAAGGAGGGCCGGCGGAGAGGACATTCTCCCCGTTAACATTGCCACGACTCCGCAGATCCGTATGACCAGAAGGATCGCGGGCGAATATACCCTTGACACCAAAGAATTGCACACCTATTTCGAGGATTCTATAGGTATGGTGTCCAACTGGAAAAAGAGAGGCCCCGTATACGAGGTCCCCTTCAGGACCCTTTACAGTAAAGAGGTCAAGAACCTTATTTTTGCAGGTCGCTGCACCTCGGTGACCGACGCTATGTGGGACATTATGAGAGTTATCCCCTGCTGTGCGGTGACGGGTCAGGCGGCAGGCTTAGCGGCGGCTATGACCGACGATTTTTCGGCCCTTGACGTAAAAGAACTTCAGAAAAAGCTCCAAGATGCAGGAGTAGTGCTTCACGAAAAGGATCTATGAGCAGGAAAAGGATCTCCGAGGTCTTAAAGGAGCGCTTTGGCTGTAAGATCTATAAGCTGTCCCTCGACGCAGGACTTACCTGCCCTAACCGCGACGGCACGAAGGGCTACGGAGGCTGCATTTTCTGTAGCGGTAAGGGTAGCGGCGAGTTTGCCGAAGGGCCCTGCGGCAGTATTGCGGCTCAGCTTAAAAAGGCTAAAAAGCGGGTCGAAGGAAAGGTAGGCGGCGGTAAATATCTAGCCTATTTTCAGTCCTTTTCGAACACCTACGACGATATAAACTATCTTAGAAGGATATACTTTGAGGCTATAGCCCCCGAGGACATCGTCGGACTTGCCATAGCCACGAGACCCGACTGCGTTTCCGACGAGGTCATTTCCCTTCTGCGTGAGGTAAACGGTATAAAGCCCCTTTGGGTAGAGCTCGGTCTTCAGACGGCCGACGACGAGGTCGGAAAATATATCCGCCGAGGCTATAGCACCGCGGATTTTGCCGACGCGGTAAAAAGACTTCACTCGGCAGGGATAGAGACGGTGGCCCATATAATTATAGGTCTTCCCGGTGACGACCCCGTAAAAACCGCAAAATACCTTTCGGACGTTGGGGTAGACGGGGTGAAATTTCACCTTCTTCATATTATAAAAGGCACAGAACTCGAAAAGGAATATGAAAAGGGGGCCGTTACTCCCCTGACCTTAGAGGAATATACCGAAATTCTCAAAAGGTGTGTTTCGGTGCTTCGTGAGGATATTATAATTCACCGTCTGACGGGTGACGGCGACAAAAAGACCCTTATCGCGCCCCTTTGGAGCGGAGATAAAAAACGTGTTCTTAACCACGTGAATAAGGCCCTTGGAGGTTTGTAAAATGCTTAAAACGAAAATTATTTCATCCCTCGACAAATGCTTTCTCGACAGCGGCTACGGCGATTTTGACGAGATAAACAGGATAAATATATATAGGAACACGAACGCCGCCTTTCAGCTTCTCCCCTATGATGACGAGGAGGTAAGCGATACGGCTCGCGTACACTATAAGGTAAGGCTTGAGGGTGATATTGCCGATAAGGCGGTGCTCAGAATGGTTGAGAGCATCCCTAACTATATCCCCTTCCCTCAGTCTCCCGCCAGAGCAAAGGAGCTTGACCCCGCATATATCCGTACTACCGCAGGCCTTTATCCCGACGTTTTGGTACCTGTTCAGCACGGCGGCTGGTTCTCGGTCATAAAGGGTCAGCTTCGCAGTCTTTGGATAGACGTTATGAACGACGGTATCTCGTCGGGAGAGCATAAGCTTAAGGTTATGCTCTGTGATATGGAGGATAACCCCGTCACAGAAAACGAAATAACAATAAAGGTTATCGACGCCTCCCTTCCCGAGCAGGATACCCGCGTGACCCAATGGTTTTACGCCGACTGCGTTGCCGACTATTACGACCTCGAGGTATGGAGCGACAAGCATTTTGAATATTGCCGCAGGGTTATTGAGACCGCCGTCAAAAACGGAATAAATATGATCTACGTTCCCCTTTTCACCCCCGCTCTCGATACGGCGGTAGGCGGAGAGCGCACCACGACACAGCTTATGGGCGTTACGGTAGAAAAAGGTAAATACTCCTTCGATCTGAGCCTGCTTGACCGATATATAGATATGCTGCTTGACTGCGGCGTCAAGTATTTCGAAATGTGTCATCTCTTTACACAGTGGGGCGCATACCACGCCGCAAAGGTCATGGCTACGGTTGACGGCGAATACGGGCGCATTTTCGGCTGGGACACCGACGCGGCAGGTGAGGAATACGTCACCTTCCTGAAAGCGATGCTCACCGAGGTTACCGCATATTTAGAGAAGAAGGGACTTCGTGACCGAACCTATTTCCATATTTCGGACGAGCCCGGCTCCGAGCATTTAGAGCAGTATAAAAAGAATAAGGAAAATCTCAGGAGCGTTATCGGCGGCTGGAAGCTGCTTGACGCCCTGAGCCACGTTGAATTCTATAAAGAGGGTCTCGTTGATATACCCGTACCCATAAGCAACAGCATTGAAAGCTTTATGCCCGAGGATATAAAGGAGCGCTGGATCTACTACTGCTGCGGCCCCTCGGTTGGATATTCGAACCGCTTTATGGGAATGCATTCGGCACGTACCCGTTTTATGGGAATTCAGATGTACAAATACGGCATTGAAGGCTTTTTGCACTGGGGTCTTAATTTCTATAATAATCAGTATTCCCACGACCATATCGACCCCTTCCTTAACGGAAACGCAGGCTTTTGGGCAGGCGGCGGCGACGCGGTAAGCATCTACCCCGGACGTCACGGTATGCCCCTCGAAAGTCTTCGTCTTATCGCCTTCGCGCAGGGCCTTGAGGATATAAGGGTCTTAAAGCTCTGTGAAAAGTATTATTCAAAGGAAGAGATCGTCGAAAAACTCGAAAAGATATTCGGCGAGGCGATAACCTTTAGAAAATGCGTCAACGATACGGGCACTATGCAGAAAATGCGCGATACTATTGACCAAATGATCTCTGAAAGGCTTTAAGCAAAATGAAACTACGCAAAAAATTCAGTATGGCGGGAGCCGTAAGCTTCTTTCTTTTTATAGCGTCGGTGATTCTGATGATGACCTCAAAGCGAAGCGATACCGTAGGCCTTTTCAGACTCTTTGCGGCAATTTTTCTTATCGCATCGGGTGTCCTATCCCTGACGGGACTTATTATAAAGAAGCTTCACCGCAGAAAAAGAAGACACAGAACACACTCCCGTGAGGGCAGAGCCGAAATGGCCCCATACACCGAGGAAAAACCCTTAGAGAAACCTACCGAAGAGGAAGAAACCGAAGAGGAAGAGCATGTCTATCAGGTATATACCATGGTTCCAAAAACTCCCAAGAGCAAAAAACGAAGAAAGAAAGAGCACCTTTCAAAAAATGACGGAGAATAATCTCCGTCTTTTTTGTTATTTTCTTAATATTTTAAGTATTATCGGCTCGAGGGTATATACGGGAGTATCGACCTCGATTCGGTTGCCGTCGGCGGTAAAGGAGACCTCTTTCCACTCGCCCGTAGGAGCAAGCTGCTCGACCCTTTCGACCTCGCCGTCGACCACAAGTGGGAGGGCGTCTGCTCGGTCTAAGGAAATATCAAAGGTGGCAACGAAAAGACTGCCGTCGGGAAGCTCTCCTGCGCGGAGGAGCATTTCCATATCGTCGGGATAGTAGACGGGAAGGTTGCCCGTAGCCTTTAAGATATCCACAAGCTGACGCTTTCTCGTTTCGTTTAAAAAGCTGAAGGCTTCGAGATAAGTAAAGTTGGTATATGGGTCGCCGCAGAAGACTATTGTCGTTCCGCCTGCGGGATTTTTAAAGGAGGTAACGCCGGGGAAAAGGGGTTGCCTAACCTTTCCGTCCTTAAGATGATACACCGTTGAAAGGACTTCGACGGCATCGCTTTGAGGAATTAGCTCCTGCGACCTTATCTGAGCGTTACAGCGGTTTTTATACATCGGGAAATCCTCTCCCGAAAGGTTTGCGCCCTTCCATTTACGAACCTCTACTCCCGTATAGTCCATAAGTCCGCGCTCGTTTACAAGTCTTGCGGCTTCACCTGTTAAAACAACGGTTTTTTCGAAGAATTTAAGAAGCTCCTCGTCGGCTTTTACTATGGAATAATTATACATAAAGCACCTCGCAAATTTCGCTCAACAATTAAGCAACCCTCATTTTACCTCATTATATAAATATATTGCTTTAAAGTCAATAAAACCGATTTCGAAAAGTTTTCGAAATCGGTTTTAAACTAAAGCTTTGATACGACGTTTACGGGGCTTCCGTCAAGCCAGCCCTTTATACAGTCGACGGTAATGCCTAAAAGCTTTATTCTCGTAGACATAGGCGCCCAGGCGGCGTGAGGGGTTATGACGATATTGTCGACCCCCTTTAAAATACAGTTTCGCATAGGCTCCACCGTGATGGCATCGAGGGCGGCGCCCGAAAGTCTTCCCGACTCTACCGCCGCTTTAAGGGCGGGCTCGTCTACAAGACCTCCTCTTGCGGTATTTACAAGAAGGGCTCCCTTTTTACATTTATTAAAAGCGGCCTCGTTCATCATAAGTCGGCTCTCGTCGGTTAAGGGACAGTGAAGAGAGATAACGTCGCTTCTCTCCATTAGCTCGTCAAAGGAGACGAACTCGGTTCCGTCGTTTTTAGGGGTACGGGTATGAACGATGACCTTCATACCGAAGGCCTCGGCAAGCATTTTTACCCTCTTTCCGATATGACCGTAGCCGATAATTCCGAGGGTCCTTCCCTCTACCTCGTCGGTAGGAAAATCGTAAAGGGTTGTAAGCTCGCTTTTCTCCCAGGAGCCTGCCTGAACGGCGGCGTGATAGTTTGCGATCTGATTATAGTGATTTAAGATAAGGGCAAAGGTATGCTGCGCTACGGCAGAGGTCGAATAGCTTCCCGCATTACAGACGGTAATACCCTTTTCGGCGGCGTATTTTACGTCGATAGTATTAAAGCCGGTAGCAAAAAGGCCTATATATTTAAGGCTTTTGCAGGCGTCCATTACCTCTTTGTCGATAATAAGCTTATTAAGCAGAATTATATCGGCGTCACCTATACGCTCGATGACCTGGGCCTGCTTGGTGGTATGGTATTCTATGACCTCGCCAAACTGCTTATATACGTCGAGAGAAAGACCGCCGGGGGTCATTACCCCTGCCTCAAGAACGACTATTTTCATCTTTTTTTCTTCACCTTATGCTTACTTCCGTCGGGATTAACGATAGTAATTCCCGAAAGCTGACTCTCGAGACTTTCCTTAAATCCGTTTATATATTTTACTCTGAGCTCCTTCTGCTCGGCCTTTTCGGCATCGGTCAGTCCCTCGGTCTTAGACTTACGGGCAAGCTCGTTTATTCTGTCGATATCTTTTTGTGTTACCATAAGTTTCTCCGTTTAAGTTTGACGGGCGGCCTATGACCGCCCCTACGTTATTTTATATCTCGTTTCGGCCGTCAAGGGCTCTTTGCAGGGTCACCTCGTCGGCATATTCGAGATTTCCGCCTACCGGCACGCCGTAGGCAAGACGGGTTATTTTAATTCCCATAGGCTTTATAAAGCGGGATATGTAGCTGGCCGTGGCCTCGCCCTCCACCGTCGGGTCGGTGGCCATAATTACCTCTTTTACGTTTCCGTCGGAAAGACGGGCAAGCAGCTCCCTTACCTTCAGCTTTTCGGGGCCTATTCCGTCGAGAGGAGATATGACCCCGTGAAGGACGTGATAAACTCCCTTAAACTCGCGGGTCCGCTCGAAGGCCAAAATGTCCCTCGGGTCGCTTACGACGCAGATAGTACTTTTATCGCGAAGCGGGTCGCCGCAAACGGGACAAAGCTCGCTATCCGACAAGGCCTGACAGCAGGAGCAGAGTCTTATTTTATAACGGGCGTCGATAAGGGCGCGGGAAAACCTCTCGGCGTATTCCTCGGGGGCGGTTATAACGTAGAAGGCAAGACGCTGAGCGGTTTTTTTACCTATTCCGGGCAGTTTTTCAAACTGCGCCGTGAGTTCGTTTAAAGAGGTTATGCTATAAGCCATTATTAAAACATGCCGGGCATTCCGGGAATATTCAGTCCGCTGGTAATAGCGTTCATTTCCTTTTCGCCGGTCTCGGTAGCGGTAGAGATAGCCTCGTTAAGGGCGATTATAAGGAAATCCTCAAGCATTTCGGGGTCTCCTTCACATTCCTCCAAGGCCTCGGGCTTAATATTTATAGCCTTTATCTCGTGCTTGCCCGTAACGGTTACCGATACCATATCTCCGCCGGCAGAGGCAGTATATTCTCTTTCGTCAAGATCGGCCTGAAGGGTAGCCATATCCTCCTGCATCTGCTGAACCTTTTTGAGCATCTGCTGCTGACTCATACCGCCGTTCTGATTAGGGATCCTTACTTTCATTTTCTATTCTCCTTTAATTGCTTGGTATATCAAACTGCCTGATCTTTTCGGCCAAGGCCTTAAGGGGGTCGGCCTTTTCGTCGGTTTTTACCGGCTTATAGGGCCCCAGCTTGTAGGTCTGACCCAAAACCTGCGTCGCCGCCTTACGTATAGCGTCGCGGTAGATAGCGTTTTTCGAATTTATAAAATTTCTGAACATAGGGTTGGGCGCATCGATAAGAAGATACTGACCCGAAATAAAGGCCCTCGAGCCGTTTAAAACTCCGCTTATGGGCGGGCAGGTCTGGGTTAAGACCTTTAATATTTCTTCCCATTCGGGCAGGGCTCCCTCGTCGCCCTGCGCGGGAGCGGCAGCCGCGGCTTCCGCGGCCGATTCGGCAGGTATCGCCTCGTTTTCTTCCTCGGGAAGTCCTGCGGGCGGAGCTTCCTCCTCTATAGGCGGAGGAGGCGCCTCATCCTCGATAACTGCCTTTTTCGGAGCAGGCTGCTCTGTCGGCTTTTCGGCGATTTTTTCGGCCGCTACGGGAGCAGCTACGGCAGGGGCAGAGGCCGTTTTCGGAGCGCCGAGCTCTAAGGCCCGTATGCGTTTCTCAAGCGACTCTATATCAGCACAAAGCTCGGGGGTACAGAGCTTTATGACGGTCATTTCAAGCATACTTCTGCGGTTGGCATTCTGCATAGAAGCGATACAGGCGGAAAGCATATTGAGGGCGCGTAAAATATCCTTAATATCGAAGCGGGCCGCTTTTTCGGCGTATATTTTATACTGCAGCTCGGAGCAGACGATAGGCTTTTTATCGGTCGAGACGGTTTTTATTATCATAATGTCGCGGAAATGTGACGAAAGGTCGTTAGCCAGACGGAGCATATCCACCGAGCCTCTGTGAAGCTCGTCGATAAGGGTAAGGGCCTTAGAGGTATCACCCTCGGCTATAGCGTCGGAAAGTCGGTTTAAATATTCGTGACCCGACATTCCGCAGACGTCGGTAACCGTCTTTTCGGTTATATCGGACGAGACCGAAACGCATAGGTCGAGGATAGAAAGCGCGTCTCTCATTCCTCCGTCGGCCGCGGCGGCGATAAGGGTGGCCGCATCGTCGGTTATCTTAAAGCCCTCGGCATCGGCGACATATTTTATCCGCTGGACGATCTTATCGGTTTCTATTCTCTTAAAATCAAAGCGCTGACAACGGGAAAGAATAGTAGTAGGAAGCTTATGAACCTCGGTAGTAGCGAGGATAAAGATAGCGTGCTCAGGCGGCTCTTCAAGGGTCTTAAGCAGGGCGTTGAAGGCCGAAAGGGAGAGCATATGAACCTCGTCGATTATATATACTCTGTATTTAAGGGCGTTAGGGGTAAAGGCTATCTGCTCGCGGAGGAGTCGGACGTGATCAACGCCGTTATTGGAGGCGGCGTCCAGCTCTACGATATCGGTAGCCTCTTCCTCGGCAACCAAACGGCAGGCTTCGCAGGAAAGGCAGGGGTCTCCGTCCCTCGGTGCAGAGCAGTTTACCGCCTTGGCAAGAATTTTTGCGCAGGTGGTCTTACCCGTTCCCCTCGTTCCCGTGAAAAGATATGCGTGAGAGATCTTCCCCGACGCAAGCTCACCCTTAAGGGTTTCTACGATATGATCCTGACCGTAGACCTCGGAGAAGGTCTGCGGACGGTATTTTCGGTAGAGAGCCTTATATGCCATTAGTTTTCCTCCGTAATAAATTAAAAAAATCTGTGTAACCGGGCGTACGAATGAACCGATTTACTGCGGCGCACAGTGAAAACCGTTTAATGCTGCTCGGTTCCCCGCCTGACATGGTTCACGGTACTCTGTCGCACAGGACCAGCCCATTCGCACACCCCGTCACACAGACAGAGCCATCGGGATAAAACCCGACTTCCGATATATTATAATATATATTCTTAACTTTTACAAGGATTATTTTTTAATTTACATACAGTTCATTAAAAAAGTGTTGTATATACACGCTTTTTTTGGTACAATTAGAAAGAATTATTATGGAGGAGTATGTGATCGCGGATCTTCTCCTCAGAAGAATATAACAGTAAACAGGAAAAGAAGGCCGATATGGAACTTTGGGACATTTTGAACGACCAAGGGGTCGTTACGGGAAAAACCGCCGTCAGAGGACGAACCGTTCTTCGAAACGGGGAGTATCATCTGGTGGTTCATATATGGGTAGTATCCTCCGACGGAAACTTTCTTATTCAGCGCAGAAGCGAAAAAAGAAAGCTTATGCCGGGCGAATGGGCCGCTACGGGCGGGAGCGCGATCTCGGGAGAAAGCTCCCTCGCCGCCGCCGCAAGAGAGCTTCGCGAGGAGCTTGGCATAAAGGCTCTTAAGGGAAGCCTGAAGCTTATGGGACGCCTTAAGAGACGAAACTCCTTTTTAGACGTATGGTTTATTAAGTGTGACGCCGATATAAGCCGACTCCGTCTTCAGAAAAGCGAGGTCGCCGAGGTCAAATGGGTCACCCCCGACGAGCTTAAGGCTATGATCGACGGGCGAAACTATCACAACTACGGCCGCGAATACTTTAAAGCCGTTTTCGAATATGCCGAAAAAATGCGTCAGCAGTTTAAGGAGCAGATCTGATGGGATTTGATGTTAAGAATAAAAAATGTGCCGTTTGCGAGGCATATCTTTTCGAGGATGACGACGTAGTTTGCTGTCCGGTATGCGGAGCGCCTCATCATCGCGATTGCTACACCGCGGTAGGTCACTGCGGTCTTGAGAAACATCACGGAACCAACCTTCAGTATGATCCGCAGGAAGCCGAGGAGACCAAAGAAGAAAAAACCGAGGCCTCTTCGGGTAAAAAAGGCCGTATCTGTACCCAGTGCGGTAAGGAATATCCCTCCGACGCCCGCTTCTGCCCCTATTGCGGTTATTCCGAAATGACCGGCTTTTTCGCCGAGGGAAATATGCGGGGATTCGGTAGCTTCGGCACGGTAGAGGACGGTACCGACATCGGAGAAGGGGTTACCGCGAAGGAGGCCGCAGAGGTCGTTCTCGTCAATCACTTCCGTTACGTTTACCGTTTTTCAAGCCTTAATAAAAGCAAAAAGCGTTCCTGGAACTGGGCAGGATTTTTACTTCCCGGAAGCTGGTTCGCATACAGAAAGATGTATAAGGCAAGCGTCATTGCGGTAATCTTCTCTATAATCTCAACCGTTTTGAGCTTCCCTCTGCTTTTCGCTTTGGAGCAGCTTCCGACGGTAGGAAATCAAGCCAATATGATGGCTTATTACGCCGAAAATCTTCCCGCTATCGGATATCTTCCCCTTATTCTTGCGGCGATCGGCGGTGTAGTAGACCTTCTCGTTCGGATAATTTCGGCTATGTACGGCGATTGGCTTTATAAGAACAGGGTCATTCTCGCGTCCAAGGAAATTAAAAAGGCCGAGAGCGAACTGGACTCGGACGAAGCGGAGGCCGCCAAGAAGAAATGGAGCGGAGTAAGTTTTGTCGGATTTATGGTTGCCTTTTTCGCACTTGAATTTATTCCGACCGTAATAACGATGTTTATTTAAGCAAACACGAATAATCCGAACCTGCCCTAAACGGTATAATTTCGGCGCTTTTCGGTTTGTCGTCGCTTATAAGCGACAGCTTTATAAGTTCCTCCGCGCCAAAAATCCCTCGAAATTCTACTCCTTTAGGGTCGAAGAATTTTAAAGGAAGAGGGTTTAGGCTTGGCGAGGCACAAAACGCAGCAAATACTTTCGTATTTGCGAGTATTTTAACAAAGCAAAGGCGAAAATCCTCCCTTTAAAATCA
>CASFDQ010000041.1 GCA_949293385.1 uncultured bacterium | reverse complement strand
GACCCTTTGGGTCGGCCCCTCCCCTACAAGGGTAGCCGAATGGTTTTATTCAAATTTGCAATATCTCACGGCGCGTCGAGACGTCGCGCCCTACAACCTCCCGATAAATTGCTTCGGTATCCGTCTGACCACTGACCACTGCGGCCAACGGTCACTGGCCTAAGTTGTTCAACTTATTAAGGTTAATTAACATCGGATTTATTAACAGGGCGGTTTATAACCGAAAGTTATTAAGTTATTAAATTTTTTACTAAAATAATGTTCACAAAGGCTTGTCCTTTATTATAGAGGTTTTGAGGTAGTTATAAACCTTATAAACCGCCTCTAATAATACTGCTATTTTTATAGTTTATTTAATTAACTAATTTCCGTTTTTATAAAAAAGCGGATCTAAAGGAGAAATACCTATGATTTTTACTACCCAGAGAAGCGAACTGCTCGAAGCAGTACAAAATCTTTCAAGAATCGTTACAAAAACGAGTCAGCCGGTGCTTGAGGGAATACTTATTTCGGCCGAAAAGGGTAAAATTACCTTAGTCAGCTATAATTTAGAGATGAGTATGAAAAAAGAGATATACGCTTCTACCGAGGCCGACGGCGATATCGTTATAAGCGCCCGCCTGCTTACCGAAATACTCCGAAAGAGTGACGGTATACAGGTTACTATCGAATCGGACGAACGACTTATGTGTCACATCCGTTCGGGCAACGCCGTATTCGATATTATGGGAATGAGCGCGGAGGATTTCCCCGAGACCCCCTCTGTTCCCGAGACCGAGAAGATAACCATGCCGGGCGGTCTTCTTAAGGATATGGTAAGAGGAACCCTTTTTGCGGTTGCTACCACCGAGGGCTCCCGTCCCATACTTACCGGACTTAACATAACCGTTCAGGACGGTATTGCTCAGTTTATCGGTATCGACGGACGCAGAATGGGTATAAGAAAGGAAAACATCGGCGGAAGCCTTAACTGTAACTTCGTAATTTCGGGTAAGGCTATCGGCGAGGCGGTTAAAATTATAAATAACGACGAAGAAAACGTTGATATCTTTATAACCAAGATGCTCGTTTCCTTTAAGATCGACGGATATACCCTCGTTTCCCGACTTTTAGAGGGAGTTTTCGTAAACTACGAAAAGGCCATTCCGAAGGAGTTTTTCCAGAAGCTTACCGTCAGAACCAAGGATATTATCGATATTATCGAGCGTATATCCCTCGTCGTAAACGACCGACTCACAACCCCCGTCCGCTGTTCTATCGGAAACCCCGTTTCGACCTTTAAATGTATTTCGGCTCTCGGATGTGCTACCGATACCTACGAGACCCAGCTTGAAGGCCCCGAATTCGAGATCGGAATAAACGCGCAGTATCTTCTCGATGCCCTTCGCGCGACCGAATCTGACGAGGTTAAAATGAGCTTTAAGGGCGGAAGCGAAGGCTTCCTTATCGAACCCATCGAGGGCGACAGCTTCCTCTATATGGTAATGCCGATGAGAATAAAATAGGGCCGAGGGCCAAGGGCCCAAGGCCTAGGGAAAAGGGATAAGGGAAGAGGGGATTCTCAATAAAGTTTTCCTTAAAACTGACCACTGATCACTGACCACTGTCCCCTACGGTTTCTGTATAATTTCATTAAATTTAAAGGAATATTTATGAAAACAATTTTTATCAAAGA
The DNA here is from genome assembly GCA_949293385.1 of uncultured bacterium. Classification (GTDB taxonomy): domain Bacteria; phylum Bacillota; class Clostridia; order Oscillospirales; family Acutalibacteraceae; genus SFWF01. The sequence goes on along the minus strand of CASFDQ010000041.1, from coordinate 21,248 downwards.
AGAATTTATCCGTTTGGATGCGGCGCTGAAGCTGGCGGGCTTTGTTTCAACCGGCGGCCACGCGAAGGTGGTAATTCAGGGCGGCGAGGTAACGGTAAACGGAGAAATTTGTGAAAAGAGGGGCAAAAAGCTCCGAAAAGGCGATACCGCCGAATACGACGGTCAGGCCCTTAAAGTTGAAACCTAATGAGAGCAGACAGGCTGAGCGGTAAGGATTTTCGAAATCTTTTACCCTTTGAAATCGAGTTTTCCCCGGGAATGAACGTAATTTACGGAAACAATGCTCAGGGAAAGACGAATTTTATCGAAGCCCTTTGGCTTTTTACGGGGGCTAAAAGCTTTCGCGGCTCTAAGGACAGCGAGCTCGTAGCCTTCGGGCAGGGCTCGGCCGAGCTTAAACTCGATTTTGTAAGCGGGGGAGTCGAGCGGCAGGCAAAAATTACCGTAAACCACCGCCGATATGCCGAACTCGACACAAAAAAGCTTAAATCGGCTTCGGCCCTTGCGGGAAGCTTTTGCGCCACGGTTTTTTCGCCTACCGATCTTTCTATAGTTAAAGAAGGCCCCGCACTAAGGCGTAGATTTATAGATCTTGCCATAGGTCAGCTTTATCCTTCCTACGTTGCGGTTTTAAAATCGTATACAAGGGCCGTAACACAGCGGAATATGCTCCTTAAAAATATGGAGGGAAGGCTTCAAAGCACCGAAATGCTTGACGCTTTCGAGGCTGAAATCGCCTCCTACGGCAAAAAGATCACCGAGCAGAGGGTAGCCTACTGTAAAAGGGTTACCGAAAACGCTTCGGAGATATACGGCGAGCTTTCCTCCCTTCGAGAGGAGCTGGGGGTTGAATATATGCCCTCCTGCGCCGCAGAGGAGCTTGCCGAAAAGCTTTTTATAGCCCGAAAAACCGATATCTTTTCGGGTATAACCTCGGTGGGACCCCACCGAGACGACCTTGACTTTAAAATTAACGGAATTTCCGCCCGATCTTTTGGCAGTCAGGGGCAGCAGCGAAGCGTTGCCATAGCCTTAAAGCTTGCCGAAGCCAAGACCCTAAAGGAAATTACCGGAGAACAACCCATAGCCATACTCGATGACGTTATGAGCGAGCTTGACCCTGCCCGCCAAGGCTTTATTCTTAATCATATAAAGGAATGGCAGGTTTTTATAACCTGCTGTGACCCCGCAAACATTACCACCTTAAATGATGGAAAGGTGTTTACCGTACAGGGTGGAAAGGTTAAAGAATAAATTTTAAAAATATAAACTGAGAATTAGGGAAAAGGGGCTACGCAGGGGCAAAACTGCGTTTTGCAGGGGCGACCTTTGTCGCAGTAAAGGATTTTTATGGGAAATATATATTTTAAAGAACTTAAGGTATGGAAAAAAGGTATTGAACTTGTTAAAGAGATTTATATTTTAACAAAAATATTACCTATAGAGGAAAAGTTTGATTTATCTTCACAAATTAAAAGAGCAGCCGTTTCGGTTCCTTCTAATATTGCCGAAGGAAATTCAAGAAATACAAAAAAAGAATATATAAATTTTTTAAGTATAGCCAGGGGTTCTAATTCAGAGGTTTGGACGCAGCTTATAATTTGTAACGAGCTTGGTTTTTTAAACGAAAAACAAACAGAAAAAGCAATTTTACTATGTGAAGAAATTAGTAAGATGCTTCATTCTATGATAAATAAATTATCCGAATAAACTGTGCGTAAGCACCCCTGCAGTGAAGCTGCCCCTGTTTTGCGGAGCAAAACCCCTTATTTCTAAAGATAAAAACTAAAATGTTGAGATGAAAATGTATTATGTATTTGCATTTAGGCGAAGGAACTATAGTTAAAACCAAGGATATAATAGGAATTTTCGATCTGGATAATGCGACGGTTATGAAATCGTCGAGAACCTTTTTAAACACCGCAGAAAAGGAAAAGCGTGCGGTAACGGTATCCTTTGAACTTCCGAAATCCTTTGTTGTTACGGGAAAGAAAAAAGAAAAAACCACCGTTTATATTTCTCAGCTTTCAAGCACGACCCTTGAAAACCGATTAAAAACGTTTTTTGATAAATAAATATGGAGCAGCCGAAGAGAAGACCTGTTAGAATGCAGGGGTACGATTACAGCGAGCAAGGATTATATTTTTTAACTATTTGTGTTAAAAATCGAGAAAAATTGCTTTGTAGTATTGTAGGGGACGGCGTCCTCGACGTCCCGAAGCCCAAGCTTACCGCAGTTGAAAAAATTGTTGAGAAGCATATAAATTCTATAAATAAATCAAAAAGAATAATGGTAGAAAAATATGTAATAATGCCGGATCACATACATTTAATGGTGTTTTTGGAAAATGAAGATTACTACGGGACGTCGAGGACGCCGTCCCCTACAAACGAAGTAATACCAAAAACAGTTTCAGGATTTAAAAGGCTTTGTAATAAGGAAATAGGAAAAAATATTTGGCAACGAGGATATTACGACCACGTAATACGAAACGATGCCGATTACAGTAAACACTTCGATTATATCGAAAATAACCCTGTTTTATGGATTAATGGTATGGATTTTATTTAGAATTTTCATAAAGATAAAAATAATCATAGGAGCAGAAAATGGAAAACCAGAACATCAACATCCCCGTTGAGGGAAACTATGACGAAAATTCGATACAGGTCTTAGAAGGACTTGAGGCGGTAAGAAAGCGCCCCGGTATGTACATAGGTTCTACCGGTGAACGCGGTCTTCATCACCTTGTCTATGAGATCGTCGATAACTCTATCGACGAGGCGCTTGCCGGTTACTGCGATAAGATTATCGTAGAGCTGCTTGACGACGGCCTCGTAAGAGTCGTCGACAACGGACGAGGAATACCCACCGGTATCAACCCACAGAAGGGAATTCCCACCGTTACGGTCGTATTTACCATCCTCCACGCAGGCGGTAAGTTCGGCGGAAACGGATATAAGGTCTCGGGAGGACTTCACGGCGTTGGCGCCTCGGTTGTTAACGCTCTTTCAAGTTGGCTTGAGGTCGAGGTAAAGGACGGAAAGCATATCCATAAGCAGAGATATGAAAAGGGCAATATAGCCACCGATCTGACTATTATCGGCGACACTACCGAGACGGGTACCACCGTTACCTTCAAGCCCGACCCCACAATTTTCACCGATACCACCGTCTACGACTACGAGATACTTAAAAAGCGTCTTCGTGAGCAGGCCTTTCTTAACGCAGGTATCAGAATTGAGCTTAAGGACAGCCGAACCGACGTTTACGAGCCTCAGACCGAGGAATTCTACTATGAGGGCGGTATCCGTTCCTACGTTGAGTTCCTTTTAGAGGGTATAAAGAAGGAAAGACTTCATAAGGACGTTATTTATCTTAATACCACCGTTGACGATCAGACGGCAGAAATTGCCCTTCTTTGGTCTACCGCATACGACAGTAAGATAATGTCCTTTGCCAATACCCTTTATACGGTAGACGGCGGTACCCACGAGCAGGGCTTCCGTCAGGCCCTTGCAAATACCGTAAACAAATACGCCTTCGATTTTAAACACCTTAAAGAGGGAAATGCCCGTCTTAAGGGTGAGGATATAATGGAGGGTATAGTTGCGGTCGTTTCGGTCAAGCTAAGCGATGCTCAGTTTGAAAGCCAGACCAAGGCAAAGCTCGGTAATACCTCTATCGGCCGAGTAGTACGCGATCTTGTAAACGAAAAGCTTTACCGCTTTTTAGAGGAAAATCCTCAGGACGCAAAGATAATAATCGAAAAATCAATCGCCTCCTCCAATGCCCGTGAGGCGGCTCAGAAGGCAAGAGAGGCCTCCCGCAGCAAATCGGGTATCGGCGGCAAGACCCGTATGCCCGAAAAGCTTACCGACTGTATTTCCGACGACCCCACCAAGACCGAAATATATATCGTCGAGGGAGACAGTGCAGGCGGCTCTGCGGTTGAGGGCAGAAACTCCACCTATCAGGCTATCCTTCCTCTTTGGGGTAAGATGCTCAACGTCGAGAAAGCCCGTGACGACAAGGTTTACGGAAACGACAAGCTGACCCCCGTTATAGTTGCTCTCGGTACGGGAATAGGGGAGAACTTCGATATAAGCAAGCTCCGCTACGACAAGATAGTAATTATGGCCGATGCCGACGTCGACGGTTCTCATATCAGAACCCTGCTTCTGACCTTCTTCTTCCGCTATATGCCCGAGCTTATCGAAACGGGACATATCTACCTTGCTCAGCCCCCTCTTTACAGAATTTCCAAGGGAAAGCAGCATTTTGACGTATTTACCGACGAGGAAAAGTCGGAGGTCATCGAGCGTCTCGGCGGAGTAGCCGACGTTCAGCGTTATAAGGGTCTCGGTGAAATGGACCCTGAGCAGCTTTGGGAGACCACCCTTGACCCCGAGCGCAGAACCTTCCTCCGCGTTACTATGGCAGATGCGGCTCTTGCCGACGAGACCTTTACTATTCTTATGGGCGATGAGGTCGAGCCTCGCCGTCAGTTTATTGAAGAAAACGCTCAGTTCGCAACTGATCTTGATATTTAAAGAAAGGAGTATACGAAACAATGGCTAAAAACAGAAAACCCGAAGAAAGACGTTGGCCCGAATCGACCGAAACCAATATAGTTCCGGTTGAGATAACCGACGAAGTCAAATCAAGTATGCTCCAGTATGCGATGTCGGTCCTCGTAGGCCGTGCGCTTCCCGACGTTCGTGACGGCTTAAAGCCGGTTCACCGCCGCATACTTTATACAATGTACGAAAACGGACTTACCCCCGATAAGGCATACCGTAAGTGTGCCGATACGGTAGGTTCGGTTCTCGGCCGTTACCATCCTCACGGTGACGCCAGCGTGTACGACGCAATGGTTCGTATGGCGCAGGATTTCTCCCTCCGCTATCCCCTTATCGACGGTCACGGAAACTTCGGTAATATCGACGGCTACCCTGCCGCCGCCTATCGTTATACCGAAAGTAAGATGAACCGCCTTTCCTACTCTATGCTCGACGATATCGAGAAGGAAACGGTCGATTTCGGACCCAACTACGACGACCGTCTTAAGGAGCCCGAGGTACTTCCCGTCCGCTTCCCGCAGCTTCTGGTCAACGGCTCCTCGGGAATTGCCGTAGGTATGGCTACCGAAATTCCTCCCCATAACCTTGGCGAGGTCATCGACGGTATGTGCTGCCTTATCGATAACCCCGATGCCGACCTTCCCGAGCTTTGTGAGCATATTAAGGGACCCGACTTTCCCACAGGCGGCGTTATTATGGGCCGTGCGGGTATCCGTGCCGCCTATGCTACCGGCCGCGGTAAGATAATCGTTCGCGGTAAGGCCGAAATTGAAGAAACGTCGGGCGGAAAATTCCGCATCGTTATAACCGAGATACCCTATAAGGTTCGTAAAAAGGACCTTGTTAAGCATATCTACGATCTTGCCGCCGATAAGAAGATCGAGGGAATCGACGACGTTGTTGACTACTCCTCTGCCCGTGACGGCGGTATCCGCGTTGTTGTCGACCTTAAGCGTGACGCTAACCCTCAGGTCGTTCTTAATAAGCTCTATTCCTATACCGCGCTTCAGTCGACCTTCGGCGCGATTTTACTTGCTATCGTTAACGGCAAGCCGCAGATCTTGACCCTTAAGGAAATGCTTCAGAATAATATCGACTTCCAGTGTGATATTATAAGAAGAAGAACCGCCTTCGATATGAGAAAGGCGCAGGAACGCGCTCATATCCTCGAAGGACTGAAGATAGCCCTCGATTTCATCGACGAGGTCATCGCAATAATCCGCTCTTCTAAGACCATTCCCGAATCTAAGGAGCGTCTCTCCGAGCGCTTTGGTCTCGACGATATTCAGACCACCGCCATCGTTCAGATGCAGCTCGGAAAGCTTGCAGGAATGGAGAAGCAGAAGATCGAAGAGGAGCTTGCCGAAAAGATCGCATTTATTAAGGAATGTCAGGATATTCTCGCTTCTCAGACGAGAGTCCTCGATATCGTTAAGACCGAGGCATTAAATCTCCGCGATAAGTATTCCGACGAGAGAAGGACCGAGATCTCGGCCGTATCGGGCGAGGTCGATATCGAAGACCTTATTCCCGAGGAGATGTGCGTTATAACCAAGACCACAAGCGGATACATCAAGCGTCTCCCCACCGACACCTACTCGGTTCAGAACCGCGGCGGTAGGGGAATTATGGGTATGTCGACCCGTGAGGACGACTTTGTCGAGAGTATGTTCGTCTGCAACTCCCACGATTATATTATGATGTTTACCACCTTCGGAAGAATGTACAAGCTTAAGGCCTACGAAATTCCCGAGGGAAGCCGTCAGGGCAAGGGTATGAACCTCGTTAATATCATTCCGCTGCAAGCGGAAGAAAAGGTCTCGATGATACTGCCCTGCAGAGATATCGACGAGGCAAAATACGTTATTATGGGTACCAAAAACGGCGTTATCAAGCGTACCGAGCTTGATGCCTTTAAGAACGTAAGAAAAACGGGAATTATCGCTCTCGAGCTTGACGAAGGGGACGAGCTTCGTTTCGTTGCCCTGTCGGACGGCGAAAAATCCCTCCTTGTTGCTACCAAGAAGGGTAAGGCTATCCGCTTTAAGGAGGCCGACGTTCGTCCTATGGGCCGTACTGCCCGCGGCGTTCGCTCCATAAGACTTCGTCCCGACGATGAGGTCGTGGCAATGGCCGCCTGCAGTGAGGACGCAGTAATTCTCACTATTTCCGAGACCGGCTACGGAAGACGCAGCGACGTTTCCGACTACAGACTTCAGACCCGCGGCGGTAAGGGTATTACCAACTATAAGGTCGAGAAGTACGGCGACGTTGCCGCAGTTCTCACCGTTACCGACGACGAGGATATTATTATGATCTCCTCCGACGGTGTTATCATTCGAATTGCCGTTGAGGGAATTTCAAAGTTTGCCCGTCCTTCTAAGGGTGTTCGGGTTATGAAGTTCGGAAAGTCGAGCGACGCTATCGTGCTTTCTGCTTCGGCCACCCCCCACGACGAGGATGAGGTAACCGACGTTGCCGAAGCCCCCGATGCCGACTCTGCCTCCGACGCCGACGACGAGGTAGAAGAAGCAGAAGAGACTACCGAAACAGAGGAATAAAAATTAGGGCCAAGGGCCTTTGGCCGCAGTGGTCAGTGGTCAGAGATCAGTGGACAGACGGATACCGAAGGCATTAGTACCTTCTCCGACGAGATCCCGCCTGCGGCTCGGCAAGCGACAATGGGTCATTCTGAGCCTGTCGAACCCGTAAGGGCGGCACCGTAGGTGACGGAATCTCATTGTCGCAAAATTTCGACTTGCGCTCAGGATGACCCGTCGGGTGACGGCCGAACCGCAAATAAATATATGCGGCGAATGAAACGAATTTGATTTCATTTTCTAACGGCAACCGTATATATTTACGTTTTCGGTGTCCGTTACTCTTTTCTGTCCACTGTATTCGCGTATGGGGGGCGGCAGCCTGCCGCGGGAAAGGTGTGCCTTCGGCACAAACAGCATAAAAAAGGGAAGACGGGGAGCGGGTTTATATATTCCGTTTTTCCCTCTTCCTTTTGCTGTTTTTCATCGGAAAAAGCCGTTTTTTCAGTTTATTTAAAACGACCGTATACTCGTTTTAAACTCTGCAATTAAAGGAATGACAAACGAGAAAAAACAAGAAAAACGCCTGAAAACGCGTAAAAACTAAAGAATACGCGTTATAAATTAAAATATTAGCATAAAAACGCCCTAAAAAGGCAAAATTCACGGAGGATTATTTTTGAACGATTTTTCTCAGCTTGGGTTTGAAAACAGCCATTACGAGCATACCTTGCGGATAAGAGAAAAGGCCGAAATAAGAAAGGTCGCAAAATATATCGCGGTCGCCTATCTTCTGACGATAGTTATTCCCGAACTGCTTTCATATTTTATTATTGATCTGGCTTCCTCTTATAGATCTCTTAAAATAATATCGACAGTTTTTACCGATCCCGTTCTTTCGATGATCTATCAGATCGTCGTTTCGGCGGTTATTTTTACCCTGCCGTTTTTGGTCGTGCCGATGAGACTGGGCCTGAGATTAAAGGAGCTTGTTTCGGCAAGGAGACCCGAAAAGGGACTTACCCTGCCCCTTCTGCTTATGGGGATCGGTTTTTGCGCCTTCGCAAATCTTGCCGCCAACACCATAACCGGCATACTCGGCGGCTTCGGAATAGAGGTATATAGCCCAACCTACGCCTCCGCAAAGACCCTGCCCGAGTTTATTCTGACCTTTATTGCGGTAGGAATTACCCCTGCGATAGTTGAGGAATTTGCCTTCAGAGGGGTAGTTCTCGGAGCGCTCAGAAGGTTTGGAGACGGCTTCGCAATACTCGTTTCCTCCTTGGTTTTCGGTCTTATGCACCGCAACCTGTCGCAGATACCCTTTGCTTTCCTCGTCGGTATTATAATGGCCTTTGCCGTAATTAAAAGCGGCTCGCTCATAACGAGCATTTTAATTCATCTTTTAAATAACGGTATAAGCGTCGTTATTTCGACCGTCACCGAGCAAATGGGTAACGATATGGCCGTTACGGTCATATATTCCCTTTATTTTTCCGTATGTCTGATATTCTTCTTTATGGGACTCGGACTGCTGAGCGGACAGGGCAAGGAATTTTGGAAGCCGAAAAGAGCAGAGCATATCCTTACCACAAGGCAAAGAGTTATCTGCTTTTTCAGTCAGCCGATAATGATCTTAAATATAGCTTTGAGCATTTTGACCGCACTTACCCTTATAATTATAACCTGACGGTTTCTTATATTGTTTCACGTGGTCGAGTGCCTCGACGGCCATACGGGCGGCAGGCTTTTATATAAGCCGAGGTTTGTATGCCCGACCGTCGGTTTTTATGTAATGTTTCACGTGAAACATTGAGGCTTAAAACTTAATTCAACGTTTGCAGGGGAGGGTAAGCGAAGCGCACGAGGCGGTAGTGAATGACGACACAGTGCGTCGTCAGAGCCGCCGAGAGACCGAGCGCCGCAGCGCGAGAACTTGCTCCTCCCGAAGTATATTATCGGGATGAGAAAATATGAACAAAGATCTTATGTACAAGGCCTTAGAGCTTGCCAAAAAGGCAGGGGAGGCAGGAGACGTGCCGGTTGGTGCCGTCATCGTTAAAGACCGCGAAATAATCGCAACCGGCCGAAACCGCCGAGAAGAAGCAAAGGACCCCACCGCCCACGCCGAAATAGAGGCTATAAAAGAGGCGGCCGAAAGACTCGGAAGCCGGCATCTTGAGGACTGTGAGCTTTACGTTACCTTAGAGCCCTGCCCGATGTGTGCGGGGGCGATCATCAATTCCCGTATAAAAAGGGTGATCTTCGGGGCCTACGAGCCTAAAAGCGGCTCCTGCTCGGCCGAGTCGGTGGTAGATCTTTTCGGTCTGCCCTATAATCATACCCCCGAGGTCTACGGCGGAATTTGTGAGGCCGAATGCTCGGAAATAATGACGAAATTTTTTAAGGATAAAAGATAAAAAAACCGCCTTAAGGCGGTTTTTTATATGTACTTATTCAAAATATACTCAACAACGTGGCTGTTATTATCGCAGATTACCTCGTCGGCCGTCTCTTTCAGCGCGTCGCAGGCGTTTTCTACCGCAAGACCGAGTCCTGCCGCCTTTATCGCGGGGATATCGTTTTCACTGTCTCCCACGGCGATAATTTCTTCCTTATTTACTCTGAGATACTTGGCCAGATTTAAAATACCGTTTCCTTTTCCTGCTGAAGAGGAGCATATCTCAAGATTATATGGCATTGACGAAGCTAGTGTAAGGTCGAAAATTTTTTCTAACAGCTCTTTACATTTTATTCGGTCGTCATCGTTGTGAAAGAATAACGAGACCATCTCGATATCTTCGGCACCGCGGTAAAAAGCCTTAAAATTCGGTAAAAAACGGCCGTAGGTGTTAAGAAGTCTGCGATGACCCGACTCTACGTTAAGGTATTTGCAGCTTTTATCGTCGGCGGTGTTTGCGTCGCCGTAGTTATGACCGCCGTGGCGAATGGTAATATGGGTCTCGAAACGCTCGATTATATCGAACATCTTGTTCGTCATAGCCCTGTCGAGACAGCTTAGCATAGTGTTACCCGTTTCCTTGTCGTAAACGGAGGCACCGTTGGAAAAGGAAATGAAACGAATATAGGGGCTTTCGGTAAGCTCCTTCGGTATTTCGCAAAGGGTCCTTCCCGAGGAGGGGACAAAATATATCTCTTTATCGAAAAGAGCTTTAATGGCGGCGTTGTTTTCGGGACTTATTTCGACATTCGCGTTAAAAAGCGTTCCGTCAAGATCGGTCGCTACTATCTTGTAGTTTGCCATAGATTACACCTCGTGGGGTATTGTATCATATATGAAGCTGTTTTTCAATGACAAAAACGACTATTATTTTATAAAAAAGGACACTGTTTCACGTGAAACAGTGCGCGGACAGTAATATTATAAAACATCATCCCTTGTTATACATCCGCTTTTTACGGCTATAAGGGCGTAAGCACCGACGGTAAGCGCCGAAAAAAGAAGGGTAAAGGGAAGGGCGGGCAGATGGAATTTCTCTAAAATAAGATAAGAAATCGTGCCTACCGTTATGGCGGCAGTACCGGGCAGAACGACCCGTCTGAAAAGACTGAACTCGGCACCCGAGATCTTAATAAGCCGATTAAGGTTTAAAAAGCAGGTAAAGGCGTTGCTTAAATACATTATCCCTATAAATCCGACTATACCGAACCGAGGAAGCAAAAGAATTATAAGCCCGAGTCTTACTATCGAGTCGGTCATAGAGTTTCGAAAGATAAAGACCTGCTGGTCGAGTCCCTTTAAAAGCCCGTCACAGACCGAATCGAGATACATAAACGGAATTATTGGGGCAAGAAGCTTTATCATTTCTCCCGAGTCGGGATCGCGGTAGAAGATAGTCCCCAGCTCCCTGCCTGCATAGAAAAAGATGACCGCAATGGGCAGGGCGGTTATAAGGGTTATATTCACACATCTGGCTACGGTGTTTTTTACCTTATAGGTCTGATTTTTTGCCGCTGCTTCGCTCATTTCGGGAATAAGCAGGGTAGAAAGGGCCGATAAAAAGGAGGCAGGGAAGAAGATAAGAGGCAACGCCATTCCCTTTATTACCCCAAAAACCGACAATGCGTCGGCCGAGGAAAGGCCGCTGTCTTCGAGCTTTTTCGGAACAAGCAGGCTTTCGGCGGTGCGAAGCACCGAGTTTAAATACCGACCTACCGTTATAGGCAGGGCGATATGCCGAAGTCGGGACAGAACCGAATAGGGGGGAGGGCTTCCCACCTTTTTCGGCAGGCTTTTCCTTTTGTCGAGGATAAACGCGAGGTAAATATACAAAAAGGAGCAGACCTCCGCAAGCCCGTCACCGAGAATGACCCATCTGCAGGCCTCGCCTATTCCTGCCGCCGCACGGCGGGAAAAAATATAAACGATAATACCGATTCGGGCAAGCTGCTCAAATATCTGTGCCGAGCCGCCCGGCGCCGATTTTTTCCGTGCAATAAAATACCCCTTGAGGCAGGAGGAAAGTCCCATAAAGGGAAGAGAAAAGGTAAGGGTCTTTATGGCTTCGGTGGCTCTCGGGTCGCCGATAAGACGCTCGCTTATAAAGTCTGCGCCGAAAAATATGATTATAGCGGAGCAAAATGCGACAAAAAGTGTAACAGCGACACATTTTGTAAGAATTTTGCGCACACCTTTAGGATTTCCGTTTGCGAGCTCTTCGGAAACGAGTCGGGTAACGGCGGTATTGATTCCCGTTGACGCAAAGGCCGAGGCCAGAACGTAGAAGGAAAAGATCTGGGTATAAAGGCCCATTCCCTCGCTTCCTACCGCCCCCGCAAGCCATATACGGAAAAACATTCCGATAAAACGGATAACGAGGCTCGAAACGGTTAGTATCAGGGCGTTTTTAATAAAAACAACCTTGCTTATACGCATAGAATATCCCCCCGACAAATTATATGCGCAGGGGGGAGAATAAAGAATAAATAATAAAGAATAAAAGATAAAAACGTGATCAGTGGTCAGTGGACAGACGGATACCGAAGCAGTTTATCGGGCGGTTGTAGGGGAGGGGCCGACCCTACGGGTCGCGGTCCCCCTTCCCCCAAGGGAAGGCCGACGGATACCGATATCTTACGGTCGGGCTTACCCGTTTAATCATTTCTCGAAATAAAATCCCCGTATGGCCGCGAGGGCTCCCCGACGAGATCCCGCCTGCGGCTCGGCAAGCGACAATGGGTCATTCTGAGCCTGTCGAACCCGTAAGGGCGGCACCGTAGGTGACGGAATCTCATTGTCGCAAAATTTCGACTTGCGCTCAGGATGACCCGTCGGGTGATGGCCTCATTTTATCGTAGCCGTATATATTTACGTTTTCGGTATCCGTTTTTAATTTTCAATTTTCAACTTTCAATTCTCAATTTTATTCGCGCCGAAGGCGTTACTCTTTTCTGTCCACTGACCACTGAAAAAGACCCCTCACGGGGTCTTTTTTGTTATTTCGCTTCCTTTGCGGCCTTGGCGGCGGCAATATCGTCTTTAAGATAGAGGTCCTCGGTTGCGGGATCCTGATAAAGGCGGATATAGTCGATCCAGTAATCGATCGGCATTTCGTCCTCCTCGGTAAGGCGGGTTCCTTCGGGGGCCCAGCGGCTCTTTTCGGAGAATATCTCGTTATTTATGATAAGACGCTCGGGGTCGTGGAAGCCGTCGATACCGTCAATAACGTCGGCGCCGAAGTTGGCCTTTTCGCCCGAGATGGGAACGGTGCAGTAAAGGGTTCCGTCAACGAAGAACTTCATAAAGTCCTTATCCCACTCCATAGCGTAGAGGTGATATTCATTGTTAAGATTCTCGTAGTTTTCAAAGGTGTAGGCACGGGAGATACTGCCCTCGCCGCCGGGGAGCATGGTATGCTTACCGCCGCCCCATTTGTGCAGGTTGGCAACTACTCTTCTGTCGGAGGAGAATATCTCGAAAATGTCGATCTCACAGCCCCACTCGCTCTTTCTGAGCCAGGGATTTGAGGTACACCAGAAGGAAGGCCATGCGCCGTGACGGAAGGGTATCTTTGCCCTCATTTCAACGTAGCCGTAGCGGAAGGCCATGGTCTCCAGGGTGTTAAAGCCCTGAGTAAGCGCCCAGTTATAGCCCTCTTTTTCGCTCTTATGTACCTGAAGATGCATCTGACCGTTTTCAACTCTGCCGTATTTTTCAGAGTTGTCGTACTCGTGCATTTCGGTGTACATAGTGCGGGAGAAGCCCCACTTATCGTAGTCGATCTCGCCCTTGTCGAACTCGTCGTGCCATACGAGGACTCTGCCCATTTTCTCATAGGGAGCGCCGCAGGCCTCAGCTTCTTTTTTCATAATTTCACTGTTCATATTATTACCTCCGTTTTTTAAAAGGTAAGGAAAGTATCCTTCAAGGGGATTATAACACAATGGTGGGAAAAAGTAAATAGCAAAGCATTGCTTAGGTATCCGTTTTTAATTTTCAATTTTCAACTTTCAGTTTTCAATTTTATCTGCGCCGACGAGATCCCGCCTGCGGCGCCCTTCGGGTTCGACAAGCTCAGGATGACCCGTCGGGGCACAGTCGTAGCGACGTTCTTCGGATGCCGAAGCAATTTCGTTTTTTTACTCTTTTTACTCGCGCGTAGCGCTACTCACGCCGAAGGCGTTTCTCTGATCACTGACCACTGACCACTGTTCACTGTCCACGGTCCACCGTTAAGTTCAAGCAGTGATTGAATTTTAAAAATCAAAATTCAATTAGTAATTGAATTTTCACGAAAAGGCTTGAAAGTTATTAGACTTTTTATTAAAATAGGAGAAAAGGAGCTGATTTCAATGACGAAATGCTATGCCGCACCTTATACTATGCCTGCGGCTTCTCTCGGTAAGGAAAACCCCCTTCCCGATATTAAAAACGTAAGCTATATTCACGCCGCTATTCAGACTACCGAGCAGGTACCCGAAAAGGCCAAGACCTACATAAATAAGGGTATGATCCCCACCATGCTGCCCTACCGTCAGCAGGACGGCTACGACCGTGACCGAAAGGACCGCGAGTTTAAGTCGGTCGTTATAGAAAACGAGAATTTAAAGGCGGTCTTCCTGCCCGAGCTGGGTGGCAGGCTTTGGTCCCTTTACGATAAGACTGCGGGAAAAGAGCTTTTATACTGCAACCCCGTTTTTCAGCCCGGCAATCTTGCTCTTCGCAACGCCTGGTTTTCGGGCGGCGTTGAGTTTAACGTATCCATAAAGGGTCATAACCCCCTGACCTGCGACCCCCTTTTCACCCGTAAAATTACCCTCCCCGACGGAAGCGAGGGCGTAAGAATGTTCGAATACGAGCGTATCCGCGGCGTGCTTTACGTGATCGACGCATGGATCCCCGAGGGCGGGAATATGCTCTATATCCGTCCGAGGATCGAAAACCGCACGGGCAAGGAGATCTGGATGTACTGGTGGAGCAATATCGCTACGCCTACGGTTGAAAAATGCCGCGTTATCGCCCCCTATACCGATACCTTCATAAACTTTTTCGGAAACGACAGCTACGTTCTCGACTATTCAAACCGTGATGATGCGGTATCCCGCGATACCGAGATAAGCTATCCCGAAAATCTTACCCGCTCCCTCGATTTCTTCTACTATATCGAGGACGACGACCCGAAGTGGATAACCGCCGTCGATAAGGAGGGCTACGGACTTATTCAGTGCTCTACAAAGGAGCTAAAGGGCCGAAAGCTCTTCCTTTGGGGCGAGGGCGCAGGCGGAAAGAACTGGAACCGCTTCCTGACCGACGGTTCTAACCCCGGCTATATCGAGATTCAGGCAGGACTTGCCCGAACTCAGCTTGAGCATATACCTATGAAGGACTCAGAGACCTGGAGCTGGGTCGAGGCCTACGGTGCCGCAAACTGCGGAGCAGACGCTCACGGCGACTGGAATACCGCAGTAGCCGCAGTTGAGGCCGATATAAAGGTCAAATTCCCCGAGGATATGACTGCGACCCTTTCGGCTGCTAAGGAATTCCCCGTAAAAGAGGGCGAATATTTCCTCTTAGGCTCGGGCTGGGGCGCTCTCGAAGAGAAGAAGCGTAAGGCCGAGGGCGGAAAGACCTTATCGGCCGACGTAGCTATCCCCGAGGAGGCTATGGGCGAGGCACAAAAGGAGTGGATGACCCTTCTTAGAGAGGGCTATTTACCCGTTTGTGACGTAAACCGCGAGCCTGCAGGCTACGTTGTCGACGAGTTTTGGAGAAACCTCCTTAAAAAGTCTCTTGAAAAGCCCGAAAACCGCAACTGGTACGCCCTTATGCAGATGGCGGTCATCGAATACGCCGCAGGCAACACCGAAGCCGCCCTTGAGCTCTTTAAGGAATCAGTTTCGGTATGTGAAAACGCCTGGAGCTACCGTAATATCGCAATGATCTGCCGAAACGAATATAAAAATGTGGACGAGGCCTATATATATATGAAGAAGGCCTTCGGGCTTAATAAGTCCTGCCGCGGTATTATCGTCGACACCGCTACGACCTACCTTGCCGCAGGAAAATACGCCGAGTGGCTCAAAGCCTTCGATCAGATCGGCGAATTTAAGACCGACGGCAGGCTGAAGCTCCATAAGGTTTCGGCGCTTATCGCCCTTGACCGCTACGACGAGGCGGCAAAGATATTAAACCCCGACTTCTCTATGCCCGATATCAAGGAGGCCGATTCGTCCCTTTCGGATATCTGGTTTAAGCTTTACGGCAAATTTATTACCGACGACACCGGTATCACCGACGAAAAAGAGGTAAAGCGCCTCGTTGAGGAGCGTTATCCCCTCGGTGATCTCGATTTCAGAACTCATTAAGAGGTGATATTTATGAAAAAGACTCCGATTGCCCCTTGGACCCCCGTTGAGGCGGTGCAGGACGGAAACAAGTGCTCGGTAGAGGTCTGGGACAGAACCTACACCGTCGACTCCGACCTGCTTTTCACCTCGATAAAAAGCCGCGGAAACGAGATACTGTCGGCTCCTATGCGTCTTGTCGGACTTGAAAACGGCGAGGAGATAGTCTGGACCGAGCAGGCACCCTTTATCTTTGAGCAGGACGGCGAAAAGGCTACCCTTTGTGCCTCTGCCGAAAGCACCACCTTTATAGTAAATACCGCTTTAAATATTGAATTTGACGGAAACGTCGATATCGATATTAAAATTATGCCCCGCGGAAAGACGGTCTACGAGGTCTTTGGGGTCGGAACCCCCAAGCCCAACGAATACTCCCTCGATAAGCTCTGGCTTGAGATTCCCCTTAAAAAGCAGTATTCAAAGCTCTTCCACTATTGGCCCACCTACGGTCACCCCACCTTTGAGGGAAAGGGAATAGAGCCCAGCGACGTTTCGATGTCAAGGGAGATCCCCTCCTCTATGGCGATGCCCTTTAAGTGCCTTTTATGGCTCGGAACCGAGGAGCAGGGTCTTACCTGGTACGCCGACAGCGACGAAAGCTGGGAGACTGCCGACCGAAAGCGTGCCATCGAGATAATCGACGGCGAGGATGAGGTCGTAGTCCGCTTCCACCTTATCGACGACACCTGTAAGGCCTGGGTACCCCACGAAAGAGAGGCTAAAAACTATACCTATATGCCCATTTCCTTTAAAATGGGACTTCAGGCTACCCCCGTAAAGCCCTTCCCGGGGAACCCCTATAAGGAAAAGATACTTCATATCGACTGCTTTAAGAAGATCCTCGAGGAATATGACGATTTCCTTTCCAAGCCGGTCGTAGAGGGTTCCGACGAGATCGGCTTCGACCGCATTAAGCGTCTCGGAGTTACCACCCTCCTTATTCACGAAAAGTGGAACAAGACTCAGAATTTCTGGAAGATAAGCGAGCCGACAAGAAAGCTTGCAAGAAAGATAGTCGACGAATGTCATAAGCGGGGAATTAAGGTAATTCCTTACTTCGGCTACGAGCTTTCGACCCTGTCTCCCGAGTTCTCGAAATACAGAGACTCCCTCCGCGTTTCTCAGACCGGACTTAACGGCGGCGGCTGGTACAGAAAGCCTAATCAGCGCGACTACGTGGTCTGCTTCGAGGGTCAGTATGCCGACGATTTCGCCGAGGGAATCAAGGGTCTTACCGAGGAATTCGGCTTCGACGGAATCTACCTCGATTCGACCCTTCTGCCCTGCGCCTGCGTAAATTCGTCCCACGGCTGCGGCTATACTACCGCCGACGGAAAGGTCAGACCGACCTATACCGTTTCGGCTCTCCGCCGCTTTATGAAGAAGATCTATACCTATTTTGAGGAGCGTGGCGGCGTCGTCAATCCCCACCTTTCAAACTGTATGAATTCTCCCGCCCTCTCCTTTGCACACCTTAACTGGGACGGCGAATATATTCAGACCTTCGTCAATAAAAACGGACTCGACGCTATGCCGATGGATTACCTGAGAACCGAGTATTCGGCAAGAAACTTAGGCGTCCCCTACGAATTTTTGGTATACACCTTCCCGAATTGGAGCTTCTACGACGGAATTTCCATAGCCCTCATTCACGGTATGCTTCCCCGTCCCAACGATATCGGCGGACCTCTCGATAAGATGTCGGGAATCTGGAAGGCGATAGACTCCTTTAATATGGAGGGGGCATCCTGGAACCCCTACTGGGATAACGACGTTCTTGCCGAGGACAGTCAGGTCAAGCTCAGCTACTACGAGGCCGAGGAGGGCGGAAAGAAGAGCTTTTTAGTCTTTATTTCCAACCCCACCGACAGCAAGGCGGTATGCGAGGGCTTCAGCCTTACCGATAAGCCGGTCTCGGTCTACAGCGTAGAGAAAAACGGCGAAATTTCAGGCGCGATATCCTTTGCCCCCCGCGGCAGCGACGTACTTCTTGTAAAAGAGAAATAAAAAAGACCCGAAAGGGTCTTTTTTCAGTGGACAGTGGACAGTGGACAGAATTAGGGATAAGGGGAACGCAGGGCCTAGGCCCTAATTTTCCCTCATCCCTAAATCCGCATACTCCCGATTGACTTTTTTCGGATTTAATAGTATATTTTTATAAGAAAAAAGAAGAAAAGAAGGGTTTAAAATGATAGAAGTTTCTTGCACCTGTACGATGGGAAGTCATAAGGCTCCTGTTGAGCGTTGTGAAATTTCCTCGGGAGCGATTTTGAAAATCCCCGAAATTTTAAAAGATTTTAAAAGAATATACCTTGCCGCCGACAAAAACACCTATAAAGCGGCGGGAAAACGGGTTGAAGAAATATTAAAAGAAAATAATATGCACTATAAAACCTTTGTCTTTGGCGATGAAACGGTTTTACCCAACTACGAAAGCATAGGAAAGGTTTTGCTTAATATCCGCGACCTCGATGCAAAGCCGAATATTTTCGAATTTTTTCCTCTGCCCGACCTTATTTTAGCGGTTGGTTCGGGTTCGATTAACGATATTTGCCGTATTACGAGTTACCGAATGGGTCTTCCATACGGAATCGTCGGAACCGCCCCCTCGATGGACGGATACGCTTCGGCAGGCTCTCCCATCCTCCACGACGGAACAAAATCTACCATTCAGGCCACCACCCCACGATATATTATCGCCGATCTTGACGTTATGAAGGACGCCCCATACGATATGATGCTTTCGGGAATAGGGGATATGTTCGGTAAATATATCGGTATGCTCGACTGGGAAATGGCAAGAGATTATACCGGCGAGTTTTTCTGTGATAAAATCGTCGCCGACGTTATGGAGGCCACCAATAAATGCCTCGAAAACGGCTATGATCTGGCCGAAAGAAAGCCCGAATGTATCGAAAACATTATGAACGGCTTCCTCGTTACCGGCCTTGGAATGGCCTATATAGGAAACTCCCGTCCCGCCTCGGGCTCGGAGCATATCATCGCCCACGCCTGGGAGCTTTTCGACGTTGAAAAGGGGAATAAACCTAAGCTTCACGGCCTTGAGGTCTGCGAGGCGACGAGGCTTGTTGCGATTATGTTTAAGATGTTATACGGCGAAACCGAGGATACGCATCTTAAAGGACTTATTGAAAAATATATTCCCTATTTTGACGCGGTTGAAGAATTTTGTAAAAAAATGAAGGTTCCGCCCGCCGTTACCGACCGCGAAACAATCCTTGCGGGAATTAAACGCGGCCTCATTTTGCGCGACCGTTATACCGTTTTGTTCTACCTTCGCGATATCGGTAAATTCGACGAATATGCCGAAAGAGCAACCGACGAGCTTTTGAAAATACTTTAGGGCCGAGGGCCTGCGGCCGTTGGCCGCAGTGGACAGTGGACAGTGGAGCTTTAATATGTTTGAAATAAGAATTGGCACCCCCTTTTCCCTCTTCCCTTATCCCTAATTCTGCATTCTGCATTTTGAACTCCGCATTCTTTTCCCTTATCCCTCATCCCGAGCGGAGTGTACCTGCCTCGGCAAAGCCGAAGATAAAAATTTTCCTTGACAAAAGGAGAGTTTTCTGTTAAACTTCTAAGGCTAATGGAAATTTATAGCCTTTAGCTCCTTGCTCCGAACGAGATTCGGGGCCAATTTGACCAAAAGGAGGTGCAACGAAATGACAGTTAAGTATGAGGCTTGCATGGTTTTCTCTGTAGCAGGCGGCGACGAGAGTGTTGCTGAGCTTAAGGAGAAATTTGCTGCTCTTATAGCCGAGAACGGAACCGTCGAGAACGTTGACGATTGGGGTAAGCGTAAGCTCGCCTATCTTATCGACGACGAGGCCGAGGGTTACTACGTTTTCACTACCTTTGAGAGCGCTCCCGAGTTCCCCGCAGAGCTCGAACGTGTTGCCGGAATCACCGAAGGTGTTCTCCGCGTTATGATTACAAAGAAATAATTTTGGAGGAAAAAAGGAATGTTTAATCTCGTAGTTCTTACCGGAAGGCTCACCGCCGACCCCGAACTTCGCTACACCGCAAACAATACCGCAGTAACATCCTTCTCTATCGCAGTTTCCCGCCGCTATAAGGCAGGAGAAGAGGTTCAGGCCGATTTTATCAATATCGTTGCCTGGCGCCAGACTGCAGAATTCGTAACCAAGTACTTCCAGAAGGGAAGTATGATCGGCATCGAGGGCTCTATTCAGACCCGTCGCTATGTCGATAAGGAAACCGGCAAAAACCGTACCGCTTTCGAGGTTATCGCAAACAATGTTCAGTTTGTTGAATCCAAGCGCGACAGTGCCGCTCCCGCAGGAGAAGCTCCCGCAGCCTTCTCTAACGCCGGCGCAAACGACTTCACCGATCTTTCGGGCGAGGGCGACGACGATCTGCCGTTCTGATTTTGATTTTATCTAATGCCTATATAATAAATTAAAGGAGGCGCCAAAATGGAAGCAAGACCCATGCGCAGAAAGCCTCACAAGAAGGTTTGTCACTTCTGTGTCGACCGTGTTGAGGTTATCGATTACAAGGACGTTGCCCGTCTTCGCAAGTTCATCAGCGAGCGTGCAAAGATTCTTCCCCGCCGTGCAACCGGCACCTGTGCTGCTCATCAGCGTGAGCTCACCTCTGCTATCAAGCGTGCACGTCAGGTAGCATTACTGCCCTACGTAAACGACTAATTTAAAACAAGAAAACCGACCCGAGGGTCGGTTTTTTGTTTTAGTGGACAGTGGTCAGTGGACAGAAAAGAGCAACGAAAACCGTAGAGATTTGACTAAAATTTTAATATCTCTTGTGTCCTTCCTTTATAAAATTAAATATTTTATAAAAGAAAAACGGCTATGATTTTATATGCCCTATTCGTCAATATTTTCAAGAACCATTCGCACTGCTGCGATCACAAACGCAGAAAAGGTGCATTCTTTTCCCTGAATTGCTTTTTCCACCGCTTCAATAACGTCATTCGGAAAACGAATCGTCTTATTTGTTGTGGCAGGAACGACCGGGATTTTAAATTTATCCATATCAACACCTCGCAATACATATGTCTTGCATATAGTGTATTCCAAGGAGTCAGAAAAATATGCATTGCAAATGCAATGCATATTTGTTATAATGCTGACGGGAGGTGAAAATATGGCAGATTATAAACAGATGTACCTGACCCTTTTAGATGCGACCGAAAAGGCAATAAACGAACTTATTTCTGCACAGCGCGCCTGCGAAGAGCTATACGTAATGACCGCA
>CASFDQ010000040.1 GCA_949293385.1 uncultured bacterium | reverse complement strand
GCCACTACGGTGCTTTAGGTCATGTCGCTCATAAGCTTGTTCGCGTTATTTTTAAACTACTAAAACACAATGTTTTGTTTGATGCAAGTCGACTTGTTAAGTCTTAATTTTTATCTTGACTTTTCATAGCTGGTCTCCTTACTAATTCATACCCGATAAGGTTATTACGTTAAGTATTATGCAGGCGATACAAACCGCGCAGGATACGGCGCCTAAGGTGATGCCTGCGGTTCTTTTCTTTAGCTTACAGCCAACCGAAGCAGAAACTATTCCGAAAATAAGAGATAAAGCCGCAACGATAAGCATAAAGCCGGATAATAACGCCGAAGCTTCGGCCGTTTCTTTTCGAAATACGATAAGCGTGTCTGTCATTAAAGTAAGAGTTCTTATAAAGAGAGGCAGGCTATAGGTGCAGGCAATTATTCCAAGTACCATACTCGTTATAGCGAAGCCTCTTCCTTTTATCTTAAAGGTAAATCCGCACTGAGGACAAAACTTCGCCTTGTCGGATACCTCTCTTCCGCACTCTTTACAGTATACCAAGGCCATAAAAGCACCTCCGTATCAGTCTACAAATTCAGCAACGCAGCGCTCGTAAGCGGCAACGGGATCCTCTGCGGCGGTAATGGGGCGTCCGACAACGATATAATCGGAGCCGATCTTTTTAGCCTCGGCAGGGGTCATAACGCGCTTCTGATCGCCGATATCTCCGTCGGCAAAGCGAACACCGGGAGTAACCGTTAAGAAGCTCTTACCGCAGGTTTCGTGAACCTTACCTGCCTCCAAGGGAGAGCATACAACGCCGTCAAGGCCTGCTTTAGCGGCGTTAGATGCGTAATGCATAACGACCTTGTCGATGGGCTCCTTAATAAGGAGGTCTTTTTCCATACGCTCCTGATCGGTAGAGGTAAGCTGAGTTACGGCGATAAGCAAAGGACGGGTTCCGTCAGGTCTGGTAAGTCCCTCAAGAGCCGCCTCCATCATAGAGATGGTTCCGGCGGCGTGAAGGTTGGTCATATCGACGTCGAGTCGAGAAAGAACGTTCATCGACTTTTTAACGGTATTGGGAATATCGTGAAGCTTTAAGTCGAGAAAAATTTTATGACCTCTGGCTTTAAGCTCTCTGACGATTTCGGGGCCTTCCGCGTAGAAAAGCTCCATACCGATCTTTACGAAAGGTTTTTTACCTGTAAACTTGTCAAGGAAATTAAGGCAATCTGCCTTGCTCGCAAAATCGCAAGCGATAATTACGTCTTTACCCATTAGTGTGCGCCTCCTATAATTTCTTTAAGTGAGTTTATTTTATATTTCTCCATAACACGGGGAAGGTCTTCGATGATATTTTTGCAGGCGAAGGGCTCTATAAGGTTAGCGGCACCGACCTGAACCGCGGTAGCCCCGGCAAGCATCATTTCTATAACGTCCTCGGCGGTGGTAATTCCGCCCATTCCGATTATCGGGATCTTTACCGCTTCGTATACCTGATAAACCATTCGAAGGGCAACCGGCATAATAGCGCTTCCCGAATAACCGCCCATCTTGTTAGCGATGATCGGCTTCTTTTTGTTTAGATCAATTCGCATACCGAGCATGGTATTTATCATACTTATACCGTCGGCACCCGCTTCCTCGCAGGCTTTTGCAATCGATACGATATCGGTAACGTTGGGAGAAAGTTTGATGTAAACAGGTTTAGCGGTAACCGCCTTAACGGCCTTTGTGACCTGCGCCGCAGCCTCGGGAGAAACGCCGAAGCTCATTCCGCCACCGTGAACATTGGGGCAGCTGACGTTGACCTCAAGCCATCCGACCTGTTCCTCTTTGTCGAGCTTTTCACAGCAATAAACGTACTCGTCTACCGCAAAGCCGCTGACATTAGCCATTACAGGCTTATTAAAGCATTTTTTAAGTTTGGGAAGCTCCTCGGAAATTACCTTTTCAACACCGGGATTCTGAAGTCCGACGGCGTTTATCATACCCGAAGGACATTCGGCAATACGGGGCGTGGGATTTCCAAAGCGGGGCTCCTTTGTAGTTCCTTTAAAAGAAAACGTACCGAGCATATTTATATCGTAGATCTCGGCGAATTCGTAGCCGAATCCGAAGGTTCCCGATGCGGGGATAACAGGGTTATCAAGCACGATACCGCTAAGGGTTACTTTTGTATCTACCATATTATCTCCTCCTTGGTAAGGACGGGACCGTCTTTACAGATTCTCTTATTACCGTATTTGGTCTTGCAGGAGCAACCCATACAAGCGCCGAACCCGCAGCCCATACGCTCTTCAAAGCTGAACTGACCGCCGGTTGCAGTCGCATTATAAAGCGCTTTCAGCATAGGCTCGGGACCGCAGGTATAGAAGTAGGTGTACTCCCCTACGTCGCCGACAGCGTCGGTGACAAAGCCCTTTTTGCCGTAGCTTCCGTCGGCGGTAGTAACGAACACCTTGCATCCGAGCGCTTTGAACTCTTCCTCGTAGAAAACGTCGGTTTTAGTATTAAAGCCGAGTATCACAGATACCTCTTTTCCCTTACTGCGAAGAAGCTTCGCGAGTCCGTACATGGGAGGAACTCCGACTCCGCCGCCTACAAGAAGAGGACGGTCGCCCGAAGGCTCGATAGTATAACCGTTGCCGAGTCCCGTTAAAACGTCGAGAACGGCGCCTTCAGACAGGGACGACATATACTCGGTTCCCTTTCCTACGGCCTTATAAATAATGGTAAGAACGCCGTCTGCCGCTTCGCAAACCGAAATGGGGCGGCGAAGATAAAAGCCGTCAAGCTTAATATTAACAAACTGTCCGGTAGCAGTAATATCCGAAATATCTCCCGACAGGGTCATTTTATAGACCTTGTCGGCGATACACTCGTTAGTCAGAACAGTAAACAGGGATTGTTTCATTTTTTACCTCTTAAGCGTCGATAGTAGAAATGGTGAGGGTTGTTTCTTCAAGGACGTCGAGAAGAACGTTTACCGTATCGAGCGCGGTAAACAGAGTTACGTTATTCTCGGTAGCGGTACGACGGATCTCGGTACCGTCGCTGAGCTGATCCCTGGAGGAAATATCACGCGTGTTGATAACGTAGGCAATATGGCCCTGACGAAGCGCTTCTATTATCTCGTCGCTATCCTCGTTGATCTTCTTCAGTACGTGAGTACGGATACCGTTTTCTTTAAGGAATTTAGCGGTTCCTGCGGTTGCTTCGATATTGAAGCCGAGGTTATAGAAACGGCGGATAAGAGGCAGAGCCTCAGCCTTATCCTTATCGGCAATGGTAGCAAGAACGGTGCCGTAGTTCTGAAGCTTCATACCCGAAGCCTGAAGAGCCTTATAAAGCGCACGGTTAAGCTTGTCGTCGTAGCCGATAGCTTCTCCCGTAGACTTCATTTCGGGAGAAAGATAGGCGTCAAGTCCGCGAAGCTTATTGAAGGAGAACACAGGAACCTTAACGTACCAGCGTTTTTTCTCGTCGGGATAGATCGTAAAGATTCCGAGCTCCTTAAGGCTCTTACCGAGAATTACCTCGGTAGCGATATCGGCAAGGCTATAGCCGGTCGACTTAGAAAGGAAGGGTACGGTTCTGGAGGAGCGGGGGTTGACCTCGATTATATAAACGTCGTCATTCTCGTCAACGATAAACTGAATATTGTAGAGGCCGACTATGCCTATTCCGAGGCCTAACTTCTTAGCATACTGAAGAATGGTACCCTTTACCTTGTCGGAAACGCTGAAGGTGGGATAAACGCTTATTGAGTCGCCCGAGTGAATACCGGTACGCTCGATAAGTTCCATAATTCCGGGAACGAATACGTCTCTTCCGTCACAGATAGCGTCGACCTCAACCTCTTTACCCTGAATATACTTATCAACAAGAACAGGCTTGTCCTCGTCGATCTGAACGGCAGTCTGAAGATAATGACGAAGCTGATCTTCATTGGCAACTATCTGCATAGCGCGTCCACCGAGAACGAAGGAGGGACGAACGAGTACGGGATATCCGATCTCTGCGGCGGTAGAAACACCTGCTTCGATAGAGGTTACGGCCTTGCCCTTGGGCTGAGGAATACCGAGCTCGGTAAGAAGTTTTTCGAAAGCATCACGGTTTTCGGCTCGCTCAATAGCGTCACAGTCGGTACCGATGATCTTAACTCCCCTCTTCATAAGAGGCTCGGCAAGGTTTATCGCCGTCTGACCTCCCAGTGAGGCTACAACGCCTTCGGGCTTTTCAAATTCAATGATGTTCATAACGTCCTCGGGAGTAAGAGGCTCGAAATAAAGCTTATCGGCGGTAGTATAGTCGGTAGAAACGGTTTCGGGATTATTGTTTATAATTATAGCCTCATAACCCGAATTCTTAATGGTCGTAACGGCGTGTACGGTGGAATAGTCGAATTCGACGCCCTGACCGATACGAATAGGACCTGCACCGAGAACGACTATCTTCTTTTTATCGGTAAGGATAGAGGTGTTTTCGCCGGAATATGACGAGTAGAAGTAAGGAATATATGCGTTTGTGTGGCAGGTATCTACCATTCTGAACACGGGGAAAAGATTCTTTTCCTTACGGAAACCGAAGACGTCAAGCTCATCACATTTCCAGAGTCTTGCAACGTATTTGTCCGAGAAGCCCATCTTCTTGGCGGCAACGAGGGTATCGTAATCGAAGACGTTCTCGCTGAGTCTGCGCTCCATATCGATAATATTCTTGATAGCTTCAAGGAAGAAGGCCGTGATCTTGGTGATCTCGTGAATTTCTTCAACAGTAGCACCGCGATAAAGAAGCTCGGCGATAGCGAAGATATTATCGTCGCGGAATTCGCTTATATAGCTCTTAAGCTCGTCGTCGGTCATATTGTCGAACTTATGATGATAAATGTGAGTAACGCCGATCTCGAGAGAACGGATACCCTTAAGAAGACATTCCTCAAGGTTGGAACCGATTCCCATAACCTCACCCGTAGCCTTCATCTGAGTACCAAGATGATTAGAGGCGGTAGTAAACTTATCAAAGGGGAAACGGGGAAGCTTTGCGATAACGTAGTCGAGACGGGGCTCGAAGGCGGCGTTTGTATTAGCGATCTTGATCTCTTCAAGGGCCATACCGAGAGCGATCTTGGCGGTAACTCGGGCTATGGGATATCCGCTGGCCTTGGAGGCAAGGGCAGAGGAACGGGAAACGCGGGGGTTTACCTCAATGAGATAATACTCGCTCGTTTCGGGATTTAAAGCAAACTGAACGTTACATCCGCCGCAGATCTTAAGCTCTTTTATAAGCTTAATGGCAGAATCGTTTAGCATTTTTTCGTCTTCGGGGCTTAAGGTCATAATGGGAGCTACGACCAAGGAATCGCCGGTATGAACTCCGACGGGGTCGATATTTTCCATTCCGCAGATGGTAATAGCGTGATCGTTGGAGTCGCGCATAACCTCAAACTCGATCTCCTTATAGCCCTTAACGCTCTTTTCAACGAGAACCTGATGAACGGGAGAAAGCTTGAAGGCATTAAGACCGATCTCAATAAGCTCTTCTTCGTTATTTGCGAAGCCGCCACCCGTTCCGCCTAAGGTAAAGGCAGGACGAAGAACGACGGGATAGCCGATCTTTTCGGCGGCAACTCTGGCTTCATCAATGCTGTAGGTGATCTCGGAAGGAATGGTAGGCTCGCCGATAGAGATACAAAGCTCCTTAAAAAGCTCGCGGTCTTCGGCACGTTCGATACTCTCAGAAGAGGTTCCGAGAAGCTCTACTCCGCACTCCTTTAAAACACCCTTCTTTTCGAGCTGCATAGCGATATTAAGTCCGGTCTGACCACCGATTCCGGGAACGATAGCATCGGGACGCTCGTAGCGGAGGATCTTTGCGATGTATTCAAGGGTAAGAGGCTCCATATAGACCTTATCGGCGATAGTCGTATCGGTCATAATGGTTGCGGGGTTCGAGTTAACGAGAACGACCTCGTAGCCCTCTTCCTTAAGGGCGAGGCAGGCCTGAGTACCTGCGTAGTCGAACTCGGCCGCCTGACCGATAACTATGGGGCCTGAGCCGATGATCAGTACTTTCTTGATGTCTGTTCTTTTTGCCATTTAGGTTTCCTCCGTTATATTAAATCTTCATTATACACAATTTTTCCGCCGACCATAGTCAGTTTGCAGCGACCGAAAACCTTTTCGCCTTCAAAGGGACTCGCTTTTCCTTTCGACAAAAACTCGTCGGGGTCTATCTCGTATTCGGCGTCGAGGTCAAATACCGTAATATCGGCCTTTTCGCCGAGAGCGATCTCGCTTCCGATACCAAAACGCTTTTTTGCGTTTGAGTTTAATAGCTCAACAAGCTTTTCGAGGGTTATTATACCCGTTTTTACAAGCTTAGTATAGCATACGGGAAAGGCAGTTTCGATCCCCACCACGCCCATCATACTATTAGCAAGGCCCTTGGATTTTTCTTCGGCCGAGTGCGGCGCGTGATCGGTGGCGATGACGTCGATAGTACCATCTTTAATTCCTTCAATAAGAGCAAGACGGTCTTCCTCGCTTCTTATGGGGGGATTCATTTTAAAGCGCCCCTCGTCCTTCAGCATCATATCGTTCATAACGAGATAATGCGGTCCGGTCTCGCAGGTTATATCGATTCCCTCGGCCTTAGCTTTGCGGATGAGTTCAACGCTTTCTTTAGTCGAAATATGACATACGTGATATTTACAGCCGGTCTTTTTAAGCAGCTCGATATCGCGCTTTATAGGTCCCCATTCGCTTTCACTGCATATTCCGGCGTGATCGTTTATTCTCGCATACTCACCGTCGTGAATATAGCCGCCGAAAAGCAGACCGTTATCCTCGCAGTGAGCCGAGATTATCTTATCGACCGCTTTTATGCGTTCCATGGCGCTGAGCATCATTTCTTCGTTCTGAACTCCCCTGCCGTCGTCGGAATAACCGATTACCTTTTCGGCCATTCCCTCGATATCCGACAGAGCCTCACCGTTTTGACCCTCGGTTATGGTTCCGAAGGGATAAACGTTTATGACGGCATCTTTTTCGATAATATCAAGCTGCGCTCTGAGGTTTTCTACCGAATCGGGGCAGGGTTTTAGATTAGGCATACTGCAAACAGAGGTGTATCCTCCTCGGGCAGCAGCGGCCGTTCCCGAAGCAATGGTCTCTTTATAAGAAAAACCCGGCTCACGAAGATGAACATGAACATCCGTGAAACCGGGAAAAACAACAAGTCCTTTAGAAGGGATAACAGTAGCGTCGCCGTCGGAAATAGAGGGAGAAATACCGACAAAGCGACCTTTTTCGATAAGCAGGTCGACCGAAACAAATGAAGAACCGATATACGCGTAAGCATCTTTTATCAAATATTTCATAGTTTGGTCTCCTTTCATTTAAAAAAAGCCTGCCTATTGGCAAGCATAGAAATTTCGTACAAAATGGCAGTATACCGCCTCGTGTTATGAAAATTTAATATCTTGCCGGTATCCCGTACCGTTTTAAAGATAGAAAAGGCATCTTGCCTTACTCGGTGTCTCGCACCATCCGATATTATACCACAGCACACGCCTCGTGTCAACGGGTAAAACTAATATTTATTTATATATTATATTATATATGCAGACATATCCCCTACCTGCAGTCGGGGATATGCTTTATAATTTTTTTATAAACATAAACGAAGCCGAATGCGGTTACAGCCATCGACATTACTTCGGCTATCGGGAAGGAAAGCCAGAACATATTGATATTATCGCGGAAAAGCAGTGCGAGCAAATATGCCGAAGGTACAAGCACTATGAGCTGACGGCAGATCGACACAAGCATAGAAAGCATTCCTTTTCCGAAGGCCTGAAAAACTGAGCCCATTGCAATACAAAAGCCCGCGAAAACGTAGCTTAAAGAGATCGTTCTAAAGGCGGGAATTCCGATTATCTTCATCTGCTCCGAGGCGTTAAACAGATCGAGAAGGAGGCTTGGCATAAGCCAGAATACGGCAATAGCGACGAGCATAATTCCCGTAGCGTAGATAACAGCCAGCTTTATACACTTAAGTATTCGACTGCGCTTACCCGCTCCGTAATTGTAGGCGATTATCGGAATAAGTCCGTTATTCATACCGAAAAGGGGCATAAACGCAAAGGACTGAACCTTATAATATGCTCCAAGGACTGCGGCGGCGGTCTCGGAGAAGAACCTTATCAGCATATTATTAAGCATAAAATTCATAACCGAGCCGATTCCGACCATTATCATCGAAGGAACACCGACGACATATATGCGCTTAACTATCGTACCGTAAAAACGGAAATCTTTTAAAGTAAAGCGGGCTTCGGGATTAAATTTCTGATTAAGGATTATACCTATAACGCAGGAAATCGCCTGACCGAGAATCGTTGCAAGAGCCGCGCCGATAACGTCCCAACCGAAAACAAAGATAAAAATAGGATCAAGGATTATATTTATAATAGCGCCGAGGCCCTGCGTATACATCGAATAAACGGTTTTACCCGTAGCCTGCATAAGACGTTCGAAGATTATCTGAATATATAGAAAGGGCGCTCCGCAGGTGACTATAGTCAGATACTGCGTGCCGTATTCAATTATCTGCTCATTATCGGTCTGAACCGAGAAGAAGAAACGGGAACCGAATATGCCGAATAGGACGAAAGCGAGAGAAGCGAGGACCGCAAGGGCGACGCCGTTGGAGGCCGTGCGGTCAACCATCTTCCGGTCCTTTTCACCGAGAGATTTAGAGAGCAGTGCGTTCATACCGACGCCCGTACCGGTTGCAACGCCGATCATAAGATTCTGAACGGGAAAGGCAAGACCGAGAGCCGTTAAAGCCTGCTCGTTTATCTGCGCGACGAACATACTGTCTACAATATTGTAGAGGGCCTGAATAAGCATTGAGACCATAATAGGCAGAGACATTGTTATAAGAAGCTTTCCTACGGGCATTGTGCCCATTTTATTTTCCTTTATATTCGACAAAATAACACCTCGTTAACTCAAAACCGCTGAATATTTTAACATAATCGGCGCTTTTTATCAACAACTTTTTTCACTCACACGGCTACAGGCGTAAAAGTTTATTTATTAAAACCGATAAACGTTCAATTGTACCGATAAAAGCGCGCCTCGCGGCGCGCTTTTGA
Source organism: uncultured bacterium (assembly GCA_949293385.1). Classification (GTDB taxonomy): domain Bacteria; phylum Bacillota; class Clostridia; order Oscillospirales; family Acutalibacteraceae; genus SFWF01. Next base: position 9,058 of record CASFDQ010000040.1, on the reverse strand, counting down.
TCTTAAAGTATACTTTGTAAAAACTGCTGAGTTCTGAGGTTTTGCGGATCAGAGAATATCGCGTCGGGAGTTCCCTCTTCTACGATATTACCGTCGGCCATAAATACAACGCGGTCGGCGACCTCTTTAGCAAAGCCCATTTCGTGGGTAACGACGACCATTGTCATTCCCTCGCGGGCAAGACCCTTCATAACCTCTAAAACCTCTCCGACCATTTCAGGGTCGAGAGCAGAGGTAGGCTCGTCAAAAAGCATAACCTCGGGATTCATCGCAAGGGCACGAACGATAGCAACGCGCTGCTTCTGACCGCCCGAAAGACTCGAAGGATAGGCAAAGGCCTTTTCCTCAAGTCCGACGCGCTTTAAAAGCTCCATAGCAAGCTTTTCGGCTTCTTCCTTAGGCATTTTCTTAAGCTTCATCGGGGCAACGGTGAGGTTTTTAAGAACGGTCATATGGGGAAAAAGGTTGAACTGCTGAAAAACCATTCCCATTTTCTGACGGTGAATGTTGATGTTACACTTGGGGTCGGTAATATCGTTACCGTCGAAATAAATGGTACCGCCCGTAGGCTCCTCAAGTCGGTTAAGGCAGCGAAGAAAGGTAGATTTTCCCGAGCCCGAAGGTCCGATAACGACCAGCACCTCTCCCCTCTTTATTTCGGTATTAACGCCGCAAAGAACGTGATTATCTCCGAAGGACTTATGAAGGTCTGCGGTTTTTATAAGAACTTCTGCATTAGCGGTCACTCTTACGCAACCTCCTTTCAAGAATTCCTACAAGACGGGTCATAATGAGAACTATAACGAGATAGATAAGCGCTACCGCAATAAGGGGAAGGAAGTTCGAATAGGTAAGCGAGCGTATCTTGAGACCGCCCTGAGTAAGATCGGCAACGCCTATATAGAAGGCAACCGACGATTCCTTAAGCAGGGTTATAAACTCGTTAGCAAGTGCGGGGAGCACGGCTTTGAAGGCCTGAGGAATTATAAAGTTTATCATAGTTTGCGGATAGTTGAAGCCAAGGCTTCGTCCTGCCTCGTTTTGACCCTTATCCACCGACATAATTCCGCCTCTTACTATTTCGGCAACATAGGCGCCCGAATTAAGACCGAAGCAAAGTACAGCTGAGATAAACTTCGGTACTCCGATGGGAAGAAGCAATACGAAATAGATTATAAGAAGCTGAACCATTACCGGCGTACCGCGAACTACGGTCAGATATAAACGGCAGACGGCGTCGATAAGCTTAAGCTTACCCGTAGTTTCGTTGGTACAGCGGACTATCGCAACAAGGAATCCGAGAATCATACCCATTATACCCGCAAGAGCGGTAATTCCGAGGGTAGTACCAAGGCCCTGAAGAAGATACATCCATCTGTCCTTATAGATGAAGTTACGGTAAAAGTCGTCTGAAAAATCGGAAAACCAACGGACGAGCGCATTTCCCGTAGCAGGCTTCTGCGAATCGTAATTGATAAGAGATAAGCAGTCTTTGATTCCCGTGCGAAGGGTACCGCTGTTCGTGATATCGACGGGACGACCGTTGTAGTTAGCCTTCATAACTCCGCTTATAGCATTGTTGGCGGTTATGAGACCTCCGGTAAAGGTATCGACCGCTTCATCGCTTAAATAGAGACTGAAGTTTCCGTCGGTGACCTCATACAGATAGAGGGTAACGTCTCCGCTGATAGGTTTAGCTTCCTTAAGCAAATCTTCTATCATATCGGACATAGCCAGACTTATTTTGGTAGCGTTTTGCATTTTTCCCGCCTGTCTACCCTCGTAATAATAAGCGTATGCCGCATCGATAAGCTGCTGCTTATTTTCGGTTATAACGTCACCTATCGAAAGGGTCTTATAGCTACAGGAAAGAATAACGTCCTTTTCAAGGCCGTAATCGACCTCGTTTACCGTAACGCTGAGATCTTCAAATATGTGATTTGCGCCTACGGCAGTTGGCTTCGGAAGCCCGTCGAGGGTCTTGTCAAGAATCTGTTGAGCCTCGGCAACCGAAAGCTCGCGAGAAACCTTAGAATCCATAAAACTGAAAACAACAAAACCTGCCACGAGGGCTACGACTAACGCTATCGCAGTAAGCCAGATTATGAGTTTCTTTTTCTTCATAAAATATCTCCGATTAACAGAAACAGGAATGATCGCTCATTCCTGTTTTTGCAGCAATATTTGATCTTAAATTATTTGATGTACTTAGCAACGATGTCGTCGATGGTTCCGTCGGCAATAAGCTCCTGAATAGCCTTATCAACTGCGTTGAGAAGAGCGGTGTTGCCCTTCTTGATGCAGGCAGCGTAGTCTTCATCGGCATAAGAGGTTTCGAGGATCTTGAGTCCTTCGTTGTTTGCTACGAAAGCCTTTGCGGGCTCGTTATCGATGATAACGCAATCGACGTCTCCGCCGAGAAGTGCGTTAACGGCTTCGTTTCCGGTGGTGAAAGCGGTAACAAGCTCATCGCCGAAATCGTCGGTAGCGTAGATATCACCGGTGGTACCGAGCTGAACACCAACCTTGTAAGCGGCGCCGTCGGCATAAAGATCGTCAACGGTGGTGATCTTAGAATTTTCGGGAACGATGATAGCCTGAACACCGTTAGCATAGCTGATAGAGAAGTCTACGTCCTTAAGACGGTCTTCGGTAACGGTCATTCCGGCAAGGCCGAGGTCAACAGAGCCTTCGGATACGGCAGTAATGATAGAATCGAAAGCCATATCTTCGATAACAAGCTCTAAGCCGAGCTTTTCAGCGATCTTTGCGGCTATCTCAGCGTCGATTCCGACGATCTTATCGCCGTCGTAGTATTCGTAGGGCTGAAAATAAGCGTTGGTTCCCATGGTGAGCTTACCTTCGGTAACGGTGGTAACTTCGGTAGTAACGTCGCTTGCAGTTCCTTCATTATCGCCTGCAGGGGCGCTTCCCTTATTTTCGGTGTCGCCGTTTCCGCCACAGCCTGCGAAGCAGGTAAGCATAAGAGCAACTACCATAATAAGTGCTAAAATCTTTTTCATAATAATTATCTCCTTTTCTGGTGGATTTACTTGATTATAACCCCACTATGCAGAAAATGCAAGAGTTTTTTACCAAATATCCGTAAATATTCATCCGTATGCATACGACTATTCATTTAATTAACAATTTATTTAAGATTTACGGGTTGACTGTTCCAAATCCCGTGATATAATAGTTAACGTGTTAATTATTAACAGGTTAACTGTTTTCCGGAGGTAATAATTATGAGCAAAGAAACTATCGCGCCTCACATTATACAGCGTCGGCTTATGCGCATAAACCGATTGCACAGATGCGCTATTGATTCCAAGGTGAGCAAAGCCGGACTGCCCCGAAGTCAGCATATGATGCTTATGCACCTTAACCGTCGCGATTTTAAGGTTTCGCAAAAGGAGCTTGCAGATCATTTTGAGATAAGTCCTGCGGCGGTAGCGGTCACGCTTAAAAAGCTGGAGAGCGACGGCTACATCGAAAAAGCCGCGTCGAAGGACGACAGTCGCTTTAACGAGATCGCCATCACCGAAAAGGGGCGGTCGGTAGTTGAATTTTCACATAAGGTTTTCTCGGAAACCGACGAAAAGACCTTTGAAGGCATTTCCGACGAAGAAAGGATCCTTCTTCTGAAAATTCTTGATAAGGTTGAAATAAATTTAAAATCGATACTCGGAAAGGAAGAATAAAATGAAAAGATGGTTTAAATACGTTAAACCCTATCTTCCCTATTTTATAATAGGTCCCGTTTGTATGATAGTAGAGGTTATCGGCGAAGTACTTATGCCGAAATTCCTCGCTATGATAATAAACGGCGGCTCGGAAGAAACTCTTACGGTACTGTCAAGCGTCGGTACCACGGTCCTGATGATAATAACGGCCGTTATGATGATGGTGGGCGGCGTCGGAGGTGCCTATTTCGGAGCAAAGGCTTCGGCAAACTTTGCGGCAGACCTCAGAAAGGACGTTTTTTCTAAGGTTCAGAAATATTCCTTTTCCAATATCGACAAGTTTTCCACAGGCTCCCTCGTTACCCGTCTTACAAACGACGTAACGCAGCTTCAGAACTTTGTTAATATGCTGCTGCGTATGTGCCTTCGCTCCCCCGGTATGCTTATCGGAGCGCTTATAATGGCGGTTACGATGCGTCCCGATCTTTCTCTCGTTTTTCTTGTTGCAATTCCCCTGCTGCTTATCGCAATTGCATTTATTATCAAGATCGGATTTACAAGATTTGCTAAAATGCAGACAAAGATCGACGGACTTAATTCTACCGTTCAGGAAAATCTTACGAACGTTCGTGTCGTCAAATCCTTCGTAAGAGAGGACTTCGAGGAAAAGAAGTTTAAAAAGGCCAACGGCGAGCTTAAAAACGCGGGTATGAGCGCCGTCAAGGTAATGATATTTATGTCGCCCGTAATGACGATCATTATGAACCTTACCACCCTTGCAGTCTTATGGTTCGGGGCAAATATAGTACTCAGCGGCGATATGCGTATAGGAGATCTTTCGGCCTTCATAACCTACGTTACACAGATACTTTCGTCTCTTATGATGGTAACTATGATGCTTATGAATTCTTCCCGCGCTATGGCTTCGGCCAAGAGAATCGCGGAGGTCCTCGACGAAAAGATAGATCTTTCCGACGAGCTCGCAGAATTTAAAGATAATACGGTCGACAGAGGCGAGATAGAGTTTAAAAACGTTACCTTCAGATACCATAAAAACAGCGAGGAACCCGTTTTAAATAAGATAAATCTCACTATACCTGCAGGAAAGATGGTTGGAATAATAGGCTCGACGGGATGCGGCAAGACGACTCTCGTTTCGATGATACCGAGACTTTACGATACCGACGAGGGCGAGATCCTCGTCGATGGAATAAACGTTAAGGACTATTCGCTTTATAACCTTCGCGAGGGAGTCGGTATGGTGCTTCAGAAAAACGTTCTTTTTTCGGGAACGATAGAGGAAAACCTTAAATGGGGCGATCAGGACGCCACCGAAGAAGAGATAAAACTCGCTTCCGACTATGCGCAGGCCTCCCCCTTTATTGATTCCTTTAAGGACGGGTCCGATACCGTGATAGAGCAAGGCGGCGTAAACGTTTCGGGCGGACAGAAGCAGAGACTTTGTATCGCAAGAGCTCTTCTTAAAAAGCCCAGAATACTAATTCTCGACGACTCTACCAGTGCGGTCGATACCGCCACCGAAAAGCGCATAAGAGAAGCTTTCTCCAGCGAGCTTTCGGATTCTACCAAGATCATAATCGCCCAGCGCATCACCTCGGTTATGGACGCCGATATGATCGTTGTAATGAACGAAGGCGAGATAACCGGAATCGGAACTCACAGCGAGCTGCTCGAAAGCAACGAAGAATATAAGGAAATATTCTTTTCTCAAATGGATAAAAAGGAGGCCTGACGGATATGAGCAAGAGAACACTTGAACAACTTCAAAAGCAGTATTCATCATCTAAGTCGGGTCCCCAAAAGCGTCCTATGATGGGACCGAGAAGAGGCCCCGGAGGGCCCGGTATGGGCGGCGGAAAGCCGAAGCAGACCAAAAACACCATAAAAAGGCTCTTCACCTATTTCGGTAAGCACTGGCCTAAGTTTATACTCGTACTGTTTTGTATGCTTACCTCAACCGTTACCTCTCTTATCGGCTCCTTTTCTCTTCTGCCCATCATCAACCGTATCGCACAGCAACCAACAACTATAGAAAACTCGGGACTTATGGCGGTTAAGGCCGATGAAGTAATTGAAGGAATTACCGAGATCTCATTTGTAAACGATTTTATGGCAGGCGGAAGGTTTGCCGAAATACTCACCTACGTTTTAACGGCGATCATCATTCTTTTCTGCGTTTATCTTGTGGGAATAATATGTAACTATCTTCAGGCAAGAATTATGCTATCGGTTACCCAGAACACCCTCGAAAAGATAAGAAACGATCTTTTTAAGAAGGTTCAGAGCCTGCCGATAAAATACTTCGACCAAAATCCCACGGGAGAGGTTATGAGCCGTTTTACCAACGACGTCGATAATATCGATATGATGCTCAACCATTCCCTTACCTCGCTCATTTCGGGAATGATCACCCTTATAGGAACCTTCTTCTTTATGGTTACCACCAACTGGATACTGACTCTTATTACCGTAGCCTTTATTCCTATTTTCGCTATCGGAGGAGCAACTATCGCAAAGGCCTCCCGAAAGTATTATTCCGGTCAACAAGCAGCCCTCGGTGCCGTAAACGGATATATTGAAGAAACTGTCACAGGTCAGAAGGTCGTTAAGGTATTCAACCACGAAGAGATATGTGAAGAAGAGTTCGAGCTTTTAAACGACGATCTCAGAGACAAGCAGTTTAAGGCACAGTTTTACGGCGGCATTATGGGCCCGATCATGGGAAATACAAGCCAGATAAGCTACGCCATAACGGTAGGTATCGGCGGTATTATGATGTGCACTACCTCCTTTACTCCCGGTGCGCTCACCGTATTCGCCAACTATTCAAGGCAGTTCAGTATGCCGATAAATATGATATCTCAGCAGATGACCGCCGTTTTCTCGGCTCTTGCAGGTGCAGAGAGAGTATTTGCGGTTATGGATATGGATCCCGAGCCCGAGGATGCTCCCGAAAGCAAAAACAATACCGAGATCACGGGACACGTTATACTTGATAACGTAAGCTTCGGATACGTCCCCGAAAAGACCGTTCTTAAAAACATTTCGCTATATGCAAAGCCCGGTCAGAAGATCGCTTTTGTAGGCTCTACGGGAGCAGGCAAAACGACGATAACCAATCTTTTAAACCGCTTTTACGATATCGAAGACGGCTCTATTACCATAGACGGAAAGGATATTAAGGAGTATCCGAGAGAAGTCCTTCGAAAGAATATCGCAATGGTGCTTCAGGACACCCACCTTTTTACCGGAACGGTTATGGAAAACATTCGTTACGGCAGGCTCGACGCTACCGACGAGGAGGTCATTGCGGCGGCAAAGACCGCAAGTGCTCACTCCTTTATAACGAGACTTGAAGACGGATATAATACTATGATAGCGGGTGACGGCGCCAATCTTTCTCAGGGTCAGCGTCAGCTTTTAAACATTGCCCGTGCCGCTTTATCAAAGGCTCCGATACTGGTACTCGATGAAGCAACGAGCTCGGTCGATACCCGAACCGAACGTCATATCGAGCACGGTATGGACAGACTTATGGAGAATCGCACGACCTTCGTTATTGCTCACAGACTTTCAACCGTTCGAAACTCCAACGCTATAATGGTACTTGAAAACGGAGAAATTATAGAACGCGGAGACCACGATGAGCTGCTGAAGCTAAAGGGTCGCTACTACGAGCTTTATACAGGCAAAAAGGAGCTTGACTAATGAATATAAAAAAGGCTTCCGCCGAAGATCTTACCGAGATCCTTGCGGTTTATGAAACCGCAAGGGCCTTTATGGCGGAAAACGGAAATCCAACGCAGTGGGCGGGCGGTTATCCTTCAAAACAACTGCTGTGCGAAGATATAAAAAGGCAAAAGCTTTATATTTTGAAGGAAGACGAGGTTACCGAAGGAGCGTTTTTCTTTTCCGAAGGACCCGATCCTACCTACGAATATATAAAAGGCAACTGGCTAAACGAGCTTCCCTACTCGGTCATACACAGGGTAGCGTCCCGCGGCAAAAAGCGCGGTATGCTTAAGCTTATCGTTGATTTTTGTCTCGAGGTCTGCAACAATATTAAAATAGATACCCACGAGGATAATATCGTTATGCAAAAGGCCCTTGAAAAATCGGGATTTGTAAAATGCGGTACCATTTATCTCGAAAACGGAGAAGAGCGAATTGCTTATCAGGTGACAAAATGACCGATATCTGGACAAAACTTAAAACCGAAGAAAAGCCGATACTTCTATACGGCACGGGTAACGGAGCCGATAAAATCCTCGACGAATGTAATAGACTCGGAATAAAGATCAACGGAGTTTTTGCAAGCTCGGGCTTCGTACGCGAGCGGTATTTCAGAGGCTTTAAGGTTATGAGCTTCGATGGGGCAAAAGAGGTTTTCGGCGATTTTATCGTTCTTCTTTCCTTCGGTTCTGACAGACCGGAGGTTATAGAAAACGTTAAAAGCATAATGAAGACGCATACGCTTTTCGCCCCCGAGGTACCCGTTTGCGGGAACGAAATATTTAATCTTGAATTTGCCCGAAAGCACGCCGATGAGTTGTTTCGTGCCTATTCCCTTCTTAGCGACGAGCGTTCAAGGTCGGTTTTCGAACAGACCGTACTTTATAAGCTTGACGGAAATATAGAGCATTTATTCGCCTGCGAAATTCCGAAAGATGAAGCCGTTGAAGATATACTGAAGCTTAAAGCGGGTGATAACTTTTTAGATTTGGGCGGATATAACGGTGATACAGTTTTAGACTTTGTAAGGCGCGTTGGAACCCCCGGTCACATAACGGCCGTAGAGCCCGATCCGAAAAATTTTTCTAAGCTTTTACGAAACACCGAGGGAATCGATATCGAAGCAATAAATGCGGCCGTTTCGGACAGCTGCGACACTATTCCCTTCTCGCTTAAAGCCTCCCGCGGCTCTTCCGCCGACGGTAACGACCTTATTAGATCGGTGACTATAGACAGCTTATCCGAAAACACGAAATTTGATTATATAAAATTCGACGTTGAAGGAAAGGAACTAGACGCAATAATCGGCGGTGAAAAAACGATAAAAAGAGATAAGCCGAAAATGCTTATTTCGGCCTATCACAAAAGCAACGATTATTTTTCGATACCGCTTAAGGTTCACGAATTTAGTCCCGAATATAAGATCTATATGCGGCATTACCCGTATCTTCCCGCCTGGGAAACGAATTTCTACTTTGTAATCGAGTAGGAGGCTACCCATTAGTTGAGTAGCCGACCTCTCACACCACCGTGCGTACCGTTCGGTACACGGCGGTTCAATCATATTAAGTGCATAGACTTGTACGCTTCGGATATATCATAATATCCCCTGCGTGCAA